>QCFI01000005.1 GCA_003280295.1 Prochlorococcus sp. AG-363-C20 | reverse complement strand
TTAAGAATTGATCTAGCTTCATTAAAAAAAGAAGGTTTAACAACACTGATAGTTTGACTAAATGTTTTCTCAATCAGAAGCTGGCTTCAGAAGACTGCTTCCACTTTTAAAGCCTCACCTCAGACAATTGATCTGGGGAGGTTGCTGCATGTTGATCTATGTGGCTTGTTGGCCAGTACTTGCTTGGCTCGCAGGTGAATTGATTCCAAAGATTGGTGATGGTGACCTTATTAGGGTTTCTCAGGTAATAGTTTTAGCCTTAATAGTTTTTCTTATACAAAAAGTTGCTCAGTTTGGGCAAGATACTATTTTAGCTAGACCAGCATTAAGAATTAGTCAGGATCTTCGTACTGAAATCTTTATCAAACTACAAAAAATAGAGTTAAGAGCGATTGAAAAGCTTTCAACAGGAGATATTACTTATAGGTTAACAGAGGATGCCGATCGTGTTGGAGAAGTTATCTACAAAACAATACAAGATACTACCCCATGTTTTTTACAATTAATAGCAGTTTTTGGTTATATGCTATTTATTGACTGGCAACTTTCACTTGCGACCCTTTTTCTTGCACCATTGGTAACAATATTAGTAAGTAAGTTTGGTGAAAAAGTAATGATTGCAGCAGAAAGAAGCCAAAAGAAAGTTAGTGATTTAGCTGGATTACTTGGAGAAGCCATCCAAGGGTTACCATTAATAAGAGCCTACGCAGCTGAAGATTGGATGCTGAATAAATTTAATCAAGAGATTGAACTTCACCGTAATGCAAAATATCGAACTCTAAAGCTTTTAGCTCTTCAACATCCTGTAATTGGATTTATAGAAGCAAGTGGAATCCTGGCAATTTTAGCCATTGGCGCAGCTAGAATACAGAGTGGAGGGCAAACATCTCAGGGCTTTAGTAGTTTCATTGCAGCACTCTTAATGCTAATTGATCCTATAAGTCATTTAACAACAAATTTTAATGAATTCCAACAAGGTCAAGCATCTTTAAAACGTCTTAGGGCAATAGAGCAAGAGCCCATTGAACAAGAAGATTCTTCTAATTATGAAAAATTAACCAAAGCAAGAGGAAAAATAATTCTTGAAAATGTCACGTTTTCATATGAACCTACAAAGAAAACATTAATTAACCTAAATTTAGATATTTCTCCAGGACAAGTCGTTGCGTTAGTAGGCCCTTCTGGAGCAGGTAAAAGTACGATCTTCTCCCTGTTATTGAGATTCTTAAAACCTCAAAAAGGAAGACTTTTTCTTGATGGGCATGACCTATTTAAACTTAAATCAAGTGATTTAAGAAAGGAATTAGCTATAGTACCCCAAAGAATTACTGTGTTTTCAGGAACTATAGAAGACGCTATAAAGTTTGGACGTAATACAACCAAAAGAAATGTAATAAAAGCAGCAACTGTTGCTAATGCACATGACTTCATAATGGAAATGCCAGATGGATATCAAACACAACTGGAAGAAAGAGGAACAAATATTTCAGGGGGACAACTACAAAGAATTGCTATTGCCAGAGCTGTTCTTGGTGATCCAGCAGTCCTGTTGCTTGATGAAGCAACAAGTGCATTAGATGCGGAAGCAGAAGCTGCTGTTCAATTAGGCCTGAGTCAGGCTATGAAAAATAGAACTGTTCTAATCATTGCTCATAGGCTATCGACGGTACAAGAAGCGGATCAAATTATCGTGATAGATAAAGGTGTTATTTGTGATATGGGTAATCATGATGAACTTATGCGCAGGAAGGGTCGTTACAGCGAACTCTGTTCAAGACAACTAATCAGGCAATAACAAATTGAAGAATTGTTATCCTTACAACGATTCATTAAGCATTGCTGGTTCTTAGCCATGAATATTTACCTGAAGATAGAACCTCTTATACATACCACTCTTAAAGCCAATGTCTGATTCGTCAACAAAGAAGAATGAGCCAGTCCTTACTTTTGAAGGCAAGCGGTATGACTTAAACGCTTTACCTGATGACCTCAAAGAACTTGTACGTGGCATGCAGGTTGCTGACGCTCAACTGCGTATGCATGAAGACACATTGAAGGTCTTGGCAGTTGGCCGACAAACAATGGCTGCACAATTAAATCAAAAGCTAAAAGGAATAGCTCCAATGCCCTCAAATAACTAAAACTTCAAAACACCTTTATTCAAAATCGATAATTTTTAGAAAACCTAAAGACAGTCCCGGAAAGTAGAAGGAGTGCTATCAAATTAGGAAGCGCCATCAATCCATTTAAAGTATCAGCAATAGCCCAAACAATTCCTCTATCTCCAGCTACTGATCCAATAACAACAACAGCAACCCAAGTGAATCGAAAAGGAAGAATAGCTTTTATTCCAAATAGATATTCAGTACAGCGTTCACCATAAAAGCTCCATCCAAGAACTGTAGTAAAAGCAAAAACAACCAGACCAACTAAAACTATCCATCCTGATCCAGGGATGGCAGTATTAAATGCTGCAATAGAAAGATCAGCACCTGATTCTCCTGTTTGATAAGCGCCAGTAGTAATAATTACTAAAGCTGTCATTGTGCATATCAGAATAGTGTCAATAAAAGTTCCAAGCATTGCTATTATTCCTTGTCTAACTGGATCATTTGTTTTTGCAGAAGCATGCGCTATAGGAGCACTACCTAGACCTGCCTCATTCGAAAAAATACCCCTTTTAAAACCCATAAGAACAACCTGCGCAACTGTTCCTCCCGCTGCTGCCTTACCTGTAAAAGCATTAGAAAAAATAATTCCAAAAGCTGCTGGAACCTCAGAAAAATTACTTAAAAGGATCATCAAACAAGCTAAAACATAAAGTAATGCCATCGAAGGAACAATTGCAGAAGCCGCCTTCGCTATACGTTTAACTCCTCCAATAATCACAGAAAAAACAAGGATCCCTAAAATGAAACCTGTAAAAAGTCTTGGAATACCTGCTAAGGCAAGAGCACTTGAAACTTCAAAACACTGAACTCCATTACCTATACCAAAACCTGCAAACATCCCAAAGAATGCAAATAGAGCTCCTAGCCATGCCCATCTGCTGCCAAGGCCATTCTTGATGTAATACATAGGTCCCCCTACATAATTACCAAGAGAGTCAATTTCTCTGTAATGAACAGCAAGAACACCTTCTGCATATTTAGTTGCTATCCCAAAAATCGCTATTAACCACATCCAGAAAATTGCCCCAGGTCCACCAACGGCTATTGCTGCTGCTACTCCCGCAATATTACCCGTTCCAATAGTTGCAGAAAGTGACGTCATTAATGCCTCAAATGGACTTATATCGCCTTTTTCATTACTCCCAGAAGGCTGCTTAAGCAATATTTTCAGTCCATATGGAATGCGTAATAATGGCATGAAAGACAGGCCCACCATCATGACTATTCCAGTCAGAGCTATAAGAATTACTGTTGGCCAACCCCAGGCAAAATTATTTAAAGGATTATTTATAAGCTGAACAACTTTCCCAATCTCCACCGGGGTTTGAGCAAATAAATTTTTGTTGAGAATGTCTATGTTATGCAAGACCACTAATAAATGACAGCAAACTGCCCACGATGTTCTCACAGGGGCAAGATGCTTGCAACAACTAAATAACCTTTTTTAAATCTAAAAAGGAGTATGTCCTCTTTGATTCAGAAGTTTCTAAATGTTTTTCTGTCTTAATGGTTCTTCTTGATAAAACCCAAGGCCCATTTTTATATAAAGGAACAAAGGTATCCGTGAAATGACTCTTAGCACTTTTTGGGATTCCTGTTATGGGATCACTGTATTGACTTGTATATGACTCGCTCAAATAACCTTGACCAGTATTTATGACACTATGTGTATAAATTGTTATCAAAGTTTCATGTATATGCCGGTATACCATGGTGACAACATTATCTCTGATCCTATAACGATCACCAATATTTTTTCCACTAACGATTACTTCCATACCAGCTTCATTATTGCTACCTACAGTAAAATTATTTAGTCCATGAGTATCTTCAAAACTACGTCTAACCCTATGGATCCCAACTTCCCATAATTGTTTTGATATAGAATCCTTTACAATTTCATCATCTATTTCATAAACATTTACTTTTAAGTTTTTACCCAACTCAAAAAAGCCTTTTATAATCCTATTTTCATTTTCCAAACTACATATTCCCTTATAACCAGTGAATTCTGGAGGCCAGGTATAACGATTTTCATAGGCAGATCTAAATTTCTCCTTGCAATCATCTCCTCGATTGAAATTATTCTCAATCACGAATGTATGTCCTGCAAAGCTGCAATAGTTATAGATTGAGATTGCAGAGAACTAATCCCTTCAACAGCTGCCCTAGCGCCAGCCAAAGTAGTTAATATTGGCACTGAATAATCTAAAGCAGCTCTACGAAGATACTTATCATCATGAGTTGCTTGTCTGCCAATTGGTGTATTAATTACTAATTGAATCTGTCCAGAACGAATTAGATCTTCAATATTTGGTCTTCCTTCATGTACCTTTAAGACCCTTTCAACTTTTAAACCTGCTTCGCTTAGTGATCTAGCAGTCCCTGAGGTAGCCACAAGATCAAAACCTAAGTCGATTAATTTTTTACCAACCGATGTCAATGCTGGTTTATCTCGATCATGAGTTGAAAGAAAAACGATCCCAGAAGTAGGCAGCGCTTCTCCAGCAGCAAGCTCGGATTTAGCATATGCCATGCCAAAACCTGGTGCCGATCCCATTACTTCTCCAGTAGATCGCATCTCTGGACCAAGAACACTATCAACTCCAGGAAACCTTCGAAATGGTAAAACTGCCTCTTTAACTGTTTGCATTGGTGGTATCGGCTCTTTGAAAAGACCGATTTGATTCAAAGTTTTGCCAGTAGCAAGACTTGTAGCTATTCGTGCCAACGGAACTCCAGTAGCTTTAGAGACAAAAGGAACTGTTCTTGAAGCCCTTGGATTGGCCTCAATTATAAAGACCTTCTCAACTCCGGAGAAATCTTTTTGTACTGCAAACTGTAAATTAATCAAACCTCTAACTTTAAGTTCTAAGGCTAATTTCTTTGTCCAGTTTCTAATTGTATTAAGGGCCTCACTTCCAAGTGAGACAGTTGGTAGACAACATGCAGAATCACCTGAATGAATACCTGCTGGTTCAATATGTTCCATAAGTCCACCAATCACAACAGTTCCTTCAGAATCGCAAAGAGCATCTACATCTACCTCTATAGCATTTTCAAGGTATTGATCAATCAGTACCGGATGATTAGGTTCTACTTTTACGGCTTCAGACATATAACGATTTAACTCAGCCTGATCAAAAACAACTTCCATAGCTCTTCCACCAAGAACATAAGAAGGTCTAACAACTACAGGGTATTTAATTCGTTCTGCTATTGCATAAGCTTCTTCTTTAGTTCTAGCTATCCCATTTTTAGGTTGCCTAATATCTAATTTGGTAAGGATTCGTTCAAAAAGCTCTCTATCTTCTGCTTGATCAATAGATCTTGGTGAGGTTCCTAAAATAGCCGTATTCGAAATTGATGTTGAAGGGTTTTCTAGCCAATGAAGGAGAGGCATAGATAATTTCAAAGGTGTCTGTCCTCCAAATTGGACTATTATTCCGTCCGGCTGTTCTTCCTCTACGACATTTAAAACATCTTCAAGAGTCAATGGTTCAAAATATAGCCTATCGCTTGTATCATAATCAGTTGAAACTGTCTCAGGATTACTATTCATCATAATCGTCAAATATCCATCTTTCTGAGCTTCAAATGATGCATGGCAACAGCAATAATCAAACTCTATACCTTGACCAATTCTATTTGGTCCTCCACCTAGTATCATCAATTTTTTTTGATATACCCTTTCAATTTCATTCTGAATGTTCAGATCTTCTATTACATTCATGCTATTAATTTTTCGGATCGGTAGTTCATAGGTTGAATAATGATAAGGAGTATTAGATGCAAACTCTGCTGCACAAGTATCTACTGTTTTGAATACTGGTTTTATAGAATTTTCAGTTCGAAGTTTCCTGACATTAAATTCATTAGATTTGGTAGCCCAAGCTATTTGAAGATCAGAGAATCCATGTTTTTTTTAGTTCAAATAGAATAGTTGGTTCTAAATCATTTAATTCTTTACGAGTTAAATAAGTTTGCTCCAAATTTATTAAATTTCTAAGTTTTGATAAAAACCATTTATCTATTTTAGTTAATGAGTATATTTCATCATTAGTCTTGCCTTGTATCATTGCAACTCTAATAGCAATGATTCTTTCTGGGGACGGAGTTCTCAATAAATTATCAAGTTCTAAGCTATTTATGATTTGATCTGGACGGTCACAACCCCACCCTGAATATCCAATTTCTAAAGATCGTATTGCTTTTTGGAAAGATTCTTCAAAACATCTTCCTATTGCCATAGCTTCTCCTACTGACTTCATTGAAGTATTTAAAATCGGAGAACTACCCTTAAATTTCTCAAAAGCAAAGCGTGGAATTTTAGTAACAATGTAATCAATTGTAGGTTCAAAACAAGCCGGTGTTTTTCCAGTAATATCATTAATTATTTCGTCTAGTGTATAGCCAATAGCAAGCAATGCAGCAATCTTAGCGATAGGAAATCCAGTTGCTTTACTTGCAAGTGCTGAAGACCTACTTACTCTTGGATTCATCTCTATAACAATTACTTCTCCATCATTTGGGTTGATTGCAAATTGAATATTACTTCCACCTGTCTCTACCCCAATCTCTCTAATTATAGCTATAGAATAATCTCTAAGTCTTTGATATTCTTTGTCAGTAAGAGTTTGTGCAGGTGCTACAGTTATAGAATCTCCTGTATGAACTCCCATAGGGTCAACATTTTCTATACTGCAAACAATTACTACATTATCTGCTAAATCTCTCATAACTTCAAGTTCAAATTCTTTCCAACCTAAAAGAGACTTTTCAATAAGAATCTGGTTTGTGGGACTAGCTTCTAAACCAGTCTTACATATAGAATTGAATTCCTCTATGTTATAAGCAATACCACCACCACTTCCTCCAAGAGTAAATGCGGGTCTAATAATTCTAGGAAAAGAATTTATTTTTTTTCCAACAAGAATTGCCTCTTCTATAGAGGAGGCAATTCCAGAAGGACAAACATTTAATCCAATACTCTCCATTGCCTTTTTAAACAGCAAACGATCTTCTGCTTTCCGAATTGCTTTAAGATCAGCTCCTATTAATTCGACTCCAAATTTCTCAAGGATTCCATTTTCTGCGAGTTCAACAGCAATATTAAGAGAAGTTTGTCCTCCCATTGTAGGCAACAACGCCTGAGGCTTTTCTTTCTCAATTACACGAGCCACCACATCAGCTGTAAGTGGCTCAATATATGTTCGATCAGCCATCTCAGGATCGGTCATAATTGAAGCTGGATTGGAATTCACCAAAACGACCTCAACACCCTCTGCTCGCAAGGCTTTGCAAGCCTGTGTTCCGGAATAGTCAAATTCACAAGCTTGTCCGATCACTATTGGACCAGATCCAAGCAAAAGAATTCGACGCAAGTCAGTACGCCGGGGCATGTGCGTTAAAAAACGATTGTGATCTCAACTGACTTCACAAGTATCTCTTTGCAGAATACTTAGTAAACTATGAAACTACTGCACCATTCTTGCCAAATCTTTTGACAGGAGCTTTCCAGACCATGAGCGAACTTCAGCGCCTTAAAGGGTTGCTGCCTCCAGAGAATCAAAGCTGGGTGTTCGTGGAGGCCGCTGTAGCGGTAGATCCTCCATTAATAACCCTTGAAGAAATTGGACGTGACGAAGTGGAAATTCAAATAGATCTGGACGAATGGGACAATTTCGCTCAAGACCACAGGAATTTGCTTTTCTGGCATGAAGTTGGACGCATACAAAATGACACCATTCCCAGAGATGGTTGGGAGATGGCAGCCCTAGCTATTGGTCTAGGAGGAGCTATTGGTGAATTATGGGTACAAGATGGCTTATTACTTTTAATGGCACTAGGTTTATCTGGCTTTGCGGGCTACCGCCTTTACTTAAAAAATAATTCTGAAAAACGGCTACAAGATGCAATTTATGCAGATGAAAGAGCGATAGATTTAGCATGCAGGTTTGGATATAGTGTCCCTAATGCTTACAAAAGTCTTGGAGGAGCACTTAAAGAAATAGTAGAAAAGACAAGAAAAAAGAAAAAACGTTCTTTCTATGAAGATAGACTTGAAGCTTTACGCAAAAGTGCTGAGAAAGCTAGGGCAGAATTAGCACAGCAAGAGGGATCTGAACAATCAGTTACAAGTGAAAATGTATATGGATAGTGAAAAACTTGCAGAATTAGCAGCGGAAGCCTGTGATGACCGGAAAGCCAAGAATATTCAATTAATACGGGTTGATGAAGTTTCAAGCTTAACTGATTGGATATTAGTTTCGGAAGGCTTATCGGATGTAAATGTAAAAGCAATTATAAAATCAGTAGAAAACAAGCTAAAAGAAGAGGCAAATCGATTACCCCTTCGCAGGGAAGGAATAGCCGAAGCAAAATGGGCACTACTTGACTATGGTGAATTAATAATTAATGTACTTCAGCCAAACGAAAGAGCATATTACGACTTGGAATCATTTTGGAGTAATGGCCACGTATATAAATATGCTTCTAATATCAAATAGTCATATTTCCCTTTCGAATTTATTATTTATCAAGCAACATTTAAATTTAACTAGAAACAATATTTAAAATATTTATTTTCTTACAGGTACATATTTTTAGATTCCATTAGGTGATACTATATTCAATGAGATTAATAATTCTTCTACATCTATAGCTTCTTGATTTCAGCTCTCATAAAGTATCTAAATTCACTCATATGAATCTTGTAAGTGGACTAGAGTCCAATAACAATTCACATACACCAATATTAACTGTAAGGCTTAAACGTGGGCCTAGCATAGAATCAATCCATAGGGTACATGTGGCAGTTTGCGATTCAAAAGGCAGAGTATTAAAGTCAGCTGGCCAATCAAAATTCGAAACATTTACAAGATCAACATTAAAGCCCTTTCAAGCTCTTCCTTTTATTAGTAGTGGTACAGCAGAAAAAATTAATTGCGAAGGAAAGAGTATAGCAATCAGTTGTGGTTCTCATAAAGGGACACCAAAACATGCTCGTGAAGCTTTTAAGATATTATGGAACTCCAATTTAGATGTAAGTTTGCTCCAGTGCCCTATTCCACTAAATCGTAAAAGTCCTTTAGAACACAATTGCTCTGGCAAGCATGCGGCATTTTTAGCTACATGCAAAAGAATGAATTGGCCATTAAGGAATTACTTGGAAGGGAAACACCCACTTCAATTAGAAATATTCAGAAGAGTCGCCGAGATACTTGGTTTGCCAGCAGAAGAACTTGTCGCGGCAAGAGATGATTGTGGTGCACCAACCTTACTTCTCCAACTATCACAAATATCACAGCTTTATGCGCACTTAGGTGAATCCAAAAATGCTGACTTTGAACAAATCAATAGAGCCATACTTGCCCATCCTGACTTAATTGGAGGAGAAGGAGTATTTGATACCGAATTAATTTGTCGAGGTCATAGACAAATCATAAGTAAAAGTGGAGCAGAAGGAGTTCAATGTCTAAGTAAGTTGGGTTCAGGAATAGGAGTCGCAATAAAGGTTGAAGATGGGTCAAAGCGTGCAAAACAAGCCGTAGCACTTGAAGTGCTACGGCAGCTCGACTGGATTACACCAACATCTCTAAAAGAACTAGAAGAAAAAGTCCTGCTTTTATCACCAGGTGTTCAACTTGAAGTAAAAGGGGAGTTGAGATTTCAGCAAAATTAAATAAATTCTACATTTGCGAAGGTCTAAGATGTATGCTGTTTACACATCGCGGGGTAGAGCAGTCTGGTAGCTCGTCGGGCTCATAACCCGAAGGTCGGGAGTTCAAATCTCCCCCCCGCCACCATTTTCAAAGCGACTAATTAAGATAATTTTTACTTTTTAAAAATTAGATTAAATATACGATTAAATTCTGGTAAACTTCTTTAATATTTTTATCTATTTTTTTATACTTATGTTTACAACTAAAATAAGTATTTGAATTAACTAAAGGATAGCTCCAAGCAAATTAATCTTATCATGAAATATCCACAACTATATATCCTAACAAAAGAAGCAGAAAAAAATTACCTAAGTGATAAAGGTGCAAATTCAATATGCATCACATTAAATTCTGAATACTTTCATAAAGAAAAAGAATGCAATTCTAATTTTATAGACCCAGAAAAAACAGCAAAAGACTCTGAAGAAATAGTATATAATGTAGAAAAGTCTAGCAAGGAGATTATAAATAGCATAAAGGGAATAGATTCTTTTAAACATATTCAATCTCTAGATGAACTACTTGGACCTTATCTTTATTTGAGGCTTAGTTCATATTTCTACATCTATAATATCCTCCCAAATGAGGCAACATACTTATTATTTCTGGAATCAGAATGGGTATCATTTCAATCAAAAGAGGATCTTATCATTGCAATTGAAAAAAAATTAACAAAAACAAAAGGGAGCTTTTATCGATATTTAGAGAGTTTTGTAGAAATTGATTATGATCCTATTAAAAGATTAATGGGTTTCATTCAGAGGGTTATATTGAAATATTATTTCCAGAAGAATGAGGTCTATTATCTTCTCTCTTGCTCAAAAGGTTATTTTATAGATCAATTAAAATATTTTCTTCTAAAAAACAAAAAGAAAGTAATATCCTATTATCCTGCACGGAAAAATAGACATTATATTTACTCACTTTATAAGCTGCTTGTCTCTACAATCCTCCCAAATAGATTTATAAAACCTACATTCTTTATTTTGCCAATCAATAAAAATAAAGATACTTCTAGTTACACAGAGATTTTGGAAAGATTAAAAGAGATCAACACTCTTCCTAAGCAATATTTAAATAAATTAGGAAATGATATCAACAAATATCTAGTAAACACATTAGGCTTTTTAAATTATACAGACTTGATTATTAACAAGACAATTATAAGAGGAACATTCCATACAACTAGATTTCCAGACTTGTATGCACTTAGTACAACGTTAGTATCGAAGAAATGTAAGACTTATCTTATTTCACACGGAACACATACTAAACAAAAAAAGTTTACCGCTTCTTTTTATTCTTCATATCAATTATCATTGGGATCTTTGTTTACTAAAACACCATCAGTTATACATTGCAGTCAATCTACATTTTCAGATGATTATCTAAGTTTAAATGGTTATTCGTTCGTAAAAATCAAACCGATGATTTTAATGCAAAATCAATTAAATTCAAAATCGATAAATATAATATCAAATTCTAAAGTTAATCCAAGATTAAAGATACTTTATGCAAGTACAATCAAAGAATTAGGATCTAGAACTTTCATATATGAATCATCATATGAATATATTTATAGCCTACAAAAATTATGTAGTAGATTAAGCTTAATACAAAATCAAGTAAAACTTGTAGTAAGAATTAGATTTGATAATGAAATCAAATATAAATTTCTATCTGAAATAATTGAGCCCTACAAAGATTTTGTTAAAATATCAAAAGGCACTAGTTTTATTAATGATCTTGTTGATTCAAACTGTCTCATTTCACTTTCATCAACAACTCTAGAAGAAGCAATTAACCTTGGTAAACCTGTCATGAGTTATGGCATGACAAATTACGACCATTTTGCGTGTTATGAAAATTATGTACTACCTAAATCTCTTGATCAATATCATATCCTCTCAAAAGTTGAAGAATTATTAGGTAGAAACTTTGTTTATTTAAAGGAACCATTAAAGTTACATAGACAGAGCTTTTTAGATCTAATAACAGATCAATAAATAAATGTTTAATATTTAATCTTACTCTTTTTAATTTGAACCACAATGTTAAAGGTTTTAGTTTTAAGAGTATCCAACAATACAAGGATCCCAGCAGAAGTCCATCCCAATTCTCTACTCTCTAAGTATTTAAACCTAAATAATAAATGATTTAGAGCTCAAAGTACTTGCACCTATTGCAAAACCACAAAAAATAAGGCATTTATATAGAGTCATCAATTTAAATATGCCTTCTCTTCCAGAGCTTGTATCAGCCACTCCACAAGGAGGAACTATTCATACATATCAAATTACAGGAGGGAAGAGAGTATTTGAACGCTTTCTAGGCTGCTATTTAGGCTCATGTAAATTCTGCGACAATATAGAGGAAGCATCAGAATATCTTGAAACCATTGGCGGTAAAAAATAAATAATCCTTTATATAAAGCTTAAAAACAACTTTATATCTAGTTTAGTTTGTTAAATATTAATTTAATTATCCTACTTTAAGAACGTTAATATATTACTAATTAAGGCACTTCTAATTTCCTTTGTGTTAGTACAATACATTTGATTTTGTTTTCTAAGAATTTTCTTACCCTGCTCACCATATGTTAATTTAATAAACTTTTCGTCTTCGATTATCCACCTTTCTACATCTTCTTCTTCAACTTCAATATGACATTGAATACCAAAATTTTTTCGCCCGATCATAAAGATTTGTTCTCTACATCGATCTGTTGATGCAAGTAAATTATTCCCTTTTGGAAGTAAAATTCTATCTCCATGCCAATGCAAAGCATAAAAATCATTATTCAAATCAATATTTAATCGAGGCGGGATATTTTCTTTTATAAAATTTATTTTAGACCAACCAATTTCAGGTAAGATACTTGAACTATTCTTCCCTAGCAAAGGAGTAACATTACCTCCTGCAACGTATGCTAGCAATTGCGCTCCTAAACAAATGCCAATAAAAGGAATGTCAGCACTCATTACGTATTTAATTAATGCAATTTCCTTTTTCAACCATGAATATTCTGGATTATTAAGATCTGATAAACCCATTGATCCACCAAGTATTAATAAAATATCCTTTTGTTTTGGTATGGTGATACTATCGCCTAAGAAAGGATAGGTGTTAATGATTTCCAAACCTAATTGATTTGCTATTAGATTAAAGAGTCCTGGTCCTTCTCTCTCTATATTTTGTACAACTATTAGTCTGTTCATTTTAGTGAATAATTTTTAATTGGTTATTAACTAAGATAGTTATAAGTATTTTCATAAACTTCATTAAATATTTAACTAGATGCTGAAGTATAGAAGCGCAAAGCGTATCTCCAGAACCATATTGTTATATTTAAAAAACTAAATGAAACGAAAACAGATGCTGTTATCCAACTAGGAGAAGAAATATTTAGTAAAGCTTCCGCAGGAACTGTTGTGAGAAACGCTATTGGCAAAATAAATGTAAAAAGCCTACGGAGTAAGCTTGGATAAGAATAAATGGGATAACGTCCTGCTACTAATGTTGAACGAAGTACCTCATTTGCATTCCATACCTTTACAAACCAGATGCTCGTTGAAGCAATAAGAAACCAAAGAGAATAAAGAATCAATAAACTAGAAAAAAGCATAGTTAAGAAACAAATAATAGTCTGAAAATTAATAATTAAATTGTTATAATAAATACCAAATAAAATCAAAATCATTCCTACAAAAACAGAAGGAATTCCCCAAGGTGAAAACAGTCTTAGTGAAACCCACAATTGACTATAAATCGGTTTCAATAAGACGAAATCTAATGTTCCATTTTGGACATGACGAACAATACGGCTCAAATTTGGCTGAAGGATTGAGATAGTAAAGCCATCTAAGATAGTATATATACCTAAAACGACTAGCGAAGATGGCCAACTCCAACCACCTAAATTTGTATTAGGTCCATAGAACAAAGATAATGTAAATAAACTCCCTATTAAATTCCCTGATAATGATAGGATCTCGATAATTATATTAAATCTATATTCCATTTCTATTGCTATACTAGTACTCCAAAATGAATAAATGGTTTTTATTATTTTATTCATATGATATATATTAACCTTTTTATGCTCCCATGCCAGAATATCTTTTAAGACCCAATTTCCAAAAATAGTGTCCTAGCAGAATAAGAACTAAACCCCATAGAAATAGAATTAAAAAATTTTTAATTATATTGATTTCTTGTCCTGCAAGTAATCTTGAAGGAAATGATAATATGTATGGGAATGGAGTAAATAATGCAAAGGTTTTGATAGAGTCAGGAAATGCCTCTAAAGGGGCCACTAAACCAGACAAAAAAAGGTATGGAATCAACAATAATCTCTCAAGAGCACTTGCCCTATCTGTCCAAAAACAAATCATAGAGAATAGCCAATGCAACAAAAAGCGAACACAGAATGCTGAGAATATTGCAAAGATGGAAATCATTAAGTGCCCAAAGTCTGGAAACCAAAAAGCTCCAGGCATACTAATAAATACTAAAAGCAACATAATCAGGACAATTGGTATTCTTGAAAATTGCTCAGCTATATGTGAAAAAAAATATCTCCAAAAAGGCATAATAGGTTGCAATAAATAAGGAGAAAGGCGACCCTCTAAATTATCCTCTTCAAATGAAACCATTACCCAAACTGCAGTAAATTGTCTAACAATAAATGCTGATATAAAATAACGAGTAAGCCAATCTTTATTTAAACTAAGAGCAAGGGAGATTCCAGATTCTCGCCAAATCCCAAGCATAATTAATGGAAGCATACCCGAAATTGCCCATAAAGCAATTTCGGCTCGATACTCAATCATTAATGAATATTGAGAGGAAAATAAAGCAAAAGATATACGTAAAAACCTTTTTATATTCTTAGACATTAAATTAATTCTACTCATAAATTTATTTGACCTTTTTCTAATAAATTACCTATTAATTTCTCTATAGGTGGATCTTTTACTTCTAAATCTTTAATAGGAAAATTATTTAGTAGAGTAGTTAAACTATTGGTAAGCTCAGATCTAGGAATAAGCAACTCTATTAAATTCTGATCATATTTAACGATATTACCCAATTGTATAAATTGCTCTCTTGGAATAGGACTAGTTAGTTCTATATTAACACATCTATAAGGTGATAATTTCTCAGTAAGTTCTAATAACATGCCATCATGAAAAAGCTTTCCCTCGTTTATTAGCAAAACACGTTTACAGAGAGAGGTAATATCTCCCATGTAATGACTAGTAAGAAGTATTGTTGCTCCAAATTTCTTATTATATTCAACAAGAAATTTTCTAACTCTTATTTGAGAATTGATATCTAAGCCCAAGGTTGGTTCATCAAGAAATAAAATAGAAGGCCTATGTAACAGCGCAGCCAAAAGTTCAGATTTCATACGTTGACCTAGAGACAACTTCCTTACTGGTCTATACAATTCATTGCCAAGTTCGAGCATTGTAGACAACTCCTCAATTCGTTTCTTTGCTTCTCTATTGGACAAACCATATACAGCTGCATTAACACGTAAGGAATCCAAGGGAGGCAGATCCCAAATCAACTGTTGTTTTTGACCCATTACTAAAGTAATTTTATTAAGAAAACTGTTTTGACGTAGAACAGGAATATGGCCAGCTACATTTATCGATCCAGAACTTGGATGAATCAAACCACATAACATTTTTAAAGTTGTAGTCTTGCCAGCCCCATTTGAGCCAATAAAGCCAACTATTTCACCTTCTTCTATATCAAAGTCTAGTTTATTAACAGCAAGGATATTTTTAGTCTTTCTTACAAACATATGCATTAAAGCTGCTTTGATACCAGGACTTTTCTCACTTATTTGATAACTTTTAGAAATTGAGCGTACTGATATTGCCGTCATAAATAAAAATCCCAGAAAAGAAACCGGCTATGTTTTTTTATAAATCTATAGGACAGTAATACTTAAATCAAAACGATTCCAACTATAACGAGCTTATATACACCTAAATGCGCCCAAAATACTATCTTTTTTAATGTTGATAATAATTTGTCATACTAAGACACTTCTATGCTGGCAAGGGATTTCGTTGAAAGTTGATTAGTTGCTACAGAAGCTACAAAATCCCCCTTAATGGCGGCACTCAACAGGCTATGGCGTAGAGTATTTTGTGCTTTGAAACATTATTTACTTTATTAATATTGGAAAGCAACCATGAGCCAAGAGGAATTAAAACAATTTAATTCACTTGACCTGAGTAAAGAGTCCTCAAGGAATGACTCTTTACAGCAGGAGAATATCCAACAACTGACAAAAGAACAAAGTACAGTTCGGCCTTCCAACCAACTTCAAGGTGGCTTATTAGGCTGGTATGCAACTAGTAGCAGTAGATCAATAAAAACAAACAAGTTGTACCATTTCTCGATGTACAATGAACCTTTGGTTTTATATAGAGATAAAGATTCAATAGTCAGATGCATTAAGGACTTATGTCCTCATAGAGGGGCTTCGTTTCTGGATGGTGCGCTAGAGGGCGGAGAAATTGTATGCCCATACCATGGGGCAAGGTACTCTTCAAAAGGGCAATGTACAAATATAGACAGGATAACCTGCTCACATATTGTTGATACGAACTATGATAATTATGCGAAAAAGATACATTTATATCAATATCCATGCGTAGAAAAGAATGGATATATATATATTTATTATACAGGAAAGGCGAAAACTAATTTAAATGAGTTTGAAATTAAATCACCATTAGAGAATACATTAGTGGAGTCATATGGATATAAAATACCAGAATACGAATTTGAAGAAGTTACTGTTGATTTTAAAGCAGACTGGGCAAGGATTATAGAAAATCATTTAGACATCCTCCATATTTTCTGGGTACATGGAGATACAATTCCAGATAAAGATGTAAGCAGAAATGTTATAACAAGCTTTAACCAGGTAATCACTAGAGAACATCGGCAAATTCAAAGCAAATATAATCATAAAGATAAATCTAAAGGGGAATTTATAACCATAAAATTTATACCTCCTGGACGAGTCGTTATATATAAGGGTCAAGAGGAAAGCTCTAGGTATGTGCAAGTATTAGATCATATACCATTAGCAGAAAACAGAGCTCGAGTAATCGTAAGACACTATAGAAAATTCATGAAGAATAAAATAATAACCAACTTGTTCTTATTTAAGAATCTTCAACATAGAGTTTTCTATAAAGTATTTTCTGAAGATTATAATATTTTAAAAACTCAAACATTTAACCAACAAATGGGTTATGTAGAAAAAGATAATGTTAAATTACTTGGTGAAGATAAAATGGTTCAATACTATTGGGACTGGCTACAAAGTGCCCTCATTAAAGATAAACCCTGGGAATTACATCCGACTAATGAACATACAAATGCAATTCATAAAGAAATGGAAATGGAATACCCACCAGAAAATCCCAAATTAGCTATAAGCAACCGTAGAGAGATACTATATAAACTAGCTATACGTGTTCTTATTCCAATAGGACTGATATTTTTAATTATTTAATTTACGGAAATATAGACATTGATTAATTCAAAGCTAAATTAATAAAAACATTATAAATTGAAATGAGCCAAAATCAGAATCGTCCTGCTTGGATGAATTGGGCATTCCTCGGAATTTTTCTATGGTCTAGCTGGCAATTATTTGAATTTTGGAGTTTTAAACTAAGTTGACTTCTTATTAAGAGATCAATAATATAACATTTTCTTAATTCCCAACAAGAACTTCTAAATTAATTTTTATTTGACAATTTTTGACACATGTAAATCACATAATTTTTTTGACAAATTTTATTTTGTTTTAAGAATAATAGAGTTACTTACTATGTTCGTATAAATACTCTGACAATGTATAATTAATCATATTAATCTGTTAATAATTGACCTCACCTAAAGGTAATTTGAACTAAGACAGTAACAGCATTGAACTTTTCATGGCTGTAGGTATTTACTTCGCAACTACTACTGGTAAAACAGAAGATATAGCAGAGCGTTTACATCAGATGCTCTCTACTGCTGAATCCCCCAAAGATTTAGCAGACCTTCCCGATTTAAATGAGTTTCAAACTCTAGACGGAATCATATGTGGTATTCCTACATGGAATACAGGAGCAGATAGCGAACGTTCCGGAACTGCATGGGACTCATTACTTGAGGATATAGCGGCTTTAAGTCTGAAAGGTAAAAAAGTAGCTCTCTTTGGTTTAGGGGACTCATCAACCTACACGGAGAATTTTTGTGATGCTATGGAAGAACTACATTCCTATTTCATAAAAGCAGGTGCCACAATGGTTGGCTATGTCAGCAAAGAAAATTACACATTCGAAGAATCAAAAAGTGTTATAGGAGATTATTTCTGTGGACTTCCACTTGATGAAGATAGCGAATCTGATATGACTGATGAAAGGCTTTCTAATTGGTCAATACAGCTCAAGAAAGAAATGACAGGTTTATAGAAATATAAAAAGATGTCCTTTTATTAAATTAGTGTTCAAAATAATAGAATCTTATAAAACCTTTTAAAATAAATGTGTAAGCAGATACCTTGGATTCAAATAAAAAATGTAGAAGCTTGGCTAGGCCCTAGAAGAATTTTCCACAATCTAAATCTAGAATTAAACATGTACGAAAATACTGTAATTTTAGGTCCAAATGGCTCAGGCAAAACATCATTATTTAGATTAATCGAAAAAAGTTTTTACCCTATTTTTAAAAAAGAGTCCTCCATAAAATTTTTCAATAAGGAAAATATAAGCCTTTGGGATTTAAGATCGCGTATTGGATTCCTAACTCCTGATATCAGCTCCAGAATTAATAGAAATAAACAATCCTGCGAGATTATAAGGTCAGGTTTTTTTGGATCAACTAACGTAAAAAATAAAGAGTCATTAAATATTGACCAGGAAATAAAACTATCAAAATTAATTGACGAATTTGAATTAGATAAAATTAAAAATAATTTTTTTGGGGATCTTTCTCAAGGTGAAAAACGTAGAATTTTAATGGCAAGGGCAATAGCAAACAATCCACAGATTTTAATTCTAGACGAACCACTATCCAATCTTGACATAAAAAGTAGGTTTAAATTAATTTCTATCCTTGAGAGGTTGTCAAATAATGGAACAACATTAATCCAAATAACTCATGATCTTGAAAGTATTATTAGAAATACACAGAGAGTTATCCTAATAAAGAATGGAAGGTTGATAAAAGATGATATTCCTTCAGAGTGTATAACCTCAAAACTATTATCAGATTTATATGAGGCTCCTATAAAAATTATACAGGAGAATGGATTCTGGAGAGCATTCCCTTCCATTTAAATTTGTCAATCTGATTAACTATATAAATATTAATAATAGAAATATCAAAAAAGCTAATAAGATATAGATAAACAATCTTTTATTATGCTTTTTAGTGTATTTGTTGAAATTATTCCTTTTAGGATTACCTAGACCCAAAGCTGTACCACATTGATTACAAACAAGTCTTCCTGCAAGAGCACGATCGGCTCTAAAATCATTACTTCCGCAAACATTACACCTTTTAGACATCATGGGAGGCAAGATTTAACATATAATCAATGTATAATAGATTTAAATTATATTTATCTTAAAATGTATACAATTTTTATATATAAATCTGGTCAGAACTCATAGACTCTGTATCAACTCAGTCTATTCCAATAAAGTTTTAATCACTTCAAATAAGGTTCAAGGTACCAAATCGGATTTGACATCTTTAAGGAATACCCTAGCAAACTTGTTGATCGATAGGAATATAACAACTTATCATTTGCATCAATTAAAAAAGTTCCTCCCCTTTGAGTTAAATACATTTTATTTGTCATATAAATATTCCAATTAGTTAGGACTTCTACCATGTTACCCAATCTTAATGTTGCCATTTCAAAAGGTCTAAGAAAGCCTTTACCTCCTGCACGTTCAAATAATGATCCTTTGAAGGTTGGAAAAATACCTGTATATACATCATCATTAGAATCAAAAATGTGTTTCGACTCGGAATCTCCTATATAGCCACGTAAAACCTCCCTTATTGTGCCTGGTGAATGAACCCCTACACACATAAACAACAAGTTAACAAAAGGGCTAAAATTCAAATCCAGCCCTTTACACAAGCCTAAACTATTATGTAAATAAGAATTATCCTCTACCTGAATGTATTCACTAGGGATATTAACAAAAGAGCAAAACTTCTGTCTAGACTTAGAGTCTCCAATTCCTATTATTATTAATCTTATATTGAAAGAATGTATTAATTCTATATGTTTGATAATTGATTGTACATATTCAAAGCTATCAAAATCACCCAAAAGACCAGTCAATATGACTAACCTTTTACAGCCCGATTTCATATCTGTTGTAGAAGCTGTTTTATTAATTAAAATATTTAGTTGCTCTTCAGAAGGCCATGAATTAGACAATTTCAATAAAATTTCATCAATTCATAGTATAAATAATTTCTATGGAAGTCAAATCTCTAAGAGCTTTAACTTTGACTTATAAAATAAATTCAAATATTATTTGTAAACCAAGGTTCTAAATTCATGCAGGAGTTAACTAGAGAAATTAACAATCATCTTTCTTTTGAATTCCAAGCAAGCCATACATACCTTGCTATGTCAATTTGGCTAAGGGAAAGGGACTTGGCAGGTTTTTCTTCATATATGCAGATAAAGAGTCAAGAAGAGAGAGGACATGCTGACAGGCTAATTGCTTACTTAGTAGATTGTGACGAACAAGTTGAGCTCCCAAGTGTTGAAGCGCCTCAGCGCAGTTGGACATCATCACAAACTCTTTTTGATGATGTATACGAAATGGAACAAGCTGTCACAGCGTCTATAAATCGCATTTATTCAATTGCTGAAAAAGCGGGGCAAAGAAGTGCTACAGCATTGCTTGACTGGTTTGTAGCTGAACAATTACAAGAAGAAGCCGAGGCACGTTTTGTAAGAAAAAGACTACGCCTTGCAGGAGAGAATAGTGCGGCTTTACTACTTCTTGATCAGCAATTTCTTGATGGAACTGCCCTTTCAACAGTAAAAGGAGGTCCAGAAAAAAGATAAGAGAAATAAATTATTTTTTAAGATTCAATGAGGGTAATCAAAAAACAAATGATACCAATCCACGACATCAATATCACAGTTTTATTATTAAGCCATGTGAAGAGAATTTCCATAATTGCTCACTAGAAAATATCTTATTGACGCCCTTTTAAATTTTTTCTCGTGCAGACCTACGGGAACCCCAACGTTACCTACGCGTGGTACGCGGGTAATACTGGAGTAACTAACCGCTCAGGCCGCTTTATTGCCTCGCATATTGGTCATACAGGCTTGATTTGCTTTGGAGCTGGTGCAAACACACTTTTTGAGCTAGCCCGCTACAACCCATCTTTACCAATGGGTGATCAGGGTCTAGTAATGCTGCCCCATCTTGCAACTTATGGTTTAGGTGGATGTGAAAACGGTGTACTTACTGATCCCTACGCGATCACAGTAGTAGCGGTCTTTCACCTAATCTTCTCCGCTGTCTATGCAGGTGGAGCAATGCTTCACTCCTTTAGATATAAAGAGAAACTAGAAGATTATCCAGCAGGTTCCAGACCTAACAAGTTCGCATTCTCCTGGGATGATCCAAATAGACTCACTTCAATTCTTGGTCACCACCTTTGTTTCCTTGCACTTGGCAACGTTCAGTTTGTTGAATGGGCTAAATACAATGGAATTTATGACCCTGCAATAGGAGCTGTCAGAAAGGTTCAATACAACCTAGATCTTGGAGCTATCTGGAATCACCAAATTGACTTCCTTTCAATCAGTAGTCTCGAAGACATCATGGGAGGTCATGCATTCCTAGCAATCTTTATGTCAGCAGGTGCTGCATTCCATATTTTCACTAGTAATTTTGGTGAATACACCGAATTCAAAGGTAAAGGTTTATTAGGTGCTGAATGGGTTCTCTCCACTTCACTTGCTGGTGCAGCCTATACAGCTTTTGTTGCAGCCTTCTGGGTATCAACAAACACCACCATTTACCCAACAGAGCTCTACGGAGAGGTTCTTAATCTCAAGTTAGAGATAGCTCCTTACTTCTTAGATACTCAAACCTTGGCTAATGATGCACATACTGGACGTGCATGGCTTGCCAATTTCCACTACTACGTAGGTTTCTTCTACCTTCAGGGACATCTCTGGCATGGTTTAAGAGCAATGGGCTTTGACTTCAGGCGTATTGGCAAGTTGTTTGACAACTTGGAAACCAACGAAATCTCTGCTGGCTAGAAATCTCTTTTCAAAGAGATTATTCTTGATAGCAAGGAAAATCAAAAAGCCCCGCAATAAGCGGGGTTTTTTTTGTCAAAGACTTGAAAAGATTGGATTATTAGCAAACAATATAAAGTAAATAATAGAAAAAAATTAAATACTAAATATCAAAAATAATTAACCATTTTGCATCTGCTATTAGCTGGTTAATAATTTATTAAATAATTCAATTAATCATACAATATATCAACAAAAAAATGCAATCCATATCAACTATTCAAAAATGAGCATTTGAGACAATCAAACGAATGACTTTGGAATTGCAAAAAAAATAAATGTATAAATAATCACAAAATCAAGTGCATATGATCAATTTCCTCGCAATAACTAATTGCTATTGAGAATCGCTTGCAAAAAAGGCCATCAAGGCTCTAGGTTGAGAGTCCTTCTCAACAAGCAGTTTAGACAGGCTAGAAATGAGCTTCAGATTTCTACCAGAAGATCCGTTTTCTCCAGTACGGATGCCAACAGGACAATCAGTTCTAATTGATCCTTCTACTAGAACCACAAGGTCTTGTATAGAAGTCATAGAGGGAGTGGCTCGTGTTTATTGCCCTTGTGAAGAGACAGAAGGCATGACAATTGCTTTCCTTCAAGCTGGAGATCAAGTTATTACTGATCGCTTATGTAGCGAAGGTGTATGCGTAGAAGCATTAACACCGCTTATTTTTCGCAGTGATTCAGAAGTAAATGAAGCAGAAGCGTTTGATGCCGTAAATGAATGGACACTCCAACTCCTTCGGATTCGACATCTTGGGAATGCTGAGCAAAGGCTACAAGCATTAATTGCACTCCTAGTTAATAGACTCGGCAGAAGATGTGGCGATTGGTGCCAGCTACCATTCAGACTTACTCATGAAAGAATTGGAGAGTTGATTGGATCGACAAGAGTTACATCAACACGTTTAATATCAAGACTTAAGTCAGCTGATTTAATAAATGTACCTGCGGGAGAACCAATCTTAAAAGTTGCTCCAATCCTTATAGAAACTTCAACTTTAGCCGCCTAAATTATAAAATGATTACGCTAAAAGGTTCAAATACAGTTATAGGAAATCTCGCAAGAGAAGTCAATTTTATTCGATCCCGTACTAAGAATATTCTTAACTCAATTTTAAATTGTAAGGATAAGTCATTATCACATAGACTAAACAATGAATTAATGTACCTTGAGTCACGAAGATTAGAAATTCTAACTATAGCTTCATGTATCAAAAACGATTACCCAATTGACAGTCTTTCGATTGAATTCCTTATAGAGTTGTGTAGAAGAGCAAAAACTAGCAATTAATACTCATTTAAGTGTTTGATTAGCGAACTACTATCCATTAAGTTCACTATCTATTATTAATAATGCTGAGGGTTGGTTTTGAGCGAACTTGACCCTTCCCAACAAATATGCAAATTCATCTTCAGAAGACGTTTGTCCCTCAACAACAGGGTCTAAAAAAACGGTTGTACGGTAATCAGAGTCCCTTTCTGCAGTCGCATATAGTTGATGTAAAGAGGTTGTGACGTCTGCTTCCATTAAAAATGAAGCAGAAAAGATCTCTTCAATGTCTTGCCAAGATTGAATTGGTGATTTTAAGTCTTCAAGAACAACTGATTGACCACGGGCTATTAAATATTCTGAAAATTTACTCGCGTGTTCCTGTTCATTCTGAGCTTCATCATTAAAGAACTTAGAGAATCCTCTAAGTTCTCGTTCTGCAAACCAAAGTGAAATAGCAAAATATTGTACGCTTGCGTTTCTTTCCATTGTGAGATGCTGATGCAAGGCTTCAACAAGCTCAACTTGCATTGGCTCAGCCATCGCACGACCAGCTGGACCTTTTGCAACCTTGAAAGCAGAATCTGTTGTTATTGTCATAATTTTTCAGGAGTTTAACTCCTAGTGAAATCAACTAGAGCAGGTCGCCTTGCTCATGTATTAAATGATACAGGTACTTTAATAAAAAAAACTATCTGCTTATAGGATTAACTCAAAGATTAAAGTGATAATGAATCTCAGTATCGGTTAAACCGTATAAAAAAAGCATGACTGAGTCGATTGGTAATTATTCAACAGATAGGCTGGCAAATAGGAATATTATAAAAACAAATAAAAAGAAAAGTTGTAAGAAAAGAAAATGTTCAAAATGGAAAGGTGGTAAATGTATTTGCACAAACAAGTAACTTGCTTACTCAATCAATTCATTCAAAGGGCACTTGATTGCTCCTGGAAATAAGATCCCGGTTTTATTACTATCAAAAAATATATTGCATCTATCTCCAGGCCTTATTGATTTTCCTAAAGACATATATATCCTAAGTTTATATATTCCAAACTTAACTCTTAGCAACCAATGATTACTTTGAAATTCACAACCCTCAACAATAGCTCTGCCCTTTGTATTCTTTTCAATTCTTAGAGATTGATCATCAAATATTATCTCATTAGCATTAATTATTCTTTGATTGGTAGGATATTTAAGTTTACCAAGAGGTGTCCATATAATCCCTTCGCTTAAGCTAATTGGTAATACATTACGCTGGAGAACAAAACGAGCAACAAAAGAAGAAGATGGTTTATGAACTAAATCATTAGGACTTGTGCATTGATGCAACTGTCCATCACACATGACTGCGACACGATCACATATTGCTAGGGCCTCGTCAGGATCATGAGTAACTAAAATACCGCTCGCAGAACAAGTCTTAAGAACTGCTGAAAGTTCAGATCTTAATTTTAATCGAACACCTACATCTAAATTTGAAAATGGCTCATCAAGAACTACAAGTGATGTTCCAGGTGCCAAGGCTCTTGCCAATGCGAGTCTTTGCTTCTGACCGCCAGATAGTTCATGGGGATACCTATTCCTTAAGTCTGAAAGACCAAGCAAATCAAAAAGCCATTCTGCTCTGCTTTTATCCTGGCCTCTTCGAAGACCAAAACAGACATTTCTCCAGCTATTTAAATGTGGAAAAAGTGCATAATCCTGAAAAACCATACCAACCCCTCGCCTCTCAGGGGGACATAAAAAATCAGGTGTGGCTACAATATGATTATTTATAAGTATTCTTCCTTTGGAAGGTTGTTCAAACCCAGCTATCAATCTAAGTAGAGTAGTTTTCCCGCAACCAGAAGGACCTAGCAGTCCAATTAATTCACCATTTTGAATTGCAAGATTTAGATTATTCAAACTCCATTTATCCTTAAAAGTAGTTTTATACTCAAAGGTTAGATTTTCAATTTTTAAACTAAAATTGTCCAAAATTTTAATGCATATGAGTTTAAAGTGATTTAGTCAATTTATGGCGTGATAATAAAATAATTCTCCTCGAACATAGGAAGCTTGTACTATTAGCAAATAATCGCTATAGCGATTATTTGCTAATAGACTAAAACTTTTCAGCTCTTGGAAGCATAAAGGCCTAAACAATTTAGCTTGAACGTTGATCTATCAATATTTTCTCCTATTACCTGCCTAGTATTGAATAGCCTTATTGTGATATTTTCTACATACCTATGTAGCTTAAGCTACAATTGTTCCACCTTTGGTCCTAAAAAACAGTAGATTCTTTTTTTTATTTCCTTTGAGATCTTCTAAATTAGAGAGGCAAAAGGGAATTGTTAATATATTTAGAAAACCATTACAATATGATATAGAGTCAAACATCTTTCTCACGAGTCTTCATGCAGATGAAGCGAAAATCAAAGTTAATTAGTTACCTAAGAAGATCTTTAAAATCAATATCATTTATTATATTAGTTCTCTTATTTATTTATTTAGCCTATCAAATAGGCATAGAAAATATACGGGGCCAGGTAGAAGGAATGGGTGCTTGGATCCCTCTTGTGTTATTTTTACTTCGTTTCACTAGTATAATAATTCCAGCATTACCAAGTACAGCATATTCACTATTGTCTGGTGGATTACTTGGATTCAAGTTAGGTATTATTATCATTTGCTTGGCAGATCTAATTTCGTGTTCTATCTGTTTTTTAATATCGAGATTTTACGGTAAAGACTTTATAAGAAAGTTTGTTGGAAAACGATTTATATATAAAATAGAAGAATTAAGTGAAAAACATTTAGAAAGTAACTTCTTCTTAATGACTGGATTTTTAATGACTGGTCTATTTGATTTTGTAAGTTATGCTATTGGGTTAACAAAAACTCCTTGGAAAAAATTCATCCCTGCTTTAATTATAAGTATTAGTCTTTCAAATCCACCTGTAGTAGCATTAGGAGCTGGCTTATTAGTTGGAGGAAAAAAATTAGTTTTTATAGCCTTAGCTTGTATTTTCGTACTTGCATTTATTTCGGCAAAAATAAAACCATATCGTTCAAGTAAAAACAATATTCTTGGTTGATCTCCGATGAATATTTCAAACAGAGTAAATTTAATTATCAAAAAACTTGATGAGCTTTATCCAGAACCTAAAGTTCCTCTATATCATTTAAACAATTTTACATTATTAGTAGCAGTAGTTCTTAGTGCGCAATCTACTGATAAGAAAGTAAATGAGCTCACACCAGCATTATTCAACGAGGCTTCAGATTCATTCAGTATGTACAATTTAGGAGAAGAAAAGATTTACGAGAGGATCGCTGAGTTAGGTCTTTCTAGAAAAAAAGCCAGATTTTTGCATGAACTATCTGAGGTTATTTCAACAAAATTCGATTCCAAAATTCCAAGTAATTTCAAGGATTTAGAATCTTTACCTGGAGTAGGACATAAAACAGCAAGTGTCGTAATGGCTCAAGCATTTGGTCTTCCTACATTTCCTGTTGATACCCATATACATAGACTCGCACAAAGATGGGGCTTGTCGAATGGTAAAAATGTTGTAACAACAGAAAAGGATCTAAAACGACTATTTCCTAAAGTTAAATGGAATAGGTTACATCTTCAAATAATATTCTATGGTCGAGAATATTGCACCGCAAGAGGATGCGATGGTAGAGCATGTGGTTTATGCAAGGAACTTTTCCCAAAAAGAACTAAGCCAGTTTATTGCCACAAGGCATAACAACATTATAATAGATATTTTAACAATTATAAATATAACCTAAAAAATTATTTACATTGTCAATTAGTAGTAGTTAAAACGCATCAGTTACTGCAATAACTAATTTCTATTTTATCATTGCAAATAAGGACAACTCTTCATCCTAAACAGTAAAGACTTAGAATATAGGTTGCAGATCAAGCCACTATTTATTAGGACTAAATATATTATATGTCTTAATTATAATCTTTTTAACTTATTCAAATTAGGAAATCACTATTATTTATATATAAACATAAAATTTTTATCTCATTTACATGACTAAGCCTATAATTGAATTCTACCTTTGCTAAAAGCATTGGGAAGATAAAGATCTAATCAAATTAAAATGAAAATTGCAATTAGTGGTGCCTCCGGGAAAACAGGTTACCGAGTTGCCGAAGAAGCTTTAGAAAAAGGCTATGATGTGCGTTTGTTAATACGCTCTAATTCAAAACTTCCAGAAAATCTTTGTGATTGTGAACAGTATATAATTTCCCTTACAGATAAAAGCACTCTTGATAAAGCCCTTAAAGGTTGTGATGCTCTTATAATTGCAACAGGGGCGAAACCCTCATTCGATTTGACTGGTCCTGCAAGAATAGATGCCTTAGGTGTACAGAAACAAGTCGAAAGTTCTTTGCATTCTGGTGTTAAGCGTTTAATACTTGTTAGTTCTTTGTGTGCAGGTAGATGGTGGCATCCACTTAATCTATTTGGTCTAATTCTTATATGGAAGCGAATTGGAGAAAAATCCCTTGAAAATAGTACACTCGATTGGACGGTGATCAGGCCTGGTGGGCTAAATGAAAAAGAAGAGGGTTTAAACAATGAATTTGTTCATTTTACTGGTCCAGATCAACAAGAAGATGCTTATATACCTCGCCGACTAGTAGCCAGATCTTGCATAGAAGCTTTAATAACACCCAACTCAATTGGCAGGATCATAGAAGTCACAAGTAGTCCAGATACAAAGCCTATTTCTATGAAAGAAGCAATAGAAGGCTTTAAAATAAATTTATGAATAACTTGAACGTTGGAAGATCTAATGAACACTAATGCCAAGATTGATGCATTGCAGCTAATGCTTACTGACTTGCGCACACGGAATGAACCTATAAGACACAAAGCTGCTTTTCGAGGCTGCCAGCCCGAATTCCAAACACTAGTAACAAATCTAATCGAACAACTAGAATCAGATCTAATAAAAGAAAAACTAATTTTAAGAGAAAAAGCTACCAAAAACAATCTGTAATCAAAGCTAAATCCTTATGATCTCTTTTATTTAGATATTAATTTCTAAAGATCTTTATATCTAATAAATTTGCTATTAACTATCCAAGTTCTAAACAAGCTAGACCATAGACATCCTTCATGGATATCGGTGGTTGATAACCACGATACATACGTAGCGTTTTAGAAACTTGAGTGAATCCAAGTTTCTGAAGAAGTTCATTGGCATATGGGTTAAGGCCTGGAGTATCTAACAAAACTGAACCTTGATGCTGTTTGACTAATAATCTGAGCAAAAATTCGGCAAGTTGTGGAGTATCTGCAAGGAGCGGGCCAATTCTCCAACCTTCACCATGCGATAGAAGACAAGGTCGGATACGCCCAAATCCATGACAAGATCCATTTTTATCAACAAGAGCTAATACCTTCCCCGCAGGATGTTTAAGCCAATCTGCTAAAAAATGAGGCCTGGGACTTGGCTCTCTCTTTGCGTCGTAATTCTGAATAACTGCTGAAGGTATCTGATTATCCTGAAGGATCATTAGACCTTGAATTTCTCCATGGGAATAGCTATGTATTCTTTTTATTGAGGTCTCTCCATTGCATTGCCAGCGTGTTGTTGGAGAAGAAGGGTTGAATCCCCATTTTGAATAATCATTTACACGATTTAATGCGGCCTCTAATCCAATACAAGGTACCTCTGTCAAATGATCCAGAGCATGTTTCCAAAGTTCTATGCCGTATCCATTTCCTCTTTGCTCTGGAACCACAAGGAAAAGACCAATAAAGCCATATGAAGGGTTATATCTAACTCCAGCTATGCATCCAATGGGTTTCTTTCTAAGTGTTCCAACCCAAAGTCCCTGCTGATCAGTATGCCTATAAATACTCACATCACCAGCACCTGGTGCAAAACCTTCTGTTCTAGACCATTGAGTAACAAGAGGAATGTCACTTTTCTTCAATGGTCGAATTGTAAATAAAGAACTACTTAAAGAAGATTGCTTGGTAATTTTGAAAGCTCCTTTTAATTAATACTTTGTATATTGACGTCAACAATGCTACTTATCAAGGCAAATAACATTATTATTGTTGACTTAAATAATTGAGGACCATAGAATAAAAGAATCTAATGAAATATAAGGACCTATATATCTATAATCTTTTAGTTTTATCTTCTACCTCTGGACTAATATACATTGTAGGAGCAACAATCAAGAACAACCACCACCAAATGAATATAAAAAGAGCAACTAATATCTTTAACCATAAATAGTAGAAATATAAGAAGTTAACTATTAAGAGGGTTAAACCTGTCAATAATATGGACCAAGGTTGGCACCAAAATGGTTTTTCATTCCAGAAACTCATTAGAGAAGTAAAATTGTATTCTTATTTATCATTTTAAAGAAGATAACTTTCCTTTCTTATGTAGTTCATTAAGAGCTTCATAGCCTCCTAAAAAGTTTCCATCAAGAAAGATTTGAGGGAAGGTAGACATACCACTTCTCTCTTTTATAGCTTTAAAAGCCTCATCATTATCAATTATCTGTACATGATGAGGTGTTTCAACAGAACGAAGTAATCGAATCGCTCTAGTAGACCATGGACATTCTGGCATCACAGCAATTTCAAGACGATGCTTTGGATTGTCAAATGAGGACGACTTAAAATTAGTTTCTAGTTGATTCTCGTCAATAAAACCAACCAAAATATCTGCACCCTTTAGGATTTTGCTCCCCAGCTCTAAATGTCCTCCCCAAACTTGACACTCTCCATCTGAAATACTCAGATGGAGGTGTACTCCATCCGAATTAAACGTTCCGTTTAGTGTAATGATTTCAAGGTTTCCTTCCAATGTAGTTGGCTTAGAGCGACCAGGACATTGAAAACACGCTCTAGAAAGATTACCTACTACACCGAGAACAAAGCCTGATCTTTTTTCTTGGCGGCCAAGCTCCTCAATGCTTAAGCGCAAATCACTGCCAGGTAAGAGCTTGAGAGGCAGCGACTTCATATTGAAAAATCATAATAATCTTACAAGAATATGTGAAAAAGACAATTTTGTCTAAGAATCAATATATATTTATCTTATAGGAATTTAGAAAACGATATAAACTTCTTTATTAGATATGAATTCAGTTTTCTTCAAAAACAATAGTCCACAGCAGTCGATATTCTTAAAAAGTCGTAAAGATTGCAAATTAGCAATTGGAAACTATAGATTTGAATACAATGCAATAGGTGGGGGAGGTAAAGGTATATGCACTTTAAAAAATAAAGAATCAGTCTATAGAATTTATTTTAATCCTAATTGTTTTAGAGTTCCGCCGTTGAATTGGAAAACAACAACAATATTAGGAGTTCCAATATTACCTGGAATAAGAATAGAAATTATTTTAAAGCAGTTTGAAGGTTTTATAAACTCAAAAACTGGCGATATGTCACTCGATTTTTCTGCAGATTTTGAATTGTCTATATTTAAATTATTCAAAGCTCCTAAACTTGTAGTAGAAACTGCCCTTAGTACCTACAAGGTAAATAGCAATCGGCATAAGATAAATGGTATGTCTATTCAAAAGGATGGAAGAGTTAAACTAGTTGGCCTAGCAAATATCCTGCCCACAGGAAATCTAATATTGGATAAATTTCTTTCATTACCTAATGAAGCACTAGCAGTATTAAATTGTGAAGTGTCTGAATGCTCTAGTTAATCATTGAAAAATCGACAAGCTTAAAGCAAATAATATAAGTATAAATTGAACAAATACTTTTAAATATCTTAAACAGAGAGTGTTTTCATTTTTGATCCATCTGACGCACAATATATGTCATGGCTAGTAGAGATGCAACCAATACTAGAAGCAGAAAAATTGTCACAACTGAGAATAATAGAATCTATACTATATTTTCGCATCAGTAATACATAAATGCAATAATCAATAATTAAATTATGCAAAATTAAATAGCTTCTTAAAATACTATGAGAAGAACAAAAGAGACCACCCAAAAAATTCTACTTAGAAAACTCGCAAATGCTTTAACTCTTTTTCGAGTTTTTGCTGGGTTTGCTGTAATTTTAGCTTTAGAAAACGAATCTTCAATTTATGCTTGGCTTTTAATATTTATTGCCGGCCTAAGTGATATTGCCGATGGGATCCTCGCTAGAAAAGCTGGTGGTGGAAGCGAATGGGGAACGCGTCTTGATCCACTAGCCGACAAAATTCTTATTACAGCTCCACTCCTCTGGCTAGCCAGAACAAGCCTCTTGCCAATTTGGGCGGTATGGCTTTTGCTGTCTAGAGAATTGATTATTACATCATGGCGGGCATCAAAAAAACAAGGTGGGGCAGCCTCCCTTGAAGGGAAATCTAAAACCATCCTTCAGTTCCTTTGTGTACTTTTAATGCTTTGGCCTCAAAGTTGGGGAGGAATTACATTCGCCATGAGAATTCAGAACTTAGGATGGTATATATTCTGGCCTTCTTTACTTATAGCACTAGTATCTGGATGGCGATATCTCAATTCCCGACAAGTTTCTGATCTGATGTGAAATCCAAAGGAATATGCTGATTCAACAAATAATCATTCTTATAACTATCCACAAACCCTTCCATTAAATTAAAATTTGGAGTCCAATTTATATCTCTCTCCAACTTAGAAATATCCGTCAAAAAGTGTCCGATTCGCAAAGGGAATGCTTTACGAGCTTTTGTATCAAGGCTTTTAGGATTAAAAGTAATTATTTCTAATTGATCTACTTTTTTTCCACATGCAGATGCCGCTGTTTCAACAATTCCCTGGAAGCTTACTCCTTTCTTTGAAGAACAATTATAAACGCTATTCCTTGAGACTTCAGTCATCAAGCTTTTTGTCATTGCATTCGCTAAGTCATTCACATGACCTAGTTGGGTTATCCATTGACCATTCCCTGGTATGGGTATTGGGCGATTATTAACAATCCGATCAAAAAACCATCTCTCAATAGGATTGTAATTGTTAGGACCATATATATATGTTGGGCGAAAACTTGTAAATGGGATCTTTTCCTCAATAAGCCAGTTTTCTGTATCTACTTTGCCTGAATGTCTACTTTTAGGGTCTATTGGAGATGCTTCATCAAGTGGCCAAAAGTTCGAATTTGCATAAACCCCTGCAGAACTTACATAAAGGAATCTATGTTTTGGGATACCAGTTATAGATAAGACTCTCTGAGTATCAATAAGTTCCCTGCCAGAAATATCCACGATTACGTCAAATTTTCGACCTGATAAAGCCCTTAAACCATTATTAGTACTCCGGTCACCTTTCAGATGCTCAACATATTCCGGATAAGGGCGATTTCCTCGGGTAAATAAAGTGAGCTCAAAGCCTTGAGAATACAAACTTTGTACCAAGGCCTTACCAACAAACCTCGTTCCACCAAGTAAAAGAGTCTTCAAAGCATCAAGTCCAATTAATCCAGGTCATTAAAACGCTTAAATTACAAGAACAAAACCCTATCAATCATCCTATTGAAGGTTAATAGGGTGCAAATTAACAAAATCATGGAAATCATCCCAGCCATAGACCTGCTGGAAGGTAATTGTGTGCGATTGAATCAAGGGGACTACAACCGCGTCACGCATTTCAATAAAGACCCCGTCAAACAAGCACTTGCCTGGCAAAGTCAAGGGGCCCGCAGGTTACATTTGGTCGATCTTGATGGAGCTAAAACTGGGTTACCAATAAATGACTCATGTATTAGGGAAATCGTCAGGGCCCTCAACATCCCAATACAAATTGGAGGAGGGATACGCACAGTTGAAAGAACTGAAGAGTTAATTAATCTTGGACTTGATCGTGTAATCCTTGGCACTGTTGCGATTGAAAACCCTGATCTAGTGAAAAATCTCGCAAAACGAAACCCAGGAAAGATTGTCATTGGAATAGATGCCAAAAGAGGCAAAGTTGCTACCCATGGTTGGATCAATCAAAGTAATATTCTTGCTACTGAATTAGCTAAAAGTTTCCAAGGCTCAGGAATAGAGGCAATCATAAGTACTGATATATCAACAGATGGAACGCTTCAAGGCCCCAACCTTGAGGCGATGAAGGAAATCGCCACTGCAAGTAACATTCCAGTTATTGCATCAGGAGGTATTGGTTCTATATCTGACTTATTGTCCTTAGTTGCTCTAAAACCCTATGGAATTACAGGGGTAATCATCGGAAGAGCTCTTTATGATGGGGCAGTAGACCTTAAAGAAGCAATGAAAGCTGTCAAGAATGGTCATATAGAAGATTTTCCATTAAGCAAAGAATTCTTTGCTTAATGCAGAAATCATCTGGCTAGCCTTACAAACCAAATCAAAAGCAACCGTAGTTAATTAATAACATCTAGGGCTGGAGTATTTGCCTGACGCTCGTTACCTTATATATATAGGATGTCAGTGGTGGCTAATTTGACTGAGGGAATATCAAAGCAGATTCTGTTATTAGCACCGAATCTATTAGGTGAATCACTTTCAATCCAATTAACAGAAGCTAATCCAAAGCTTGAAATTTTTCTAAAAAAAGAAGAGATGACAAGACATCCATGCCTTGTTATCTGGTCAGTTGAAAATATTGATATGCCTAGTGCTATACAACTTGAGATTAGGCGGCTACGAGAATATTGGAAACCAGCTCCAGTCTTACTTCTGATTCCTGGGAACACCAAACTTACCAGTAGTGAGTTTCTCCAATTTGATTGTCCAGGTCTACTTCAAGACCCAAGCCTAAAGACATTAAAAGAATCCATTGAAATACTTAGAGGTGGAGGGCGAGTAATTCGACTGAAAACTCAACTCCCTGAAAAGACTCGAAGTAATACTTCACCAATGGGACTCGGACAATGGCTACTATTAAGTGGCGTTCAAGAAATCAACAACGAACTCCAGAACGTAGAGTTTCTATTAGACCAACCTCCACAAAACCCTTTAAAAGAATTTATTCTTTATGGCCGAAAAAGAGAGCTCAATGCTTCCAGAGATTTTCTTTACTGGCTATGGGGACCATTTCAAATTTCCCTTGATCCTCAAGAGGGTAACAAAGATTCATTTTCAAAGTCAGGAATAATTGCAAGTAGCTATCCCTCACAAGAAGGCTTAGGGATAAACATCAAACTAGACAAAAGAGATCCTATTTCCGTTTGGGCAGCTATAAAAAAACGACTTGAAAACACTATTCAACAAGGGTTAACTAATTCTACAGGCACTCTATTAGCAATAGAAGGACTAAATACAGGCAGGCAAAAAGACCTACTACTTGGCCTACTTAACCAATTAGACGAAGTAATAGACAAACTTCGAAGTAATGAAAAGCCTCAAGACTCTTATAAAAAAAACTGGCTTGAAATGCAACCAGAACTTCGCCAACAAGCACTTCGAGAAATGGCGGGCAATTACGTCAGGCTTCCTTTTAAAGGCGAGCTTGCCCCAGTAGGCGAGTTTTTACTGAAAATGGTTGATCTATTTGATAATGACGATGAATTACCTAAACCTGAACATATGTTAGATCCCTTATTAACCAATAAACCATTAATAGTTGAGGGGCAACTTCTACCAGCAGATGATCCACGGGCATTAATACAACTTGAGATGTTTTTTAGTAATTGGCTGATTCGGAGTGCAGAGCTTATATGCGCAGAAGTCATGTCTGCCTGTGGAGAATGGCCAGAATTAAGACGTTACCTTTTAAATCCACATCTTGTCTCAACCCGCGAACTTGAAAGGTTACGAAATCAACTAAATAGCCAAACCCGTTGGCAATCACTTATCCAAAAGCCAATCCAACTCTATGAAAGCAAGCGTCTCTTCTACCGTTTAAGAGAAGGGAGAATAGAACCCATTCTTATAACTGAACCTAGAGATGAAGAGCTTAGACAACTTGGCTGGTGGCAACAACAAGTAGCCCTTCTCGTCGAAGCAAGGGATGCTATAACCCCACAAATTCAAGCCCTAGTAAGAAGGTTAGGTAATGTAATGGTCATTGTTCTTACCAAAGTAATAGGACGTGCAATAGGACTTATAGGTCGCGGTATAGCTCAAGGTATGGGGCGTAGTCTTGGGCGTAACTAAAAAGATGTTGTTAATTCAAAAACACGACACAATGAATGTTAATTGCACTAATTCCTAATGGCTCATCTGCTAAATGCCCTGTTGAGCATTAGTCTTTGTTTAATTTTTTTCGTTGCGACTGTCAAAGCAGCAAGAGACACCGATAGCTACGACGGTAATATTTTTCCTATTTATGCAGGTAATGGGTCATTAGTACCGCCTCCTAGCTCGCTCTCAAATGCTCTAGATAACAAAAGAACAAGTGTCATCATTTACTATTTAGATGACAGTGCTACTAGCAAAGCATTTGCTCCAGTTGTTTCTGGATTAAAACTACTTTGGGCTTCTTCTATAGATGTATTACCAATAACCACAGACGCGCTTCAAGGTAAAGAGAATAACAATCCAAGACAAGAGGCCTATTATTGGCGCGGCCAAATTCCACAAGTAGTAGTAATAGATGGTGAAGGCAAGATTGTGTTAGACCAAGAAGGTCAAGTTCCAATAGACACAATAAATAAAGCTATTAGCACTGCTACTGGACTTAATGAACCCTCGTTCAAAATACAAATAAAAAGTTTTAATGAATACAACAGTGAGCCGGCTAAGGAGGGGTATACAGATCCGCGTTAATCAACCCAATAGAAAACTACAGTTCAAGCAAAAGGGAAGTTCAATGAACTCTTTTGATTGGCAAATTATCTTTCAGGTCATACTAAGAAGAACTAACCGGCAATTTTCATGACCGGCCTATCTCTGCTTCTGATAATTTTTGGGGTATGCCTTGCTTGGCTTGAAGTTAGCCATCGATTAAAACCCCATTCTCCTCTTCGATTAAAAACTTTCGACTGGGAAGTCTCACAAACAAAATTTGGGCTACAGGCAATGGGGTGGTTGGAAATAAATAATCCTCATCCAAGAATGGAAGTCATGGTCCCTGAATTTGAAGTCAAATCAACTTTGTTAGGCAAGGAAGGAGTTAATAACATAAAAATCAAAACAACCATTACAACTTTTCACCCTGATGAAGAAGCAAGAAAAGACGGTTATTGGCAGGCCTACATTGTCAAAAGCAAAAAGAGTACACAAATTTTCGTAAAATTAGAGTTAGAGGATAATGATTCTTCAGAGGTAATTTCCGTAGGGGAAAATATTTGGGTAGACATTCATTGGTGCAATTATGGACCGTTTGGGAGACTAAATCGTCAACAGGGAGTAGTAGTACCTCTCAAACGACCTACCCCGATTCTGCCTGGGAAGGCCTATTTCCAACAATATAAAGAATGCCAAGTGCTGCCATTAAAAACACATATCCTTGGGCCTTTAGACGACGTTATCGACATAGTAACAACTTACGTTGAACAACTAGTTCAACCAGGAGATGTACTTGCTATTGGAGAAACACCCATAGCTGTAATGCAAGGCAGATATCATCATCCCAGCACAATAAAACCAGGATTAATTTCAAGAAGCTTGTGCAGAGCTTTTCATCCCACTAGCAGTCTTGCCACTGCATGCGGCCTACAAACACTTATTAATCTAGTAGGACCATCAAGGGTGATATTTGCTTTTCTATTAGGGGTTGGAGGAAAACTATTAGGTATAAAGGGAATGTTTTACCGAATTGCAGGTGAGCAAGCAAGACTTATTGATGACATCACAGGGACAACACCACCGTATGACCAAACAATCGTGCTAGGTCCGAAATCTCCAAAACGACTTTGCGAAAAAATCTCTGCCCACCTTGGCATTCCAGTCGCCATTGTTGATGTAAACGATCTTGGCAAAGTAAAAGTACTAGCCGCTAGTCATAACTGTGAAAAAGCCTTTCTAACAAAAGCATTGCGTACTAACCCTGCTGGTAATGCTAATGAACAAACGCCTCTAGTTCTTATAAGGCCTTATAAAAAGACGGCACAATTTTCTGAAATAGATAGATTGATCTGAAGAATTGTGGGTTGAACGTAATCAAGGCATCTACCAGCCCCCTTCGCGTGGAGTCGCTAAAAGCGATTCACTTATCCATGCTTTCTTCAATGACACCAAGCAAAAAGTTTGGGTGGCTACAATTAATGCTTGTTAGAGGCTGGCTTGCCCAAGCAGAAAGTTATCTTCATAGTTTTCTGCCTCCTAGAAATCCTATTTGTCTAGTTGCTCTGGAGTATTCCTCCCCTGTAGCTTTTGCAATAGTTAAATCTTCGAATCTTCGTGGGAGCTGTTGGTCAATAAGTTTCCCAGAGTTAATTTCAGAGACTAAAGAATGCTCTCTTACTCATATTAGACAAGAGCTTATACAAAGTGCCTTGAAATTAGGTAAAAAAAGAGCACAAAGCTGGTTAATAAGATGCTCCGCTAATGATACAAATCAAATAGCAATATCTAGAGAACTAGGATTCCAACCTCTTAAAGTTCTTAATTGCTGGAAACCTAAATCCACAAATGGAAAATTACAAAAAAAGAAAAGAAAGGAAGTAATGTTAAGCAATTTAGAATGGCAAGAAGTAAATAATCAAAATGCAGATTCCTTATGGAGACTTGAACAGTCATATGAGTCAAGTAATCTTCGTCAAATTCTAGACCGACAATCTAGAGACTTACTCCAACCAAAACAACCTTTCAATAGAGTTTTAATTTCTAAAAATATCGAATCAGATATTGCAGTTGCAGGTTTAATAAGTCACAAATTGAATGAAGATATGCTAACAATTGAACTAATAAGAGATCTTGCATGGGATGAAAGACTCTTAACCCATCTCCCAAATATTCTTAACGAGATAATAAAGACTTCCAACCAAATTACACTCGAAACAGCAAAAGAAGACAATCGACTTTCAGAGTTGCTAATCCAAATGGGTTGGGTCAATCAAAACGAGACGATTTTGTTAGGCCGTAGTCTTTGGAGACGACAAGAAAACCGGAAACTAATCAGTGGAACAAGGCCACTCGATTCGATGTTGGGAAGATTAAATCCACAACAACCTCCTCTTCCAACACCAAGTATGGAACCAAGATAGACAGGATGTCACAACCAAGACCACAATCCGTTATAAGCATCGATATAGGTCACCGAAGAATTGGGCTCGCAGGTTGTGATCCTCTTGGAATAACAATTTGTCGCCTATCCGCAATTCATCGGAAAAGTTTTATCGAAGATACAGAAATCCTAAAAAAACATTGCCTCATAAGAAAAGCTGAAGGATTGGTTATTGGTCTACCTCTTGATAAAAATGGTTTTCCTACTAAACAAACAAAGTTTTGCAAAAATTACGGCTATAAATTAGCTAAAGCTCTTGATTTACCTATTGCCTGGGTGAATGAACAATGTAGTACTTGGGCAGCCAAAGAAAAATACAATCTACGAAGTGATCGAACTGGTCAACTTGATAGTGCTGCAGCCGCTTTACTGCTAGATCAATGGTTAAAAGAAGGCCCAGAGCTTAAACCAGTACACATGCCGGCATATTAACTAAGGCAAGTCATCTGAGATGATCGATCCTGAGCATGAAAGCCTCAATTAAATGTCATTATCCGGTACAAGCAACAATAGCGAGGTGCCAACAGCCCTAGTTAAAGATAGTAAAGGGAGCACATTACTTTGTTTCCTTGAGCAACTTATACCTATCGATGAGCATGAATACGCTCTTCTTACACCTGTAGATACACCTGTATCACTATTTAAATTATTAGAAAATGGTGATCCTGAACTAATTGAAACAATTTCAAGCAGTGAGCCTATTCTTGCTGTGGCTGATGTCGTCCTTCAGGAGCATGATTTAACTTTAGTTCGCTCAGCAGTAACTCTTACGGTTACTGGAGAACTAGACGAACCAGACCCCGAAGAACTTGAAGAAGAAGATATTGAAGATGAATCAGAGACTTATGAACTATTAGTGAATTTCAGAGTTGAAGAAGAAGAATATGGACTTTATATACCTCTTGACCCGTTCTTTATTGTAGGAAAAATAATAAATGGCCAAGCAATTCTTGTTGAAGGTGAAGAGTTTGACAAAATTCAACCACTTATTGAAAGTGAACTTGAAGAAAGGGAGTTAACTGACTAATGAAGCGAAACTGGCTTAAACCAGACTGGCAACCTGAGCTAATTATCCCTAATATTCCAATTGAACATTTACTAATAAAAGGTATTAAAGCCCTTGTCCTTGATGTCGACGGGACCCTTATACCTAGTCATGAAATAGTTCTACATGAATCAGTAATTCTTTGGATAAAAAAGGCGAAAAGAAACTTTGCTCTACACCTGTTAAGTAACAATCCATCAAGAAGACGTATAGAAAATATCTCACAACAACTAGACATTAACTTCACATTTAGGGCAGCCAAGCCTACCAAAAGTGCTTTAACAAGAGTATTAGATCAACTTAATGAAGAACCTAAAAATATAGCTATCCTAGGAGACAGACTTTTTACAGATATACTTGTAGGAAATAGGCTTGGTTTATATACAGTTTTGGTTCATCCATTAGGAGCTAATGGGAACCCATGCAAAAATAAAAGGACCCAACATATTGAACAAATAATTGCTAAACTTTTAGGAGTAAGCCACACATGACTCTTTGGGTTGTCAAGGTTGGTACTAGCCTCCTCAGAGGAACAACCAAGAAATCGACAAGTGAAATAATTGATAATTATTGCTCATGTATTGCAGAAAGCAAAAGCAGAGGAGATGGTGTAATTCTCGTTACAAGCGGAGCAGTGGGCCTTGGTTGTTACACCCTTGGGATAAAAGAACGACCTGAAGAATTAGCAAGTTTGCAGGCTAGTGCAGCTGTGGGACAAGTAAATCTAATGAGTCTTTATGAGACCTCTATGAAACGGTATGGATACCACGTGGCACAAATACTTCTTACGCGTGCAGATCTTGGCTCAAGAGAGAGTTTCCGCAATGCTGCAATGACATTAAAAAAACTTTTGGACTGGGGAATAGTCCCTGTCATAAATGAAAACGACACGCTTTCAGCTGAAGAGTTGAAATATGGAGACAACGACACACTCTCAGCCCTTGTTGCTACAGCAGTAAAAGCTGATCAGCTAATACTGCTAACTGATGTAGATAGGCTTTACTCGGCTGACCCCAAAACAGATTCAAAAGCACATCCAATTTCCGATGTTCACCATCCTAACCAAATATTATCCTTGCAAACCACTAAAGAATCTGGGCATTGGGGTACTGGGGGTATACAAACTAAACTTTCTTCTGCCCGCATAGCCACAGCGAGTGGAATAACAGTTCACTTGGCAGATGGTCGCAATCCAAAGATGCTTCAGGGACTCCTTCAAGGCTCTAGAGGAGGTACAATTTTTCATCCAAATCCAAAACCGCTTGGAACGCTCAAAAGCTGGTTGGCCCATGCATTAAGACCTCTTGGAGCTATACATTTGGATAATGGTGCATGTGAAGCAATTCAAAACAAAGGTGCATCCCTTTTACTTGTTGGAGTAAGGAAAGTGGAAGGAGATTTTTCAGCCAATCAACCAGTGAGTATTTTGAATACAAAATCGAAAGAAATCGCAAGGGGGATTAGTTCACTTAGCAGCGAGTTCCTTAGAAACTCGTTAAATAGTTCTAAATCGACACCATCTCCCTTAGTAATACACAGAGACGTCCTAGTACTTACTAAAGATCTTCTTATTTAAAAATTCTTTTAGTCCTTTCCAATTTCTATTATCATGCATTTTAGCCAACTAATTATTGCTCTCAAGGAAGGGAATGCTGGATTAATAGAACACCAGCTAGGAAACGACCCAGAATTAATTAATGGAGCATCAATAGAATGTGCAAAATTTAATCAGCTTACATTTCTAGAGAAAGAAAATAATCTTAAATCAGAGTTAAATACTACCAATGCTGGTGCAATCCTTATACCTCCTCAAAAAGAAATAATCACTAAGGCAAAACAAAAAAAAATTGCCTGGGCTGTATTAAAAAATCCAAGACTTGCCTTCGCTGAATCTTTGGGCTTACTAAACCCTCAAGAAGAATATTTAGAAGGAATACACCATACAGCAGTTCTTGGAGAAAATGTAGAATTAGGGAAGGAAGTATCAATAGGCCCACACGTTTACATTGGGAATAATACCAGAATAAAAGACCGGTGTGTTTTACATCCTGGTGTAGTGATTTACGAGAGAGTATCAATTAATGAAGGAAGTCTATTACATGCTAACTGTGTTATACATTCAGGTTCAAGTATTGGTCAAAGATGCATAATTCAACCCAATTCTGTTATTGGAGCCGATGGATTTGGTTTTGTTCCTACCCCAAAAGGATGGTACAAAATGCCGCAAACAGGAATAGTCATTATTGAAGATGATGTTGAGATTGGCAGCGGGACTACTATCGATAGGCCTTCTGTAGGAGAAACACGTATAGGCGCAGGCACAAAAATCGACAATTTAGTTCATATCGGTCACGGTGTTTCAACTGGAAAAAATTGTGCAATGGCAGCGCAAGTTGGGATAGCTGGTGGAGCTAACCTCGGTGAAGGTGTCATTCTTGCAGGACAAGTAGGAGTAGGGAATCGTGTTCATGTAGGTGATCGCGTTACTGCAAGTTCTAAATGTGGAATTCATGCAAATATCGAAGCGAATCAAGTGATCAGTGGTTTTCCAGCAATGTCTAATAAACTTTGGCTTCGATGTTCTGCCAATTTCAAGAGACTTCCAGAGATAGTAAAGACTATTCGTGATATGAATCGCGACTTCTCTAAGTAATCTCACATGGGTTTATCTTTTTAAAGGCCTCCTAACCTAATGAGACAGTACAAAATAGTTTTATTACCTGGTGATGGTATTGGCCCTGAAATTTCAGAGGTAACAAGATCATTGCTGGAAGCTATCAGCAAGAGGCATAACTTCCATTTGCTTTTTGATGAGCAGCCAATAGGAGGATCTGCAATTGATCTAACTGATTCTCCTTTACCTGCATCCACACTTCAAGCATGTAAGGAAAGTGATGCTGTACTTTTGGCTGCAATTGGAAGCCCAAAATATGACACTCTTCCTAGAGATAAAAGGCCCGAAAGTGGTCTGCTTGAATTAAGAGCAGGTTTAAACTTATTCGCAAATATTAGACCTGTAAAAGCCTGGTCATCATTACTAAACTCAAGCACACTAAAAACTGAGATAATAAATGGGGTTGACCTAATTGTTGTAAGAGAGCTTACTGGCGGAATTTATTTTGGCAAGCCAAAGGGACGTATTAAAACAAAAGATGGGGAAAAGGCATTCAATACAATGACATATTCCAAGTCTGAAATTGATCGAATTGCTGACATTGCTTTTAACTTAGCTAAAGATAGAAAAAAGAAAGTATGTTCAGTGGACAAAGCAAATGTATTAGATGTAAGTCAACTTTGGAGAGAAACGGTAGAAGTTAAAGCAAAAGAGCATCAAGAAATAGAAGTAAGTCATTTGTATGTTGACAATGCAGCTATGCAACTCATAAAAGACCCTAAAAACTTTGATGTAATTCTCACAGGGAATCTTTTTGGAGACATATTGAGCGACGAAGCCGCAATGCTCACAGGCTCAATAGGAATGTTACCTTCAGCTTCATTAAGTAGAAGCGGACCAGGTTTATATGAACCAGTTCATGGTTCCGCACCTGATATTGCAGGTTTAGATAAGGCAAATCCAATAGCAATGGTTCTTTCTGCTGCAATGATGCTAAGAATTGGTCTTAAACAACCAAAAGCCGCTGAAAGTCTTGAAGAGGCTGTTAACAAAGTCCTAAATGCTGGATTCAGGACAAGCGACCTAATGTGTGAATCTTGTATTGAACTTGGTTGCAGAGAAATGGGTAGGGAATTACTAAAGGCAATTTGAACGTCCCAAACAAAAAAATAAATAGAGCTGTCTTCACGAAACGATCAGATCGTCAGTCGACCTGCGAAAATCATTTTGGTAGTTATTTAAACGTCGATGTCGAAGCGTCACCCGGTTGTAGCCGTTACGGGTTCCTCCGGAGCAGGAACAAGCACAGTAAAAAGAGCCTTCGAGCATATTTTCGCAAGGGAAAACATCATCCCAGCAGTGGTTGAAGGTGATAGCTATCACCGGTTTGAGCGTCTGCCAATGAAAGAAGCAATGGCTGATGCTCTCTCAAAAGGCGAAAATTTCTCCCATTTTGGGCCTGAAGCAAATCTTTTTGACAAGCTTGAAGAGCTTTTCTCTACTTACGGTGAAACTGGAGGTGGACAAAAGCGTTACTATCTTCACAGTCCGGAAGAAGCACAAGAACACAACTCTCGACTTGGTACAAATCTTGAACCAGGTCAATTTACTCCTTGGGAAGATATTCCAAGTGGAACAGATTTACTTTTCTACGAGGGACTTCATGGAGGTGTAGTTGGCGATAATTATGACGTTGCTGCAGCAGCAGATCTACTCGTCGGTGTAGTACCTATTACAAACCTTGAATGGATACAAAAAATACATAGAGATAATGCAGAAAGAGGTTATTCAGCAGAAACAATTGTAGATACAATACTTCGCAGAATGCCCGATTACATTAATCATATTTGCCCACAATTTAGCCGAACAGATATTAACTTTCAAAGAATCCCTACTATTGACACATCAAACCCTTTCATCTGTAGAAATATTCCTACGCCTGACGAAAGTTTTGTCATTATTCATTTTAGAAAAGGAGCCAGGGAAAAGTGGGGTATTGATTTCCAATACCTTTTAGGAATGATTCATGACTCATTCATGTCAAGTCCAACAAGTATTGTTATAAATGGTGGGAAAATGGGTTTTGCAATGGAGTTGATTCTTACCCCTATTATTCATAGAATGATAGAAGAAAAGAAAAAATAATCTAAACATAAGCATCTAGATTGGGGTCAATAATTTCTATTCGCAGCTCTAATTTCTTTTATTAGTTTTATTAAGGCCTAATTACAACTATGTCAAATAATAAGATCTCTTTATAATGGATGGTGAAATTATATTTTGTTCCATAATTTAACCAATATCGATAGAAGCTAACATAATGGAAGAACCTATATACCAAACTAATAATGTCAACTTTGCTATTAAAGGAAAAGCAAAGCCAACCAAGTTAATAACAAATGTTTTAATAAATATCAACGAATCATTTCGCTCCCATACAAAATATAGGCCCTTAATATTTTTATTATCTATTGCTTTAGCATGCTCTTCATTTTTCACAAACACAACCAAATACCAGACTGCGCCACGCCTCCTTGTTAGCAGTTCGGGTTTATGTTTAATAGTTCTTTTGTTAATTTTATCCTTTTTAGATATTAGCGAGATGTATATACCAAGCAAACTATGCCATCAAGGTCTTGTATTAGGCCTTATTATAACTGGAATTATAGGATGTTCTTTTAGTATAGAAAAGGGACTTTCTTTGATGCTTGAACATTTAATAGCAGCAAAACTTTTTCAAGTAATCATGAAAACACTAAGTATTCTTTCGGAAAAATTCTTTAAACAACAAGCTTTAGGTCTTGGAGATGCAAACTTGGCAGCGATGGGAGGCGGGTGGTTAGGTATCCACGGAATTTCTTTAGCTATTGGCATTGCTTTTATTTCTGCAGGTTTATTCAGCTTTGTTGGAATACTATGTGGGAAATTGAAACGACTTCAGCCATTTCCTTTTGCTCCATTCATTTCAGCAGGAATTTGGGGAGTATGGTTATTTGAACCAAGCTGGTGGTCACAACAATGGTTGTACCTTTTGGGTCTTTAATGTTCTTCAACAAATTTTAGTTCTGTGTCACTTTTTGACTGGTTTGCTGACCGTCGTAAAGGTCAGTTCGTAGGGAAAGTCACCCAAGAGGCTGACGATAGTGATGGTCTTTGGGGGAAATGTCCCGAATGCAGCCAAGTTGTTTATCGCAAAGACTTAATAGCTAATGCCAATGTTTGTAGCAACTGTGGTCATCACAACAGAATAGACAGTAAGGAACGAATAGCACTAATAGCTGATCCAGGAAGTTTCAATGAATTCGATGAAGATCTATCTCCTACTGATCCTCTTGGGTTCAAAGACAGGAGAGCTTATGCAGACCGCTTAAGGGAAAGTCAAGCCAATACAGGGATGAAAGACGGCGTAATTACTGGGACTTGCAATGTCGAATCAATCCCTATGGCTCTAGGTGTTATGGATTTCAGGTTCATGGGAGGCTCCATGGGATCTGTTGTAGGAGAAAAACTCACCCGATTAATAGAACTAGCCACAAATGAAAAAATGCCATTGTTAATAGTTTGTGCTTCTGGAGGAGCACGAATGCAAGAAGGAATGTTAAGCCTAATGCAAATGGCAAAAATATCTGGAGCACTTGAAAGGCATAAAAAAGCAGAATTGCTTTACATGCCTCTTCTTACACATCCAACAACTGGAGGTGTTACAGCAAGCTTTGCAATGCTTGGCGACTTGATTCTTGCTGAGCCAAAAGCATTAATTGGCTTTGCCGGAAGAAGAGTAATTGAACAAACACTTCGTGAAAAACTTCCTGACAACTTCCAAACCGCAGAATATCTAAGGGATCACGGTTTTGTCGATACAATAATACCTCGTACAGAACTCCGTAAAACTCTTACTATTCTTTTACGTCTACATGGAAATAAGACAACTTAATTGTCTATGCAAAAAGTCTATTAGAGCTTGAATCAAGATGAATAAAAATTTGTATCTATATGTTTCCAGCAATTTATTTTCTTAATTATTGTAGTTATTATTTTGAAGTATTAACTAATGCTAATACTCAAAAATCGAGCGAAGCTTCTACAAATACAGATAAAAGAAAATGGTGGCTTAAAACCAATTTTAAGATAGCAGAATATAACAACAAAAAAGCTTATGCACGTTACCCTCCGGCTAACAAAAAAACCAATTGACTAACCAAGTCAATATTTATGCCCTGAAAATTAATAGCAAAAAAATCATCAAAGGATTTTCCTATGAATGGTTTCCCTAACATTAGTTCCAAATGGACGAGTTCGAAAGGAGCTCTATTATTAGATAGTTTAATCAGTGAATCCTATTCAATTGCACTCACATAAATGACTATCCAAGAATCAATTAATAGGAAGCCTATTGGCGTTGCCATTGTAGGCCTTGGATTTGGAGAGGCAGTTCACCTCCCAGCATTAAAGGCTAATCCTCAATTTAATCCTATTTCTTTATGGCACCCACGCTTTAAACTTTTAGAAGAGGTTTCTAATAGACACCAAATAGGTCTACATGAAAACTGGGATTCGCTTTTAAATGATTCATCAATTAAAGCAATAATTATAGCGACACCTCCTGAACCTAGATTCACATTGGCTTACGAAGCTCTTGAAGCTGGCAAACATCTATTGTTAGAAAAGCCTGTAGCTATGAATGCCCTTGAGATTGCAAGACTTCAACGAATAGCAATACAAAATAAGTTGACTGTAGCTGTTGATTTTGAATATCGAGCCGTGCCTTTGTTTATGCAAGCTAAAAAACTAATTTCCCAGGGACTAATAGGAGATCCATGGTTAGTAAAACTTGATTGGCTGATGAGCAGTAGAGCAAATCAATCTAGACCATGGAATTGGTATTCACAAGCTGAAAAAGGCGGTGGAGTCCTTGGAGCATTAGGAACACACGCATTTGACATTCTTCATTGGCTCCTTGGACCAAGCAAGACAATCAATGGTCAGATATCTACATCAATCAAAGAGCGAATTGAGCCAATCAGTGGAAAGCAACGCGAAGTTACTAGTGAAGATATAGTTCTTGCGCAACTTCAGATCGCAAAACTAGATAGTGATATCTCAATCCCTACACAAATAACCCTTTCAGCAGTAACAAGGCAAGGAAGAGGATGTTGGTTAGAGGTTTACGGAAGTAAAGGGACTTTGATCCTAGGTAGTAAAAACCAAAATGATTATGTCCATGGATTTGAGCTTTGGCTGACGCAAATAGGACAAGAACCTAAATCTATTAATCCAGACAAGGAATTTAAATTCGATAAAACATGGTCTGATGGTCGAATTGCGCCTGTAGCAAGAGTACAAAGTTGGTGGGCAGAAAGTATTTACAGTGGAGAACCAATGATTCCTGGTCTTGCCGAAGCGTTTACGAGTCAAAAAGTTTGTGACAGGATTCGAGAGTCAGACGAATCTGGTCAAAGACTCTCAAATTAATCAAAACCTCTACTAACGAGGATATGATTTCTGCAAAAACCACTAAAGAGTTAAATTCAGTTAAAAATAAAAACCATTTTCAGTTTCTATATAATCTTCAAAATCAAAGTAGATTTGTATTAGAAAAGCACTGATTAAACCCTTTTAAATAGATGAAAGCCTATATCGAGACTTGAAATTTTGAGCATGTGTAAAAAAGCTTTTACTTCTTCTTGCTCCACATAAAAAAACCAAATTTACAGGTAAAACCCTTTTAAATATTAGATAAATTAATAAATTTAAGGTTAAACCCATAGGCCTAAACCAGGTTTGTTGAGAAGAAAAAGTTTTTAAGTTTCTGGAAAAGGTGACATTGCACACCTCAATCTTTTAAAGTCCTGGGCCCTCGGCCCAGGACTTTAAAAGAGATCTGGACCTACATGTACCTCGGAGACATCGATGGCCCTCGTTCCGCTAAGGCTTTTGCTAGACCATGCTGCTGAAAACAGCTACGGCATACCTGCATTCAACGTAAATAATCTAGAGCAGGTGCAGGCAATTATGGAGGCCGCGGCCGAAACCGATAGTCCAGTAATTCTTCAGGCTTCGAGAGGAGCTAGAAGTTATGCAGGAGAAATTTTCCTTAGGCATCTAATCATTGCCGCAACTGAGACATATCCAAACATTCCAGTGGTAATGCATCAGGACCATGGGAACGATCCTTCCACTTGCTATTCAGCAGCTATAAATGGATTCACATCAGTAATGATGGATGGCTCCTTAGAAGCCGATGCGAAAACTCCAGCAAGCTATGAATACAATGTAAACGTTACTAAAACAGTTGTTGATTTTGCACACTCAGTTGGCGTCAGTGTTGAAGGAGAGCTTGGCTGTCTAGGTTCTCTTGAAACTGGTAAAGGCGAAGCAGAAGATGGACATGGATTCGAAGGTGAGCTCTCAAAAGATATGCTTCTTACTGATCCAGCTGAAGCCGCAGATTTTGTTGAGAAGACAAAAGTAGATGCATTAGCAATAGCAATAGGAACTAGTCATGGTGCCTATAAATTCACGAGGAAACCAACAGGAGAAGTGCTAGCAATAAATAGAATTGCTGAAATTCACAAAGCAATTCCAAATACCCATCTTGTAATGCACGGCTCAAGCTCTGTTCCACAAGAATGGTTAGATATGATCAACAAATTTGGTGGTGCTATTCCTGAAACATATGGAGTACCAGTAGAAGAAATTCAGGAAGGAATTAGGAACGGGGTTAGAAAAGTAAATATTGATACTGACAATCGTTTGGCATTTACTGCTGCTGTTAGAGAAGCCGCAAAAGCTGATCCAACAAACTTTGACCCACGTCATTTCAACAAACCTGCCAGAAAATACATGAAACAGGTTTGTCTTGACCGATACCAACAATTCTGGTGTGCCGGTCAAGCAAGCAAAATCAAACAGCAAAGTATTAGCCATTTCGCAAATCTATATACAAAAGGTGAGTTATGAGTGCAAACTAATTACAAGATCTTATTTATTAGAAAGTAAATCAATAAGTAAGGGGGCATAAATAAGCCCCCTTTTACTTACCTTTAATCAGTTAATTAAAGACTGTAATATTTTTTTCCCATCTAGGCCTCCAGTCAATGGATCACAAGCCCTTTCTGGATGAGGCATCAAGCCAAGAACGTTACCTTTTGCATTGGTAATGCCTGCTATATCAGATATTGATCCATTTGGATTATTTAAATAGCGCAAGGCAATAGAGTCCTCATCCTCAAGTCTTTTCAAGGTCTCAACATTACATTGATAGCATCCTTCTCCATGAGCAATAGGTAATGAAAGTACTTCCCCAGAAGTACAATTACAAAACCAATTACTACGCGAACTAATAACCTTTAATTCAACATCATCACAAACAAAATGAAGACCTTTATTCCTAGTCAAAGCGCCTGGAAGGAGACCTAATTCAGTAAGGATCTGGAATCCATTACAAATCCCAAGCACATTGCCTCCACGATCGACAAAGTCAACTAAGGATTGAAGAACAGGAGCAAATCTTGCGATTGCTCCACATCGAAGATAATCACCATAACTAAAGCCTCCAGGAAGGACTATTGCATCAAGTCCGCTCAAATCCCTTGTTTCATGCCAAAGGAATTTAGTTGGAAGTCCTAGGCATCCTTCTGTAGCCCAACGAACATCACGATCACAATTGGAGCCAGGGAAAACAACAACACCAATGCTCATAGGGATGATGGAGCAGGTTTGAGATCTAAACTCCAATCCTCAATAACTGGGTTGGCCAGCAACCTATCTGCCAGGAGTTCTACACGCCGCAGTGCTTCGGCTTCATTAGGTGCATCAAGTTCTAGTGAAATTGATTTGCCTATTCTCAATCTTTTAATCCCTTGAATACCTAATCCCTTGGCGGCAGATCTAGTCGCCTCACCTGCTGGATCTAAGACTGAAGCACGAAGGCTAACTAAAACACTTGCTTGGTAATTTGGCACTTTGTTCAATTGGTAGTTTTGTAATTTGTACGCCAAGACTAACTATTTCCTAGGTAAGTGCCTAGATAAATATCAAGAGCTACTGAGGCATTAAAAAATGCTAAAGACTTAATTCGTATTTGTAGAAAGGATTGATCCTCTACCAAGACAATCAAGACAGGTGTGGTAACAATTTGGAGTGGTCTTCATATAACCATTGCCGCCACATTGAGAGCAGATAGGAGTTCCATTAAAAGAGACAGTCTCTATTGAATGAAATCTTTCTTGTTTTTTGTTTGCTATTGGAGTAATCACTGAGATCTCATCCCAAAAAGGGAGAGGTTATTTGGCAGGTCATTTTGTCAAATAAAAAATGACCTTATAAGCATCGCCAATGATGAGAAAATATACAACCGAAAAGTCATATAAATCTTCTAAAGATTACCTTTAGTTTAAGAAAGAGGTTGATTTCTCTTCAATTCTGCACTTATAGCTTCAACTACATGGTCCTGAAGACTAAGAACAATGATATCAATTCCACTTCTACGAGGCCTCCAAACCCTCTCTGGGGCAGCCTCAAACCAACTATTAAGTCTTGCTCCAACCATTTGAAGCTGAAGAGGTATAGCTTTTCCGGGTAGCCAACAACGTCCTTTTAATCTAAGAACCTGATATTTAATAGCTATTTTGGGTAAAATTTCTTCGATATTTGCTTTATCAATTAAAGTCTCTAAAAGAATAGTTCTGCTTATAACTTGAACATGATGGTGGGTATCGTCATGAGTTTGATCAAGAGTCTTAGAATTTTCAAGAGGGGAAATTTCCTCATGTTTCATTCCCAGAATTAATACTGGATCAACTTGACCTTGAGTTATCGAGAGAAGTGGTGTTCCCTCTCTAGATTGAGCAAGAAGCTCTAGCTCAATCTTCTTTAATTGAGAAATAGAAAGACAATCAGCTCGGCTAACCAAAATAAAATCTGCTGCATTCAACTGATTAGCAAATAACTCATTAAGAGGAGTGAGATGATCAAGGCTAGGGTCATTTTGTCTTTGTTCTTCAAGTCTTGAAGTATCACCAACTAGGCTCCCATTTGAAATAGCCTCTCCATCAACCAATGTAACTACACCATTCAAATAAACTTTTGTTCGTATAGAAGGCCAATCAAGCGCTTGAATTAGCGGGAGCGGCAATGCTAAACCACTTGTCTCAATAATGATCCCATCTAATTCACTAGATCGAGACAATATTGTCTCCATAGTGGGCAAGAAATCATCCTGAACTGTGCAACACAGACAACCATTATTTAATTCAACCAGGCGCCCCTCAAGTTCTTCCTCAGGACAAAAACCACAACTACGGATCAAGTCACCATCTAATCCAACACTGCCGAACTCGTTAACCATCACAGCTAACTTTTGCTTTCCTTCAGTGAGTAAATGCCGTAAAAGAGTTGTCTTGCCCGCCCCAAGGAAGCCCGTAATAACAGTAACTGGAATACGATTAGCCATTCTAAAACTGATCTAATTTATAAATATAAAATCAACAACCAAGGCTATAACTAGTATTGACACCACTAGATGGATTTGTACCACTTGCGAGAGAGCAAAGTTGCTTCTGTTGAATCCTGCTTATCACTGCATCTGTAAAGTCAGCACCTTCAATAATTGCATCTTCAAAGTGACTTTCCATAAGTAAAGCTTGCGTAAAATTCGCATCTCTCAAATCTGCCCCTTGAAAATCGCATGCAAATGCCACAGCGTCTTCTAGATCTGCTCCACGTAAATCAGATTCCTGTAACTGACTGTTATTAAAAATTGCAGCACGAAGATCGGCCTCCCCAAAGTCGACACCTCGAAGATCAAGCTTCACAAACTCATATCCATTTAAATCTTTTCCATGCATATCTTTAGAAATTTTTAGTTCGTCTTGATTACGGATTTCAGGTGGGGTTTTAGCAAAGCTCTGACCAGAAGGAAAAAGCAAAGCGAGTAACAATATGCTTGTAAGAAAAATGATCCGAAAACGAGACAAGGAAGAGTTCAGGAAGGACATGTTGTTTAGAAGAATGGCTGTTAGCCAGTAATTTGTTATTTACGTTATGGCAAATAAAAGCCCACGGAAGTCCAATGACCATGAAATTGAGAGTTGTTGTTCCACCGCACCCACTCATAGGACATTGGCTGACTATGCTTCGTGATCCCACAACTCCAACTCCTCTTTATGCTAAAGGATTGGAGGAGCTAGGGAAATGGATTACATATGAGGCCCTAAGAGATTGGCTACCTCATCGAAAGGAAGAGATAAACACACAGGGAGGCAAATCAATTGGAGTTGTAATTGAATCAGATATTCCACTATTAGCCTTACCTCAAATACCAGGAGGCATAGAGCTTTGGCATGGAGGTAGAAATGTTCTTCCTAATGCGCAATTATTTATAGGTGGAGTGCCCAAATCAATTAAAAAAAATACAGGGGTAATTATTTACATAGATCAGATTTCAGATGGACTTGACCTACTTGAGACGCTTTTAGATCTAAGTAATCAAAAAATAGAATCAAGGCAAATAAGAGTGATATGTGCTTTAGCCTCAAAACCAGGTCTTCAAAAAATTGCAGAACATTTACCTGATCTAAACATATTCTGTGCATGCATTGATCCCTCAATATCAGATAATGGAGAGCTCTATCCAGGTATAGGTAATCCATCCTTACGCCTAAACCCCAAAACTCAAGGCCTGAATTAGCATTAGTAGATCTCATTATTAATCATGAGCCAGTATCGTGAATCGACAACGGGAAGTCTCTCTTCTTTGATTAGTGGAGCTGTTCTAGGAGCCGCTGGTTTGGCATGGTGGCTATTTTCTGAAGCAGAAAGAAGACAACAGACCAGAAAACAACGAGCAATGTTATATGCACCTCGAATCCAGGATGGATCAGAAGCGTTAGAGACATCATCACCATCACTGCAAAGCGAAACTAGTGAGCAACTTGAAAAACGAGTAGAACAACTAAATGCAGCCATTGCAGATGTAAGAAAACAACTTGAAGACCTTGGAAGTCGTAACTAAAACCTTATTTATAAAGCAGTTCAAAAACCTGCTCACTAAATCCAGCACATGCTTCGATCAAAAGCCATTACACAAGGAATACAACGTTCTCCTAACCGAGCAATGCTTCGTGCTGTTGGCTTTGGAGATGGGGACTTTAATAAGCCAATCATTGGGATTGCAAATGGTTTCAGTACAATCACCCCCTGCAATATTGGCCTAAATAAGTTAGCAATACGCTCTGAAGAAGCTGCCCGTCTTGCTGGGGCTATGCCTCAGATGTTTGGAACAATTACCGTAAGTGATGGTATATCAATGGGAACAGAAGGAATGAAATATTCCCTTGTATCAAGAGAAGTAATTGCAGATGCAATTGAAACCGCCTGCAATGCACAAAGCATGGATGGAGTAATTGCAATTGGAGGATGCGACAAAAACATGCCTGGAGCCATAATTTCAATGGCAAGGATGAATATTCCAGCTATTTTTGTTTACGGTGGCACAATAAAGCCAGGTAAATTAGATGGTTCTGACTTAACAGTTGTTAGCGCATTCGAAGCAGTTGGACAACTAACTAGTGGAAAGATTGATGAAGAAAGGCTTCTCTTAGTTGAAAAGAATGCAATTCCTGGTGCTGGAAGTTGTGGAGGAATGTTTACTGCAAATACTATGTCTGCAGCAATAGAAACTATGGGCTTAAGTCTGCCCTTTAGCTCTACAATGGCAGCAGAAGATCAAGAGAAATTAGATAGTGCTGCACTAAGTGCTGAAGCACTAATTAATGCAATCAAAAAAGATATTAGACCACTTGATTTACTTACAAAAAAAGCTTTTGAAAATGCAATAAGTGTTATTATGGCAGTTGGTGGTTCAACTAATGCTGTCCTTCATCTACTTGCTATAGCCAAAACCGCTGAAGTTGATTTATCAATTGATGATTTTGAGAGAATTCGCCAAAAGGTACCTGTTTTTTGTGATTTGAAGCCTAGCGGGAAATATGTAACAGTTGATCTTCATAAGGCTGGTGGAATACCTCAAGTAATGAAAATCTTGCTTGAAGCAGGCTTAATTCATGGAGACTGCATCAACATCGAAGGCAATACTATTGAACAATTACTTAAAGATGTTCCTTCTATACCACCTTCAGGACAAGATGTAATTAGGCCCTTAACTAATCCAATTTATGAAAAAGGACATCTTGCAATACTCAAAGGAAATTTAGCAACAGAAGGAAGTGTTGCTAAAATTAGTGGTATAAAAAAACCAGTATTTACAGGGCCCGCAAAAATCTTTGAAAGTGAAGAAGAATGTTTAAAAGCAATTCTTAAAAACAAAATCATTGAAGGAGATGTAGTAGTTATCCGCTACGAAGGCCCAGTGGGTGGTCCTGGCATGAGAGAGATGCTTGCACCAACATCCGCGATAGTTGGGCAGGGTCTTGGTGAAAAAGTTGCTTTAATAACAGATGGTCGTTTCAGTGGAGGGACTTACGGCTTAGTAGTTGGTCATGTTGCGCCAGAAGCAGCCGTAGGAGGAACAATTGCATTAATCAAAGAAGGAGACAGCATTACTGTTGACGCCAATAAGCAATTAATTCAACTAAACATTACCGAGGAAGAAATCAAACGCCGTCGTTTGATTTGGGAAAAACCAAAGCCTCTTTACACCAAAGGTATTTTAGGGAAATATTCAAAACTGGTTAGTAGTGCAAGCAAAGGTGCAGTAACTGATAGATAGGAATCGCATCAGCTTTCTTTCTGTATTTCAAATAAGGCACGCAATCTACGAGCCAATGCCTCTAAGTTGGCCCCACTACTTGGAGCCTGGCATCTCTTCCCATTATTAGCATCCATCCAAACCGAATGTTGTCCTTGCCAAAGAATTGGCCTATCTAACTGGTTACACCATCCCAAAATCAAATTTAATTCATCCCCACTCCGATAAATTTCAAGTTCCAGATCATTCTCAGAATGTCGAACACCTTCCTGACTTCGGCATTCAACTCTAAGAACCAATTCAATGGCCTGATCCTCCTGAATAGGTTCATTCGCATTCCAGTTCTGGTAAACAACTGAATGTTTCCATGGCTTCAAGCACAAGTCTGCTGCGGCAGCAACAAACACAAGCCAATCATTAGGGTTGTAAGAAGAGCTCACTTAATTTATTAAAACTAATTTTGTATGTATTCATATCTAAATTTAGACTTAAGTTCTCCAATCTGATAAATATGTCGAGTCCTTCAATTGAATATGTAACTCATAAAAAAATAACCTCATAATTAAACTACTTCTACAAAACATACATAGAAAGAACATATATACTTTATTATGGTTTTAAATCACAAGTAAATCATTCGAATCAAAACTAAACCAATGCTGAGGCAGCCTCATCAGCCAAAACCAAGATTTCCGAATCTGGTTGAACGAGTCGTGCAGGTGTTCTTTGTAAAGGCTCAGATGGGTCGATTAATCTTTTAAGTGCTATCTGTTTAGAACTACCACTCACAAGGAAAACAACCTTTCGTGCAGCACTAAGAACTGGAGCAGTAAGTGTTATCCGGTTATGTCCTTTAGCATTTACATCTGTAACCCAGCGATCATTAATTGATAAAGATTCACTTCCAGGAAACAAAGAAGCTGTATGACCATCATCTCCAAGTCCTAACAATATAAAGTCAAAGATTGGTGGTTCACCTACACATAATTTTTGTAAAATTTTTGAAAAGGCTTCAACACTTTCCTTTGGATTTAAAAGCCCAACTGTTGGCACTTCATAAAATCTACAAGCTGATCCAGGTGCAGAGTTGAGCAAAGTTTTCCTAAGCATCCCAGCATTACTCGCTTCATCACTGGGATCAACCCATCGCTCATCACCTAGTAATACATCAACCCTATCCCATGGAAGATGTTCTAGAGCTAATAATCGATATGTTGCTGACGGTGTAGAGCCTCCGGAAAGGGCAATTTGAGCCCGATCCTTTAATCCTAGAACTAAGTCAATATGAGATGAAATCAACTGACTAGCTCTAAGAGCTAAATCATTTTGATTGTCAACTTTTTCAATTCTGTATGTTGTAGACATCAAAAATCAGCTATTTAATCCAATCGGTATGAAATACGCCGTCCATATCAATACGTTCATAGGTATGAGAGCCGAAACAATCCCTCATGGCTTGAACTAAATTCTGTGGTAGGCGCCCTGTTCTATAACTATTTATATAGTCAAGCGAACTACTAAAACAAGGTACAGGCATACCTACTTCAGCTGCACCAGCAACAACTTTGGCTAATCCTGGTAGGCGACGATTAACTTGTTCAGCGAACCAAGGATCTATCAAAAGATTAGTTAATTTTGAATCAAGCCTGTATGCATCTTGTATACGGCTTAATAGACGGGAACGAATTATGCAACCCCCTTTCCATATTTGGGCAATAGAAGGCATGTTCAATTTGTAATTATATTCATTAGACGCTTTGCGCAACAACTCCATCCCTTGGGCATAACTTGAAATTGTGGACAAAACTACAGCGTCCATCAATGGAGCCATACCATCATCAAAGCTTCCTAGGTCTAATGTTTTTACAGGAGGTCCCTTCAGAATCGACTCTGCTTTAAGCCTCTGAGTTTTCATCGAACTCATTACACGCCCATTAAGAGAGGCATAAATAGTTGGCACAGAGGCACCTAACTCCAACGCACTGACAACAGTCCAGAGTCCAGTACCTTTCTGCCCAGCTTTATCCATAATCTTTTCTACAACATTGATTCCATCAGTTGAATCCTTTGTTCGTAGACATGCCTCTGTTATCTCAACAAGATAAGAGCTTAGTTCTTCTGTACTGTTCCAGTAGCCCATAATATCGGCAATCTGATCCCCATTCATTCCACACACTCGTTTCATCAAGTCATAAGCCTCAGCAAGTATTTGCTCTATTCCGTATTCGATTCCATTGTGGACTGTTTTAACAAAGTGTCCTGATCCTCCTGGCCCGATATATGTGACACATGGTCCATCCTCAACTTGAGCAGCCATTTTGGTTAACATACTCTCAATTGCGTCATAAGAAGCCTTTGTGCCACCAGGCATCATGCTTGGCCCTTCAAGCGCTCCTTTGGCTCCTCCAGAAACTCCCATTCCGATATAACCAAAACTTTTACTTTCAAGTTGTGCAACTCGTCTTTCTGTATCTTTAAAAGCTGAATTCCCTCCATCTATAAGTAAGTCTCCTTCTTGCAAAAAAGGAGAAATTTGTTCAATTACAGCGTCAGTAGCTGCACCTGCTTTAACCATCATCAGAATTCTTCGGGGACGCTCAAGCTTGTCTACAAATTCTTGAAGATTTTTTGCCCCTCTAATTGATTTTCCAATACCAGGGCCGTTTAAAAAAGTCTCTGTTTTCGCAAAAGTACGGTTGTAAACGACACTGGAAAATCCATTTCGCTCAGCATTTAGGACAAGGTTCTCACCCATTACCCCAAGACCAATCAAACCAAAATGAGCCTTGGACATAGTCAATTGCCCTATCAACTTGGCCAGTGTGCCCCTGTCAATCGAATTCGGCTGCTAATAACACCTCAATGTCAGGGTTGGAAAATTCTTATTGGATAATTTCTATTACCTAAAGGAGTGCTAAAAAAGGTCAGGAAGGGTTAAAAACAAAGGCCAACAAAGGAGTTTCTCAAATTACAGTCCCATCAGAAATACTTGCATTCTTTACAACCACAACTATTCCATTTCTTATGTAAAAGCCTTCATCTGCCCGATCTGCTTCCTCAACACGATCCTTATTCACAATGGCAACGTTATTACCAACTCTTGTGTTTTTATCAAGGATTGCTCTTTTTACTGTTGTTCCTTCACCAACACCTAAAGGTATTCCGCCTCCTTGCCTTAGAGCTATACGTTCCTCTGAAGACTCAAAAAAATCAGATCCCATTACTAAAGAATCTTGGAGGACCACATCACTCTCAACTCTACTTCGAACTCCTAAAACACAATGATGAATACTGCAAGACTTGAGTATGGAACCCTCTCCAATAATTGAATCTGTGATCTGAGCATCTACTAATTTTGTAGGAGGTAAATAACGAGGACGAGTATAAATTGGGAATTTCTCATCATAGAAACTAAAAGGGGGTGCTGGCTGTTGAGTTAAAGCAAGGTTTGCTTGATAAAAAGCACCAATTGTCCCAATATCCTCCCAATAATCATCAAATACATAACTTTTTAGGATGTCTCCACGGCCAAGAGCCTCTGGAATAACCTCTTTACCAAAGTCTTTATGGTTTGGATTCTTATTTAACAAATCAAATAACGTTTTTCTACTAAAAACATATATACCCATAGAGGCAAGATAGGGTCTATTTTTTGCAGATTCTGAAGTAAGCCCAAAACGAGAAGTATCTACAGCCATTTTTCTCAAAGCTTCCCCTTTTGGCTTTTCACTAAACTGTTTTATATTTCCCTCATCATCAGTTCTCATTAAGCCAAAACCTTCAGCCTGTTCTCCATCTACTGGAAGAGCAGCGACAGTCAAATCAGCACCTGTAGAGCGATGATGCTGAACAAACAAACTATAATCCATTCTATAAAGTTGATCACCAGAAAGAATTAGATACTCATCTACATCCCATTCCTGGAATAACCATTGATATTTTCTAACAGCATCAGCTGTACCTTCAAACCAAGAGGGGCTATCTGGAGTCTGTTGAGCGGCTAATACTTCAACAAAACCCTGACCAAATGGAGCACTTAAATTGTAAGTTTGAGTTAAATGTCTATTCAAAGAGGCACTATTGAATTGTGTCAATACGTACATCTTGTTGATATCTGAATTAATGCAATTGCTAATTGGAATATCAATTAAACGATATTTCCCTGCAAGAGGCACAGCAGGCTTCGCTCTCATTTTTGTCAATGGATAGAGGCGAGTCCCAGCTCCACCTCCCAGAATTATTGCTAAAACCCGCTTCATGTTGCTTTCGCAAATCTATCTTGCAAGATGAACTTACAGGAAATCTGACGAACAGAAGCGCCAAAAAGGGCAGATCTATTAATGGCTATGAGTAATGAAACAGAGTGCATCTTCTTGATTAATCAATTGCCATCATTTGGGAGTTGCAAATTAAATAAAGTCTCTATCACCCTAAGTGCCTGCTGACGATCTGTTCTAGTTTGTGGAGCCCTTAACTGAGTAACAGGCGTATGAAGAATTTTGTTGATGATGCCCTTACTTAATGCCTCTACAACCTTTCTTTCCCTTGCTGAGAAATCTGGTCCCATTCGACTTAAAGCCTTTTGAAGTTCTTCCCCTCGAATAGCTTCAAGAGTCGCCCTGAGCTGATTGATAGTAGGAACAGCTTCTAAACTATCCCACCATTCAAGGAAAAGTCGTCCTTCTTCTTTCAGAAGCACTTCTGCTTGCAAAGCTACTTTCTGACGAGCCTCTTGATTACGAGAGACAACTTCCTGTAAATCATCAACATCGTGAGACTCAACACCTGAGATTCCTTCAACATCAGCTGCAATATTTCGAGGCACTCCAATATCTATTAAACGAAGTGAACCTAAAGACAAATTACTTAATCTAGATGCATCTATAATCGGCTTTTCTGCAGCCGTGCTTGTAAAGATTAAAGTGCATCTACTTAAGCAATAATCTAGATCATCAAGTAAGCGACATTCAACATTAAGTTGAGGAAAGTCTGATGCCAATGACTCAGCTCTTGGTCGTGTTCTGTTTACCAGAATCAATTCTGAACAACCCTTAGATTGCAAATGCTGAAGAAGGAGTCGACTCATTCGACCTGCTCCCACTACTGCGACCTGCTCAGTTTCAAGGCTTATTAATTGGTTTTTCCCTTGAGATTGGCCAAGTTTTAATTGAGCAAGCTCGACAGCTGCGGAGCTTATGGAAACAGCCCCAGTTCCAAGTTTGGTTTCACTTCTAACTCGTTTACCTGTACTAACTGCCTGTGTAAGCAGGCGATTAAGGATTGGCCCCATTGACTGATGCTCTTGACCCAATCGAAGCATCTTCTTCACCTGTGAAAGGATCTGACCCTCCCCCAAAACTAAACTATCTAGTCCAGCAGCAACCCTCATAAGATGAGCAACTGCCTCCTCTTGGTTGTGAATAAAAAGATGCGGGCTCAACTGATCATCAGAAAGGCCCGAATATTCCAACAAGAAATTTTTTATGGCATCAATTCCAAATTCCGGATGCCTTAATAGGGTGTAAATTTCAAGTCGATTACAAGTACTAAGAATAGACACCTCAAGGACTTGTTCATTAACCCTTAAAGACTTCAATGATTCTTCCATTGATTGCTCAGAGATACTGAGCTTCTCACGGACTTCAACAGGTGCCGTGCGATGGCTAAGACCGACTACGGCAATATGCATAAAAGAGGTTCCTCTATTGTTTTTAACGTAATTAAATCAGCTCAAAGCAATGCTTTTTGCCCCATCCTTAATATGGATGGTATTAGTGAATCGAGCAGTGCCGTCAAGAGTACTAATGACAAGGCTGCTGGTTCGTGTGCAGTCACTCTCGAATTTAACTCCATTGAATAAAAGTCCATCCGTTATTCCACTTCCAGCAAACACAACATTCTCTCCTGAAGCCAGTTCCTCAGCTTCATAGATTTTATCAACATTATTTATTCCCATTTCATTCAATCGAGCAATATTGCCTTCTTTGGTGTAATCAGCCCATTCACTGGTCTGAGCAATAGCTGGATCATAAACTAATTGGCCTTGAAAATGACCACCCAGAGCACGCATAGCAGCGGCAGAAATGACCCCTTCTGGGGCCGCGCCTATTCCCATTAAACAATGTGTTCCAGTACCAGCAAAACCACAAGCAATTGCAGCTTGAACGTCTCCATCAGAAATAGGTTGAACTCTTGCGCCTGTAGAACGAATCTCAGCAATTAAATCTTTATGGCGAGCTCTATCCATTACAACAATAGTCAGCTCATTTATAGCCAATCCAAGGCATTGACTAAGTATCCTTATGTTCTCAGTAGCAGTTTTTCTGATATCAACCTTTCCTTTAGCAGCAGGAGGAGCTGCAAGCTTCTTCATATAAAAATCTGGTGCATTAAATAATCCCCCTCTATCTGAGGCTGCTAGAACAGCCATTGAACCGCGTTGATTATTAGCACATAAATTTGTACCTTCACAAGGATCAACTGCAAAGTCGACTCCAGGTCCACTACCACTCCCAACTTCCTCTCCTATGTAAAGCATTGGGGCTTCATCTCTCTCGCCCTCTCCAATCACAATTCGGCCTTGCATTTCAATTTGACCCATGCGTTTACGCATAGCTTCTACAGCTGCAGCATCTGCTTCATCCTTCTGACCTAAGCCAGTTAACTCGGCAGAAGCAATAGCTGCTTGCTCCACAACCTCGAGAATTTCCTGAATAAGAGTGCGATCCACTTGTGTGTAACTGCGTAAAAGGAATTTAATACGAAAGAAAAGAGAAAGGCTTGACTTAACCGACAAGGAAACGAGTTTCGATGTTCTAGGAAAAGAACTTGGTGCCGCAGTGTTTCTCAGCTCTTAAGCGCCGACAACTGTATCAGTGCAAGTAACGCTTAAAAGGTCTGAGTCCATTAATCAATAGAATCTCGACTCAAAGTTAAAGATCAATGAGCACCAAATCTCTCGTCATAGCCCCTTCAATACTCTCAGCAGACTTTGCTCGATTAGGGGAAGAAGTCACTGCTATAGACAAGGCAGGAGCGGATTGGATTCACGTTGATGTGATGGATGGTCGTTTCGTCCCAAATATCACGATTGGCCCCTTGATTGTTGAAGCTCTAAGACCAGTAACTGCTAAGCCATTAGATGTCCATCTAATGATCGTTGAGCCTGAGAGATATGTAGAAGATTTTGCCAAGGCAGGAGCAGATCATATTTATGTGCAAGTAGAAGCTTGTCCTCATCTACATAGAAATCTTGCTCAAATAAAAGATCTAGGAAAAAAAGCAGGGGCAGTTTTAAACCCAAGTACTCCACTTGACACTTTGGAATATTGCTTAGATCTCTGCGACCTGGTTTTAATCATGAGCGTAAACCCAGGATTCGGTGGCCAAAGTTTTATAGAAAATCAGGTACAAAAAATTCATGATCTTCGACAAATCTGCGATGAAAGAGGTTTAGACCCCTGGATAGAAGTAGACGGAGGGATTAAAGCAAGCAATGCATGGAAAGTTATTGAGGCAGGTGCCAATGCAATTGTTAGTGGTTCAGGAGTATTTAATCAGCCAAATTATGCAGACGCAATTAATGGAATCCGGAATAGCAAAAGGCCACAAACTTAGTGATATCAAATACATTTATATTTACAGGATTGCATTTACTTATTCAAACTTGAGCAAGTTCAAAATAAGAATTAAGAGCTAAAAAACCATCCATAACTGTGAAGACCTACTCCTAAAAGATTGACACCAATATAACAAATAGCAATAACTATTAGTCCTGCGGATGAAACAATTGCAGACTTGCGGCCTTGCCAACCACGGGATAGTCTAGTATGAAGATAGGAGGCATAAACCAACCAACAAATCAAGGCCCATGTCTCCTTAGGATCCCAGCTCCACCAACTTCCCCAAGCTTCATTTGCCCATATTGCCCCACTTACCAACCCTAATGTTAATAACAAAAAGCCAACTGTAATTGACCGATAACTAAGGCTATCAAGCTGTTCAATTCGACTAAAGCTTATTGGACTCAATTTCAAGGTATTTGACTTTTCATCAATTATTATTTGATCATTATTTTTCCTATATCCACCAGTCCCTATTGAACTAGTTCGAATCTCAAAATCTTGTCTTCTATCTATAACCAAAACGATAACTGATAATAATGAGCCTACAAGTAGAGCGGCATAACTACACATAACAACACTCACATGCATAACAAGCCAACTAGACCTGAGCGCAGGAACTAAAGGAGAAGCCTCCTGAAGTCGATCTGGGAGAGCAAAGCTTGCGAAGGATATACACAACAACGCAATTGGAGTGGCAGCAGCTGAAACGAATGGAGAAGGAAAAGATCTTTCAAGCAATATTTGGCTCAAGGTACAAGCCCAGGCCAAGAAGATTAGAGACTCATAAAGGTTACTTATTGGAAAATGAGATGATTGCCACCACCTAAGAACCAAAAGAGATGCAAGAGCAAAATTAGACAATACAACTAGTGTAGTAACAGTTGAAGAACAAGTATTTCCACCTACCGCCCAGAACGAGAAGGGCAATGCTATTAGTAAAAAAAAGAATGCCGCAAGCCCCAAAGATATAACCGGATCACTTAAATATGATTGCAAAAAGGATAGTGTCATAGAAAATCCAAACTTAATAGCTCAATTTGAATGAATGCATCATTCAGTTTGTTTTACATCGGGAAAGGAATCTCATCAACAATTCCCGGGTCAAGTCTTTCAGCCCAATAAAGATAGAAACGTTCTGGATAGACCCAAGATTTCTCAAATTTACGATCAGCTCTTATTCTAAGAGGTCCTTGTACCATTTCATCTCCAGGTTGCATATCACGGAAAGCTGACCCACTACTAAGAATTAACAAGAGCCGATCAGTCTTAGGATGATCAGAGAAAAATTTATTCAGATAGATCAAAGTGTCTTTTCGAGGAATAGAAACACGATTATTCCACTGTGTATAACTTGCCCAATCTTCTAATTCTGGATAATAGATATCACGATCTAAATAGCCCGAGACAGTACTAAGTTCTACATCTCTAGTGCCAAATATTTGTTGATCTGACCAACCCTTGTCTTTTATATAACTAGCAGCTGCTTTTCCAGCAGAATAGGGAACATGAAAATCATAAAGAGAGCGATGTACACCTGCTGCAAAATGAATAGCAAGGCAAAAGGTAAGTAAGTGTGGAAATAATTTAGACAATCTATTTGTTATCAAATTGTTAGTTATTTTAGTATCTAATTCAATTGCAGGATTTTTTTCTTTATTTAAAGCTAACCAGATTGAAGCTATGAGTATCAAGAAATAGTAACCATAATGGCGTGATCCAACTCCTAAATAAAGGAAATAATTAAACAAGAAAAGAGACCCAGAAGCAAATATAAAAAATATACTTGCATTTGTTGACCTTCTTAAGTACGACAAAGTTGTAGTTACAAGTCCTATAGTTATTAATGTGCAAACAATTAGATCCAACCATTTTTGTGAATTAGGAATTATAAGTAAGTAACCTCCAAATAATCTCCCAACAACTCGCAATAAATGTCGAAAATCCAAATTGGCTGAGACATCTACGACTTCTCTAACTTGAATCAAGCTAAAACCTGCAAAAGCCGTTAAGCAAACTAAAATAAAAATGCTTAATGTTAAATCAAAAATCCAAAAACGATTTTGACAATATATGTATCTTTGATTTGAATCAAAAAACCACTCAATTAAAAGCATCAAACATATACCACATGCTATAGCCCAGGCCATGGCATGTGTATTAACTAAAAGGCCGACACAAAGTGCTGCTGGAATATAAGTTTTACGTCGTAGTGGATAAGAGCTACAGAAAATAAAAGTAAATAATTCGGCCAAAACATAATGTCGGCAAATAAAGTAATATTCCCAAAAAGGATAATAACCAAAAGTAAACAAGGTCTTTTGCCAATTTGGCAGTGGATTCCAACGCCAAAAACAAAGCAATGCGAAACAGCCTAAAACCCAATGAAGCAGTTGCATGCTCAATGGGCTCTTAGTAATATCCTTAACTAAGTAAATCAACAAAGACCAGAGGACAGGATGACCTGATGGGGCATTATTTTCCCAAAGTTCATATAGGGTTGCACTTTTCCAAGCAACTAACCAACCCTGCATTTCATCTCGCCAAAGAGAATGGTTAAAGGCCGCTATTAAGCCAAGAAGAATAAAAATAAATAATGATATTTGAGGCTGAGAAAAACGAAAAATCTTATTTTTCTGTAAGAAAGTTATCAATGTCATATCATTTTTTATGAGAGTCTTCGCTTTGCGAGATACTGATTAATGTTATGGAATAAAACAAAAGCATCAACATATTATATGTCAAATTGTACTCAGAGTCTAAACCGTAAAGCAATCTCTAATTTCATAATAGTATTTATTACACATTTATACATTATTTGAAAATTTAAATGCTCTAACATAAAACCATGTCAATAGAACTAGAAAATATTTGAAATTATTTTAAAACAACAATAACTAGCAATTTTATTATTTACTTATATGTTTTAGCAGAATTCCTCCCCCAAAAATCGAAATAAATATTGGAGACCAAGCAGCCAATATAGGAATGAGAGCCCCTTTCACCCCTAATGAGCTAAAGCTAAAGCTCAAAACATAATATATAAGAATTAATAAAACACTAATACCAAAGCCTTGACTGCGACTTGTTCTGTTATTTGGCTTTGCCCCGAGAGTGCTTCCTATTAAACCAAAGACGATACAAGCCATTGGTAAAGTAAACTTTTCTTGGATCCGGACTTTCATTCTTCTCGCCTCTTTAATATTTCCTACTTTTGTGTACAATCTTTCTGCTTTAATAGCTTCTGATACTGTCATATCATTTGAATTCTTAGGTAACTTTGCTATATCCTTAGGACCAGTATCTAGTGGATATAAATAACGTTGATACTGTACTGTTGTAGAGCTCCCGTCGGGCGCCAAAGTCAAGATTTTTCCATCTAAAAATTGCCATTTCCCTTCTCTTTCATTCCAATATGCTTTATCAGCTAACAACAATTGTGTAAAACCCAATCTTGAGAAATCTACTACTGTAACTTTATTCATTTGATTATTTGTAAAATCTTTTGCATAAAACAAATGAGTAACACCTCTTTTTACCTTATTAGTTTTCATATCAATTATTTCTCCTTTTCGTGAATAGATAACATCTTCTCCTTCTTCTGTTGATATAGCTTTCCCAAGAGAGCTCTTCAATGTAAATTCAGCATTACGGTTAGCTTGAGGAACAATGCTGTCGTTAAAAATAAAAGTTAATCCAGTCATTAGCACAGCCAATGCTAATGCAGGTGCAATCATTCGTTCAGTAGAAACACCAATGCTCCTAAGTGCTTTCAGTTCACTATTTGCGGACAGTCTGCTATAAGCAAGTAATGTTGCCATCAACATAGCCATGGGGAAAGATATAACAAGAAAACTAGGTAATCGGAGAAATAAAACTTGCAATGCTATTTGAATAGGAAGTCCAGACTCGACGATTTTTCTAATCAAGTCAAACATCACCCCTACTGATAGTGAAACAAGCGTAAAGGCTGCAATTGCAAATAAAAGCGGAGGGTATAATTCAGACAATAACCATCTATCAAGTAGTGGTAATTTACGCCAATAAAATATTATCTTTGACCTTAATTGGAAAAAGGATTTCAAAATATTTGATAAGATATTATTAATTTCTGATTTCAAAGCTTAAAATCCTCACCTAAATAGTATTGCTTGACAAGTGGATCATTCGCCACTTTATAGGAAGGACCTGAAGAAAGGATCTTTCCATCATTTAGAATATATGATCTTTCTGTAATTGTTAATGTTTCTCTAACATTATGGTCAGTGATAAGTATACCCATTCCACGCTTTCTTAATTTTTGAATTAAATTTTGTAGTTCATTAACTGCAATTGGATCAACACCAGCAAAAGGCTCATCAAGTAGTAAGTATCTAGGTCCTATACGACCAACAGCCAAAGCTCTAGCCACTTCACATCGTCTTCTTTCTCCTCCAGAAAGTTGAAATCCATATCGGTTTAAAAATGAGCTAAGATTGAAATCTTCTATAAGTTCCTCTTTACGTAAACGGCAATGTAAAATTGATAAATTACTTTGAGAAAGTGCAAGGTCTAAGTTTTGGCAAACTGTTAATTGACGAAAAATGCTTGGCTCTTGTGGCAAATAGCCTATACCTAATCGAGCACGACTAGGCATTGAAAAATCTCTTATAGGTTTATTGTCAAGCAAAACATGTCCAAAGTCAGGGCGTAACGAACCAATTATCAAATTAAATGTTGTTGTCTTGCCAGCCCCATTAGGGCCTAGAAGACCTACGACTTCTCCTGGTGCTATTGTCAGAGAAATATCCCTAACCAAAGGGCGTCCGTTAATATTTAAAGCAACTTCCTCAAGTGTAATACTCATAATTAAGATGACTGATCACTTTCCTTGTTTGATTCAAAAAATAACTTCAATAAGACCTGTGATTCAAAATCAGAATCGACCACTAATTGATCATGTTCTAAAAAATAGATTGCACGCTGACCTTGAAGGAAACTTAGACCCTCTCTACTTAAGTCTACATCCCCTGTGAAAACAACAATTTCTTCTAATTTTAAATATTGGGCTTGTTGAGATCTTGCTATAATTCCTTCTTGAGGGTAAGTAACCTTGACATTGCCATAAGCAGAAAAAATGTCTCCAGCACTATCAGTACTTTGTCGATTAGACTCAATAGAGATTCTTTTATCATTTTTTACGGAAGAAGTAAAATTTATTCCTTGACCTATTGCTAAGGGAGAAAATATTCCATAAGCAAGGATAATTAAATTGATAGTAATTCTTCTAAGAATAAATGTAACTTGAACAGAACTGATCATAGTTTGAATACAAAAAGAATTTAAATTCAATTTATGTTGCCCCCATATTACTTTTGCAAAGATGTGGAGCACTAATATGATCTAGTTTCGCTCCTCTCTGAAGAAGTGTTAAACGTTGATTCACACATTTACAGAGCATTTCTAGATCTATTTCTAAACTTGAAACTCCTATCTGTTTTAACCTACCTAATGCCTCTCCAAATAGAATTGTCGCTCCATTCTTATTACCACTTTCAAGATGAATTTGCGCAACTGCAATCTGCAAGATTCCTTGAATTACATTTCTTTCTAAACCATATGTTTCAAACCATAATTCTTCAAAGACATCATGCGCAGAATACCAATCACCTGAATTAAAGAGTGTTAAAGCCTTTTGAAAACGTTCATCATCAAAATTTAATGAAGTTTGTACAATTGAATTTTCCATTAACGCTTAATACTCTTCTTCAAAGGAAGTTTTCTTAATCTTATTGATTCTGGAGTTACTTCTAACATTTCACCTGGACCTATATACTCAAGAGCTCTTTCAAGTGTAATTTCAACTGGAGACTGCAAAGTATCTAATTCTTCTGCACCTGAAGATCTCATATTAGTTAACTGTTTTGTCTTGCATATATTTATCTCAAGGTCCTGAGAACGATTGTTCTCTCCTATGATCATTCCTTTATAAACTTTAGTACCTGGAGTAATAAAGAATTGACCTCTATCCTCAGCATTTTTTAAGGCATAAAAAGTAGCAATACCTTCTTCAAATGCAATTAATACTCCATTTCTCCGAGCATCAAATTGACCAACCATTGGACGATATTCAAAAAACGAGTGACTCATAATCCCTTCTCCTCTTGTGGCACGTACAAACTCACCTCTGAAACCAATCAACCCCCTAGAAGGGACTACAAACTCCAATTGGGTCCGCCCATCGCTCCCTGAAGCCATATTTTGCATCTCACCTCTTCGAACACCAAGCTTTTCAATGCATGCCCCAACAGCCACTTCAGGAACATCCATTACAAGCGTTTCAACTGGCTCACAAAGGGTGCCTTCAATAGTCCTGAAAATCACTTGAGGTTGAGAGACCTGAAACTCATAACCTTCTCTACGCATAGTCTCAATCAAAATACCTAAATGCAACTCACCTCTGCCACTAACAGCAAAGCGATCAGGAGAATCAGTTTCTTCAACCCTAAGTGCAACATTGGTTAGTAATTCCTTTTGAAGACGTTGACGCAATTGTCGACTGGTAACAAATTTCCCTTCCTTGCCTGCAAAAGGAGAATCATTAACAACAAATGTCATTTGCAAAGTTGGTTCATCAACTTTGATAAGAGGTAAAGCCTTAGGCTCATCTGGACATGCAATTGTTTCACCAATATTTACTTCATCAAAACCAGCAACTGCAACTAAGTCTCCTGCCATTGCCATCTCTATTTCAACACGTTGCAGACCCTCAAATCCAAGCAATTTACTTATCTTTCCTCTTTTTTCAATTCCATTTTCTTTTATCAAAATGGCGTTTTGACCATTACGAATAATCCCATTATGAACCCTTCCTATTACAATCCTACCAAGGAATTCTGAATAATCTAACGTTGTAATTTGTAGTTGCAATGGTTTAGTTTGATCACCTACTGGATGCGGAACATATCTAAGGATGGCATCAAAAAGTGGTTTCATATTCTCACTTTTATGGGACATATCTTCTGTTGCAAAGCCACCCAAACCACTGCCAAATAAGTAAGGAAAATCGCATTGGTCATCATCTGCCCCAAGTTCCAAGAAAAGGTCAAGCACCTTATCTACAGCTGTTTCAGGTTCAACTCTTGCCCTGTCAACCTTATTAACAAAAACTATCGGTCTTAAGCCTTGCTCCAAAGCTTTCTTAAGAACAAAACGAGTTTGAGGCATTGGACCTTCATTGGCATCCACTATTAATAAACATCCATCAACCATGCCGAGAACTCTTTCAACTTCACCGCCAAAATCTGCATGGCCAGGAGTATCAACGATGTTTATTCTTGTGTCCTTATAATTAACAGCTGTGTTCTTTGAAAGAATCGTTATCCCTCTTTCACGTTCTAAATCATTTGAATCCAAAATGCAGGTTGGCACAGTCTCATTTTCACGAAAAATCCCCGATTGAGTGAGCAATGCATCAACCAAAGTGGTTTTTCCATGATCAACATGGGCAATGATTGCAATATTTCTGATCGCCTGTTCCTTGTGACTCATTTTATTAAAGGCTTCCGTAATAGGGAAACGCTCTACGGCGTAGTAGCGAAAGGCTATCTCAGCCTGAGGATTATTTTAGTAATAAAAGTGCCTTTAAAGACCATTTCTTTTTAGCTTAGATGGCCTTTCAAAAGAAAAGAGTTCTAAATCAACTGAGAAGATTTCATTTTGAAAGCTCATGCTTACGTCTGTTTTCGTTGGCAGTCTCAAATTGCCTTAGAGCATCAACAGTACCCTCATATCTCCAATGCCAAGGCTCATAACTAACTTTCTGAGGATTGCCCTTAGGGAATGAAAGAACAAAATGAAATCTCGGAGCATTTTTTTGTAGCCATCGAAATGCTTTAGTTGATTCAAAAGTTTCTTCAAAATCAGTTTCACGCCTTTCTGCATCACCCAAGTCAATTGCATAACCTGTACTGTGCTCGGAATGACCTGGAGGCGCTGAAACTTTTGCTCTTTCAATTGCAATCTGATTCCGGGCTGATTTTGTTCCATAAAAGATCTGTCTTTGTAGCTCAATCGAGCGATAGCCACTTAAAAGGACCAAATTGACACCTTCAGCAGCTGCAGCCGCTCTCATTGATTTAAGTGCTTTATATGTATCCTTATGAACTTGAAGTGTTGGATAAATCGAGATCAAATCTGTACTTTGAGCTTCAGGATATGGGTAATGGCCAAGCAATCGCCCATCAGGTGAAGACATGTCTTTATTGCTAAACAAAGAGTTATTCCCTCTAAGGCGAACCAACAAGCCCATGGAGAACAACATCACTGAGCAAGCCGACAAAACCGAAAAAATAACTATTAGCCTTACTCGTCTTTGACTAAGTAGCCCAAAGGGATCAGCCCTTCGTGCCACAGGGATATCATCTGTTTTATTACTACGAGCGGATTCGGCTCGATACACAAAATTAAAAATATTGTTGTTTCGATCGTAACGGGGTTAAACAGATCGCTTTACGAGAATTCTTTTGCCGAGTTAGTTTTCTTTAAGGAATACAAAGTTAAAGCTAAAAGATGTTGCGTGTAGCAGTGATCGGTGGTGGACCAAGTGGCGCCTGTGCCGCTGAAATTCTTGCGAAAGCAGGAATCCAGACCTGGATTTTTGAACGCAAACTTGATAATGCTAAGCCTTGCGGGGGGGCTATACCCTTATGCATGGTTGCAGAATTCGACCTTCCAGATTCGATTATTGATCGAAAAGTTCGAAATATGCGCATGATCTCCCCTTCAAACCGGGAAGTAGATATAAGTCTAGACAAGGTTTATGGCAAAACCGAGAATGAATACATAGGCATGTGTCGCCGCGAAGTTATGGATGCATTTATGCGTAACCGTGCAGCCGAACTAGGAGCAAAATTAGTAAATGGATTAGTTACAAATATAGAAACCGGAAACAATCGACAAGGGCCATATACACTCACTTACTCTGATTACTCAAGTGGAGAAGCAACCGGAGAAGCAAAAACACTTGAAGTAGATCTAATTGTCGGTGCTGATGGGGCTAACAGTCGTGTGGCAAAAGCTATGGATGCTGGTGATTACAACGTTGCCATTGCCTTTCAAGAAAGAATAAAGCTACCTGAAAAAGAGATGACCTATTACGAAGATTTAGCTGAAATGTATGTAGGGACAGACGTTTCTCCTGACTTCTATGGATGGGTTTTCCCTAAATATGACCATGTAGCAGTAGGGACTGGGACTATGCAAAAAAATCAAGCCTTAATCAAAAGCTTGCAAGTTGGAGTAAGAGAGAGGGCAAAAAAAAGACTAGTAAATGGTGAAGTTATAAAAGTAGAGGCACATCCAATTCCAGAACATCCACGTCCCAGACGTGTAGTTGGAAGAATGGCATTAGTCGGTGATGCGGCCGGTTATGTAACAAAAAGTTCAGGAGAAGGTATTTACTTTGCTGCTAAAAGTGGACGTATGTGTGCGGAAGAAATAGTTCAAGCCAGTCAAAATGGAAAGATTGTTCCGAGTGAAAATGATCTCAAAAGATACTTAACTAAGTGGGACAAGAAGTACGGGGCAACTTACAAAGTCCTTGAGATTCTTCAGAATCTCTTTTATTCAAATGATGGAGCTAGAGAAGCATTTGTAGAAATGTGTGATGATCTAGATGTTCAAAGACTTACATTTGACAGCTATTTATATAAAACAGTAGTAGCCATGAAACCATTGCAGCAACTTAAGCTTACCTTCAAAACAATAGGTTCAGTTCTTAGAGGTCGTGCCCTGGCTCCAGATAAATACACCCCTGTACCTAGTGCAGTCAGGGAGGATGATGAGGTAAATAAAATGCTAGAGGTATGCACAATCAAAGGTGGAATAAAAGTACCGGCTAATTCCAAAAGTCAAACTGAATCAAATACTTAAAAATAAGAAAGTCTCGAGACAAAGGGATCTAGCATGTTAATTCTTAATTTGATTAAAATCCGCCAGAATATTTGCTTGATTGCATAGAATCCCTAATAACTTCAAACGATTAGCTCTTATAGCTTCATCATCAGCCATAACCATTACACTGTGATTACCATCAAAAAATTCCGCAAGTGCCTCTGATCCCTCAGCAAGACCTTCCGATAAGCGTTGATATCTATCAGTTGAAGTGCTCGTAACAATTGGTTCGAGAGAGTTCAAAACGTCTAGCATCGAAAACTCACTTTTTTTCTCAAACAAATTAGTATCCACAACATCACGAGCGCTCAGAATAGTTCTATCTAAAATAATCTTTTCTGCTAATCGGGAAGCTCTAGTAACAACTGCCTGTACAGGAGCTAGAGAATTCGTATTCCTCATATTTACAAGCAAATCAACCCTTTTGCGTACATCATTGGGATCACCAAGGAGCTGGGAGTTCTGAATAGTTCCACCTGCAACTGCTTGCACTAAGTCATTATCAATTCCCAACTCTTCAAGAAGACTAACTATTCTATGTCTAAAGAAATCAGAAAGTTCTGCAAAAAGTTCTTTAGTATCTATCTTTAGTTCGGGCATTAAAATCAACCAATGGTTAATAGATTCCTTTAGGAGTTCATCGATATTTAACTGCCAACCCTTTGACCAAATTATCTGTAAAATACCATTCCCTGCTCTACGTAATGCATATGGGTCAGATGAACCACTAGGCCTTTGACCATTTGCAAATATACTTAGTAATAGTTCTATTCTTTCAGCCAGAGCAAGAACAGCGCCCGCATCAGAAGTAGGGAGCTTATCACCAGCAAATCGGGGCAAATAGTGTTCTAAAACTGCAAGTGATACTTCTCGAGATTCGCCTTCTGCGATAAGATATTTCGCCCCAATTATTCCTTGAAGTTCAGGGAATTCTCCAACCATTTGACTAACTAAATCATGCTTACATAGTTGTGCTGCTCTAAGAAGATTATCCTGATTAAGATTAGAAAGCTTTAATATCCTAGTAAGAACTCTAGTAAGCCATATAATTCTCTCTACTCGATCAAACAAAGTACCTAAACCCTCGGCAAATGTTACACGGCTAAGTTCTTTACATCGTTCTATACTTTTAACTGATCGATCCGCTTTTATAAAGAATTCTGCATCAGCAAGTCTAGCCCTAAGGACTCTTTCATTACCAAGTTGAATTGATTTTTTTGATCCTGTTAAGCCATTAGAAATGCATAAAAATTTAGGAGAAAGAATCCTTTTCGCATCAAGAGATAGTTCATCATCAGCGGCATTTTGGACATAAAGAGGAATATAACGTTGATGAAGACGCATAACTGTTCTTAAGACTTCGGCTGGTAAGCAAAGAAATGACTCATCAAAATTACCAATAATAAGTGAAGGAGACTCAACTAAATCAGTCAATTCTTCTAAAAGAATTTCTGGAAGATCAGGGACAACCTCGAGTCTTTTGGTGGCAACATTAATCAATTCTCTAATAACTGATTTACGTTCATCTCGATCAATATGAACTCCAATTTCATACAAATTCGAAATATATGCTTCTGCTGAGTCAATAAGCACATCATCTCTATGTAATCGATGTCCTCTACTTTCTCTTCCTGAACATATCTCAGGATCAGTTCCCTTAATACATATGGGTATCAAAGACTGATCCAATAAAGCAACGAGCCAACGAACAGGCCGGGAAAATCGTCTCTCACCACATCCCCAACGCATAAAACGTCGTCCTTGCATGCTCCCGATCCACTCAGGGATCATTTCGCTCAACAAATCACTTGTTGTTGAACCAAGTTCAAGAACATTTGCAAAAACAAAAGCTCCTTTTGAAGTCTCACGCACTTCCAAATCATTAGGCGCCAGATTAAATCGTTTAGCAAAGCCCAACGCAGCTTTTGTTGGTACTCCATTCTCAAAAGCATTGGCTGCAGGAGGGCCTTTATATTCCATTTCATAGTCTTCAGCTGAATCAGCCAAGTCCTCAATAATTAGAACTATTCGCCTAGGAGTACTGGTGCACTTAATTAGTCCGTGACTTAAGCGCTTCTGTGCTAGGTCTCTAAAAACAACCTTCTTCAACTGTGAGGGCACAACCCTAGCAAAATCTGCTGGTAATTCCTCTGTTCCAACCTCAAGCAGAAAAGTCGCCACAAGAAGAGGTAATGCAATATCACACTGTATTTAATTATCGGTCAATAAAAGAGTCTCCGTTTAGCTAACCTGGAAAAGGAAAAAACTGATACTGTGATTGAAGGGGAAAAAGGATCTAATCAAGTGGCAAATAACAGCCTCTTTCCTTGCATTGCAAATGGTTCAGATCGAACAAAATTCGAACAATTCAAAGCAGATAGCCAGTATTTAAAGGAACCGCTGTATAGCGAACTTCAAAATGATTGTGATCATTTCTCTAATGATGCAGTCCAACTTCTGAAATTCCACGGAAGTTATCAGCAAGACAACAGAGAAAATAGGCAAAAAGGATCTTCGAAGGACTGGCAGATGATGCTCAGACTACGGAGTCCTGGAGGGAGAATCCCAGCAAGATTATTTGTCGCCTTAGATAAGCTTTCA
>QCFI01000004.1 GCA_003280295.1 Prochlorococcus sp. AG-363-C20 | reverse complement strand
TAGCTTTTTCTATCTACACTGGTTGGGACGGATGGTTGGGACGTCTTGTCAAGAGTTTTTCAACGAGAAGGAAGAACGGGGTACTACTTAGAAGTCCCTGTCCCTAGAGCCTTGTGGCAAAAAGGTTCTACTCATTCAATCGTCAGGAAGCTCGGCAATACACGACGAGAAGCAGATGCCAAGAAGCATGCAATCGAAGCACAAATCAATCGAGACTTTGGAGCCAAGCTCAATACGTTGTCTTTAGTCGAAAAAGTAGAGCAGTCATATAACACCGAACAACTCTCCAAACTCCCTCAAGAAGAGAAAGAAAACATCCGCTCTGCCTACCCAGTCGATGTCGATGAAGAAGGACATCCCCTAGACAAGGAAGAAGCTGCTTTATGGCTATCTCTTGATGGGAAAAGCACCTGGCATCAGTGGGTCAATAAGCGACAAGTCCTAGAGGCTCCATCCAAATCAACGGTGATCAATTGGAAATCCAGACTTAAAGCTCTCTCAAATTGGGCTGGCACTGACTACCTTTCTGACCTCACAAAAAGACAAGCTCTCAGCTATCGAGATCACCTCATTTCAAAAGGCCACACGACAAGCACCATCATCAACACCATTGGTGCCTTAAGCGGTTTTTGGAATTGGGGAATAGAACAAGAAATCATCGAAACCAACATCTGGATTGGTCTTAAGAAACGTCTACCTCAAGAAGAGAAGCGAGCAGAGTTACCAACAGATGAGGTCTTTAGAGCGGCTACTCACAAAGCTTCCACTATCACTGCACAACGCAAAGACAAGGATTATCAGTTCCTCATTCAGCGCTATACAGGCTGCCGGCAAGGAGAAGCTGCAGGTCTGAGACACTGCGATATCGACCTCAAAAACAAGACGATCATCTTTGAAGAATGGGAGAAGGTGGTGAACTACGAAAAAATCAGAGGTGGTAAAAGATCAGAGAAGCAGGTCAGACGATTCAAAACAGGTCTCAAAGACGAGAGATGTCTACCTATGACGAAAGTTCTTTTTGAAGCCATCAAAGACATGCCACTGATTGATGGGTCTAATGATCCTATTTGGCCTTTGAGATACAAAAAAACAAATGATTCGTGGGGTTCTCATTGGGTCTCTGAGTACAGAAATAAGTACAACCTCGCTAGCCACGATCTAAGGCGTTATGTCATCACCAAACTCAATCTTGCTGGAGTATCTCCTTACATCATTTATGAGGTCACACGGCAGAAAATGGAAGGGATGAGTGATGTGACGATCAGATACACAAGACCAACAACTGAGGAACTCAGAACAATCATGACTGAGACTTTGGACTAATCCCACATTTAAAGAGGGAATCGCTAACCCCTCATTATTAAGAGGAAGAGGGTCAAGCTGGACCTACCCAAACGAAGCGACAATCGACCGATCATCAGAGATAGCAACTGATGCGTGCTGCCAGTCATGGGTACTGGTGATTGAAGTAGAAGAGATGCTGCCTAAATGGCAGGTCAACGACTTTGCTTTCTTTCAGGGTTGGGGACTCCCTATTTCTTTTGCGTATCCGAGCTTGGTGAAGCCTTCATGGCAGCATCTATCAGGTAAATCAAAAGCACTACAAACACGACTATTTGTAGGGGACTTTTTTACCTTTCTTTTCCAAACCGGCTGGTGAATATTCAGAGGAATAGGAACCTGCATCTGACATTATTTATCCCAATACATGACATGAAAAAGCCAACGACTACAAAGGAACACTTGGATCCATATCATCCACTTGCAGATATCTCCAATTCATTCGTTCGAGAAACAAGAGCTGCCAGTATGGGTCTAACTAGATTCGAATATGAAAAGGTGCTTAGAGCAATAGGAGTTGATTATTCCTAAATAAATGGAGCCTATTAGTTCCAAAATATGTCTAATTTCGGCTAAAATAAATAGATTTAGAAAGAAATTATTTTTTAGGAATAAAGGGTCTGCAAGTCGCTTCCAATCGTTTCTTAGGAAGACCAATATATTTCCCCACTCTAGCTAGATATTCCTGATAGGTTATTTTCCTATCAATGAATTCCTGATAGGGTATTGCGTTTAAATCACCTATACCATAATCACCCCAACGACTATATAACTTCCAATCTTCCTCTCCAAGTTGCCTCAGAACTTCAACTCCTGCAGCTGTAGTTTTTTGCTTTAGCTCCCATTGCAAACGTGATATATCAAGTTTATTGTTATACAATTCATCCTTCAATCTTTCATGAGTTTCGCTGCCTATTTGTGCGTCATTATTTATATATTCCTGATCAAGTCTCTCTTTCTCTAAATCATATTGTTTATCTAAATAAAGCAAAGATTGATATTTCATGCATGCATCAGGTAATGATTTCTCAAATACAACTGTAGTTCTTGATTGAAAAGCTTTCCATGCTTTAGATTTCCTATTTGGACTATCAGGCCATTTGAATTGTTTCCAAGATGTAGGCCACTTCCCAATATTCCCTTCATCATTTTTATTAGAATTCAAATTTGCATTCACAATCAAAGCAACAGCCACTGCCGGGATAAGGAACTTCCTGTACTTCTTGAATTCCAATTTCTGAAAAACACTGACCTAGACATTATCGTTCTAAAACTAGTTTCCGGCTATAGCGCCAGTGCCCGACAAGAAGGATTCCAAAGAGAAGGAGTCGTGGAAGGACTCTCTCAATATTGCTGATGAAATAGCCAGGCTTGGTGGTGCAGAAGGCTTAGGTGACTTTGACTTCAAGCAATTCTTTGGGGGGATTTATAAAGACCACTCACAAGAAGAAGTCGAACAAAGCCTGATCGTTGGGACATCAACGACTACTCCATCGATCTATGAAGTCTCACTGGAATATCCACAGCCTTGGCTCTTCTTCCGGCTGGTAACAGGTTCGGTCATCCTTTTCTATAGCTTCGTCGCTGTCTACAACCAATTCGAGAATGCAAATCTGCTGCCAGGCATCATTTTCACTGGATCGTTTGCAGTCCCAATATCAACTCTCTTCCTGTTCTTTGAGCTGAACATCAGGCGCAATGTACCTATCTGGCAAGTCATGCGACTTGTTTTAACTGGAGGCTTGCTGTCGTTATTTATTGCACTGGTTCTTTTTCAAAATGCCGCTGCATTCTTTGGTCCACAAGGTGCCTGGATCGCTGGTCTACTGGAAGAACCAGCCAAGTTGATTGCTCTAGTTGTTCTAGTTAAAGACAACAAGAAGTATCCATACATCTTGAATGGCTTATTGCTTGGAGCTGCTGTTGGTTGTGGCTTTGCTGCCTTTGAATCAGCTGGTTATGCCCTGAGGTTTGGCATCACCGATATCGATGCGTTGGTCTCTATCACCCAGCTCAGAGGCATACTTTCTCCCTTCGCTCATATCGTTTGGACTGCCATTGCTGGTGCTGCTTTATGGCGAGTGCAAAGAGGAGGTGAGTTCTACTACCGCCTCCTACTAAAGAAAGAGTTTTATGCACCGTTTGGAACAGTTGTCTTTTGCCATGCCATTTGGAACTCAGGTTCGAGCATTCCTTTTATGGGTAAGTTCGTAATTTGTGGGTTAATTGCTTGGACTGTTGCCCTATCTCTTTTGAACTTAGGGATTAAACAAATTGCTGACGAGAAAGAAGGAAAAGAAGTCTTTAAAAGCAGTTAGACTAGATCAAATATGTAGACGATTAAAATCCTAATACTATTGTTTCTGATGATATCTTTCTATAGTTTCATAGAACTTATCTTCGTCTTTAAAGTCTTCACAATCTTCCCCTATAAAAGGCTGAACTGAAGAAGATGCACTTATAACATTTATGTTGGTTAAGGAATAAAGAGGCAAACCTAATTCCAGAATTGCAGCACCCATCTTGTCAGTTTTTTCTTTACCTTTTAGCAAACCACGATTCTCAAAACACTGAAATTTAGATGCCACTATTGAAGCGAGGGTAAATTCTTTAAGAGAGAGAACTTTTAATTTATTAGCATTCTTATTAAATCTCAAATCATATTCAATAGCGACCTGAGTTAGAGCTCTACCAGCTTCAACCTTGTCCATAGAACGACAATCCTTAGAAATATGATTCGAAAGTTTCTTGGATATTAGTTTTGTCACAGGATCGTTAAATTCGGTCATGCTTATTCCTATACCTTTAAGAACTGACCTTGTTTCAATCTCAGTCATAGGTTTCTCTATTCTTCCCCTGCACTCAAAAGTAGCCCTAGCCCCTCCTACAACCATTGCACGCTCAAAATCCAATAGCTGAGATTGGATAACAGGCTTTTCAGCAGCCATCACTGGTGAAGACAATAAAAGTAAAATTGCTAACAGATTTCTGGTCAAATGCATTCTCTGATTTCCTTTCAGAATAGAGCATTTGATTCTTAGTTATATGAAGATGAAAATTTTACTCCTAATTAAAGACATCTTTATTAAGTTTCCCGAATTCCTTAAAGAAATGATTCTCAAGTTTACTCTGAAATTTTTTCTATCTCAATAGATCTAGATATTTTATGATATTTTCTCTTTGATTAATAGCGATAATATCTAACTGCCTTAAGAGGTCCATTCCATTTAATAAGTTCAAATCCAGCAACGTTATCAAATTGTTTTTTATATTCTTTGTTAATTTCTTTGGCCATTTCCCGACAGTCACTAAAACTACAATATGGATATGGCAATGGTCTCCTTGGTTTGATTAAAACATTATTGTCCCGGCAATAATATTTATCTTTGGGCGCAGTAATGCAAGTTTCTGGACCTCTTCTATAAATTGAATATGGGCCATTTTTAAAAGATTTATACGGACCTTGAGGCCAGGTTCTGACAATTTTACCTGACCGTTCTTTGTAAATAACTTGTCTAGATTCAACTTCATGATGGCAACGCTGGCTTATAGGTAATTTTTTGGCATTCCTTTTTTTGAAATAAGACCTACAAGCATCTGCAGCTGCTTCTCTCGATGGGAAAGTCTTACTTTGCTGGGAGTTTTGCGAGATATTCGCATTCACAATCAAAGCAACAGCCACTGCTGGGATAAGAAACTTCCTGTATTTCTTGAATTCCAATTTCTGAAAGCCTCTGAGACATTATTGTCCAAAACTTTGTTAGTTTCATTCTATTCAGTGCCAGACAAGAAGGATTCATAAAAAGACTGGCTCAGAAAAACAACAAAATTGTTCGAACTAGTTTTATACGCCTTAGCCGCAGCCATTCCCCCCATACCACCCTTCAAATCGAGTTAAACAAAGAGCGAGAAAAATAAGTGCTAGGACTCCTAAGCGACCTCTAAGGCAACCGTCCCAACCATATTGCACTCTACTCTCCGGTTAATGCAGTCAAACTAAGAATACTTGTTGGTTGGGACGGTTGTGGATAGTTGTTATAGGAATAACCATTAGTTTTTGCTATCCATCCACTATCAGTAGGTTTCTCAGAATGATCGTTTTATTGATAAAGCTTTTGAGATCTGTTTATTTAAGAACAAGTTCAAAAAGCAATCTTTTTATTAACTCACGTAAATACTGGTTGGGACGTTGGTTAGGACACTTGGTTGGGACAGCTGGTTGGGACGCCCAAAAAGTATCCATGACTGCAGCGGGTAAAACCCTTGTGCCACAGTCACTTATCGGATACTGAACCACCGTGCCGTGCGAGCCCCAGCGTTCGACCTGGTAAAACCAGGAGGGGATTCAAAGTGGGGTTTCGTTTCCGATTACAAGACCGGTATACGTCACCATCACGACAGTCTCCCCAAATCGAAAGAGAGTCAGATCAGAGCACTAGAAAAGGCCGTCACCAACAAAGCAGTTCTCAATTAATTTAAACGAAATCAGTACCATTTAGAGGCCAAATTGAACGAATAATTTCTAACCCTTTAAGAGCTTCCTCCCTTCTTGCTTTCGCATGATTTCCATGAAGAAGAAGGGTGATGTGTCCTAACTTTCGCCCCGGAACCTCTTGCCCCTTTCCATACCAATGAAGATAAGCGCCATCAATTCTTTCCAATTGAGAAAGACGATCTTCTATTGGGAGTGCCAAACCTTCAGCTAAACCAAGCAAATTGACCATAAGTGCACCAGGAACAATAAGTTCTGAATCTGGAACAGGTAGGCCAGCAGCTATACATAGTTGCTGATCAAACTGACTACTATTACAAGCTTCAATAGAAAAATGAGCTGAATTATGAGTACGAGGAGCTACTTCATTTACGAACAAACCTTTAGGCCCATAAAAGAACTCAATGGCTATTACACCCACATAATTTAATTCAGTCAACAAAGAAGCAGCAACGTTATAAGCCATAACTTCCACAGAATGACTTACTTCAGCAGGTGCAATAACCCAATCACATATTTGTTGAAACTGATTAGTTTCAGCAAGAGGAAGTGTTCTAATTCGTCCATTTAAATCTCTACTCGCAACCAAAGCTAATTCCTTCTCATATGAAATCCATTCCTCAAGCAACCATGAATCCTGGTCTACAGATTCAAGAAGCTGACTAAGGTCATTGAAATTCTTTATGACCTTAGTCCCTTTGCCGTCATATCCCCAACGACCAGATTTGGCCATCAAGGGAAAATTCCACCCTTTAGGAAGTTTAGAAAGAGCTAATTGATTTGAGGAGAGCTTTATCCATTGTGGTCCTGGTATCCCCAGATCATCCAAGAGATGGCGTTGTGAAAGCTTATCTATTAAAGGTTCTAAAGCTGAAAGTGAAGGGATAAAACAACTTCCCTTATTCTCAAGTTCTGTCAAAGCATCGATATTGACCCACTCATTTTCAAAAGTCACAGAGCCACAATCTCTAACCAGTTGACTTGTCCCTAAAGCATCTTGAGTTTTCGCCAGCACTAAACCAGTTGCTTCTGCCGCAGCAGGATCATCAACAGATTCAGTTTGAACAATAATATCCACCTCACGATGTCTCGCAGCCTTAACTAACATTTGAGCGAGTTGACCACCTCCAACCACTCCCACTACGGAGTTCATTAGATTCGTATGAGAGATTAAGACATCTCTCATATTAGGCTTTTTAAGCCTTCAATCATGCAAGTTGCGTGACCGTAAAAAAGCATCTATTAAAATAAGAACACTCCCAAGCGTATCGAGTAATTCAATTAACCTAGAGGTTTAAGTAAACAGATTTCAAAATAAAATCATTCGAATCTCACTACTGGATTAATGGGGGATGCAATCATAAATATTTTAAGCAATGAAGTGAAATAACTTATAAGTGTTAATTCGTGCCTTGCAAAATATTATGAAAAGGATTGTATTCAAATATTAGTAGTTGTGCCTCAGAGCTCTTGCCGAATTCCAGTTGAAATCTCTAAGAATCCTTATGAAATAATCATTGGGAGAGGAAAGATACAATGTATAGGAGATGAACTCCTTAGAACCGGGATAAAAAAAGGAATAAAGATTCTAATAGTGACCAATAATGACGTAGCAATTCATTATGGCGAACTTTTCTTAAAAAGTCTCAGAGCATGTGGATATAAGCCAACACTTCTAATTATTGAAGCCGGTGAAGAGCAAAAATCCCCTGAAAGTGTTGCCTTAATTCACGATGCAGCTTTTTCAGCTCAGCTTGAAAGAGGATCGCTCATGATTGCATTAGGTGGAGGTGTTGTAGGCGATATGACGGGATTTGCAGCTGCAACTTGGCTAAGGGGTATTTCAGTAGTTCAAGTTCCTACTACTTTGTTAGCAATGGTTGATGCAGCGATAGGTGGTAAGACAGGTGTAAATCATAAAGGAGGCAAAAATCTTATAGGAGCATTTCATCAACCAAAACTAGTGTTAATAGATCCATTAACACTAAATACACTCCCTGAACGAGAATTTCGTGCGGGAATGGCTGAGGTTATTAAGTATGGTGTGATAGGTGATTCTATACTTTTTAATCTTCTAGAAAAATGTTCAAACCTCGAAAATTTAGAGGTTGTAGATAATGAAGTTCTAGATGAAATCATTAAACGTTCATGCTCTTCTAAAGCTAAAATAGTTGCCAAAGATGAACATGAAAGAGACGTTAGAGCAATCCTAAATTACGGACATACTTTTGGGCATGTTGTTGAGACTCTTTGTGGTTATGGCACCTGGCTTCATGGGGAAGCTGTTTCAATAGGAATGATCGCAATAGGAGAACTTGCTGTTCTACTTGGTAGTTGGAGTGAGGACGATGCTAATAGACAAAAAGCATTACTTAAGAAAACAGGCTTACCTGTCATATGGCCAAATATAAAAACAGAAGATGTTTGCAAAACCCTAAAGGGAGATAAAAAAGTCAAAGAAGGCAAAATACGTTTTATCATACCAAAGAAGATTGGAGAAGTAGAAATAAAAAATGATATCAGCAACGATGCTATTAAGAGATGTATTTCTAATTTATCAAGGTGAATCAGACAGAAATTTACAATTCAAATTCATTTTCAAATTATTAATTTTAAGATCATTCTCTATCTCAAAAGCAAGCCATCTAAATTCCCCCAAACCAAATGGATCTACGAGACGAAGTAAAGATTCTCTTCTTCTTAAGGCAGTATCTAATTGACTTTTTGGCAATTTCTGCAATAAAAAGAGTCTCTCTGCGAGACCTAATGCTAAAAGAGCTTGTCCTTGGCGAACCTCTCCCAAATAATTCCAATTATTCTTCTTAGCATAAAAGTTAAGAGTCTCAATGCAAAGATGCGACGTAATATCCCAATACCCAGGATCCTGCAATACCTCATTACTAGAAAATTGGTTTCTATAAGAAATTAAAGTTCCACTTTCTCTCGAAGAATTGTAATAACGATGAGCCTCTAAAGCATAGTCAATAATCAACAAAGATCCATATATAAGTGCTTCGGAGGTTTTTTTAAACCAAGAACTTAGATCACTATGAAACTCACTGCACCATCCATCAATTGCGTCATCAGGTGGAATATTAATGCCAAGCGAATCATGAACTTCTAATAAAGACTTCTCAAGAGATGTTGAAAGTGGCAGTTCCGTAAAAGAAAGTGATGAGGATGAATTTTTATAATCAAGCCTCACACCCTGTCTAAGCAATTTATTATGTCGAAGTACAACTCTTTCTACAGGTAGAGCGTCAAGAACTTCATGTGCAACCATTACACCAATAACAGGATTCTTTTGAAGCTCCTCTAGTGATACCCAACGAACGGGAACATTTGATATAGAGCTTAAAAGTTTTTTTTGTCGACTCACCATACCTTCATTTATTTCGACCAAAACAAGCTCTAATTGTTCAACAATTGATGGGCGAATCGCACTCAATTCTTGTACTAGATCAAATGCCAAATGACCTTCTCCAGGGCCAAACTCAACTAAAGACAAAGGAAGATCATATATATTTCTAGACTGCAACTGATCCAGCCAATCAACTAACTGAACTGCTAAAAGGCCTGCAAAATCAGATCCCATAGAAGGAGATGTAGCAAAGTCTCCTTCCTTCCCTATCTTCAACCTTCCACATGCATATGCTCCATGGTCTTGATCATTTAAGGCCCAATCCATATATTGATGAAAACTGATACTCCCACCAGCTTCTACAATTCGCGAAGCCAACCATTGTGGACAATTCGCAGATAAGCCATTCATTAGAGAGAATGCCCATGGCTGATAAAACTGCATGGGAGCAACTAACACAATAAGACCCTTATATGGACTTCTTGCCCTACTGGCTTCATTAATTATCTGCGGACCGGTTATCGCTTACGACAACCCTGAGCTTCTTCCAGACGAGCCTACCCCAGTAATCGATCTTGCAAAAACACTTAATGAGTATCAAAGAAACAAGTTAGAACAATCACTAAATGAATATGAACATGAAACAGGGTGGAAGATAAGAGTTCTTTCTCAGTATGAAAGAACTCCAGGTATTGCTGTAAGAAAATTCTGGGATCTTGATGAACGAAGCTTACTTTTAATTGCAGATCCCCGTGGAGGTAACCTCCTTAACTTCAACGTAGGCGATGCTTTATATACCCTTATGCCAAGAACATTTTGGGTAGAGCTACAAACTCGATATGGGAATCAATATTATGTCCAGGATCACGGAGAAGACGGAGCCATACTTGATGCCATTTCATCAGTTGAAGCATGCCTTGATAAAGGAGGTTGTCAAGTAGTTCCAGGCCTTCCGAAAGAGCAATGGTTATTTACATTAAGTACATCAATACTAGGTGGGCTAATAGCAGGCTTTGCAGCCTTTCCACGTAAGCAAGGAAGTCCAATTGCTTGGTCATGGCTACTTTTATTCTCTCCACTTTGGACGATGCTATTTGTTGTTTTTGGCATTGCTCCAGTAATAACAAGAACAAATGAAATTCTTCCATTGCTACGCAATTCTCTAGGTTTTATAAGTTCACTAATAGCAGCCTATTTACTTGCCCAGACAACAATAGGAGAGGAGTTAAATTCTGACTCTAATTCATAAATAGAAGGCTCATTTTAAAGGAAAGCATGCCAAAAGAATTACCTAAAAAACTTATAGATCAGTATTTTAAGGAATATTAATTTATCGACTTAGTAAAAGTTGCTCATAAGCAACTGAAGAATCATTCCTAAACCATCTATGCGAAACATGATTCAAACGACCATTAACGAACTCAACCCAAGAGAGGTGAGACAAGTTATTTCCATCTGAATCTTTACATCTTCTAGGCACACAAGCAGTATTTAAATAAACAGTTCCCCAACGATCCTCAACAAATGTGCGGCGTGTTCGCCCTCCACCCCTTAATGAATGATGCATGTGACCAAAAACAACTAAATCAGGAATTCTTCTTTTGCGAATCTGATCAACTGCCAACTCAAGATCTTTATCCCCCCAATCCATAGCAGGGACCTTCCAATCCCTCCCACAAGGACTTTCAGCATCAGAACCTAGGCCCGTTGGGCCAGCATGAGCAAGTATCACAAGTGGCTTAGAGGAAGGCACTTCCTTGGCCGCCAAAGCAATTCGTCTTGCAGAATCCTGAAGAGTTATTGGCCCAAATGCCCCAAGGACCTCAGGAGAGAGGTGGAATCCTCCTCCAGAACTACATGGACGAGCTCCTACTACAGCAACATCAGGTGAATTCCACTCTCTCAAACGCCAACCACAGTGAAGATCACCTAGCAAGTTGAGTTGAAGCCTTAATAGTTCCCCAGTACGATCATGCCCACGATCGTGATTGCCTAGAATTACAGCAGTTGGGACAGGTAAATTCTTTATTGCTTTAACAAGTCTCAAATCACCCTCACCTAGATCCCCAACAAAAAGAACCCCATCAGGAGATAGTTCATTCAAGAGCTTATGATCCTCTTCTAACCAAGAACCATGAAGATCACCAGCAATAGCAATTCTAAGATTCGTCAGAACTTATGTATAGGCACGATCTATAATGACTTTAATTGCTGATTGAACGCTGATTACCGCTGTTTCCGCCTACAAGACGGTTTCACCGGTTCCCAAGAGCAGGGGAGAACTCATTAACGCTATTGATCTTCTACGCAAAAAAAGGAACGCTGTCATACTTTCGCACTATTACCAAGAAGCTGAAATTCAAGATATAGCTGATTTTATCGGAGACTCACTTGAGCTATCAAGAAAGGCAGCCAACACAAATGCAGATGTAATAGTGTTTTGTGGAGTGCATTTCATGGCTGAGACGGCAAAAATTCTTTGCCCGCAAAAGACAGTACTAATACCTGATCTAGATGCAGGCTGCACATTGGCAGACGATTGTCCTGCAGATGAATTCGCAGAGTTCCGTAACAAGCATCCAAACCATTTTGTAATTAGTTACATCAATTGCACTGCAGCAGTGAAGGCCCAAAGTGATTTAATTTGTACAAGTAGTAATGCCGTGGATCTTGTAAAGCAAATACCAAAAGATCGTCCGATATTATTTGCGCCTGACCAGAATCTTGGGAAATGGGTACAAAAAAAGAGTGGGCGCAAACTTACATGTTGGCCTGGAAGATGCATTGTTCACGAAACATTCAATGAAGAAGCGCTTATAAAGCTAAAACTTAAATACCCTGAAGCAGAAACAATTGCACACCCAGAATGTCCAACTAATTTATTAGACTTATCTGATTTTATTGGTTCTACAAGCAAATTACTCAAGCAAACTGAAAAAAGCCAAGCCACAACCTTTATTGTCTTAACTGAGCCGGGAATCCTTCATCAGATGCGAATCCAAATGCCAGATAAAACCTTTATTGAGGTCCCAGGAATTGATGGATGCAGCTGCAATGCCTGTCCCTACATGCGACTCAATACTTTAGAAAAACTTTTGGCATGCCTTGAAACAATGCAGCCTCAAATAAATCTTGAAGAAACAGTTAGGCTAAAGGCAGTCAAGCCAATTGAAAACATGCTTAGAATGAGCAAATAAAATGCGATTTAATCAATTCAAAGCAAAATTAATATTTGAAGTATTTAATTGATAAGTTGTATTTAATTGTGACCTCATGATAACTCTAATGAGTTCTGTTTCAGCAACAATGTACTGAGTATCTTTAGCAGTAGCTAGATCATTTATTGTGAAATTCATAGCATTCTTTTCTGATAGCTCAGATTGAATATCTGGTTTAATTCCATGCCTATGTATATCTCTACCCTTAGGAGTCAAATACTTTGCGATAGTAACTGTCAATCCAGAGCCATCAGGAAGTGCTCTTACTGATTGAACCAAGCCTTTACCATAAGTCTTTTCTCCTACAAGAATTCCTCTATTGTTTTCTTGGATTGCTCCTGAGAGAATTTCACTTGCACTTGCTGAGCCACTATTAACTAAAACCACTACAGGTCGACTAGTCAAAGCTCTACCATTTGCTCGCCTTACATCTTTTATCCCATCTCTAGTTTCGGTACTTACTATAACTCCTTTATCCAACCAAAATCTAGCTATTTCGATACTTGCCTCAAGCAATCCTCCTGGGTTACTTCTAAGGTCGAGAATATAACCAAGAGCATTCTTTGCCTCTAAATTATTAATAACATTGCGCATTTCTCTTACAGAGTTTGCATTGAATTGCTTTAAACGAATATAACCAAATTTTATTCCAGATCTTGTCTGATTTAGCTGACTATCCACAGCTTTAATCTCGATTTTATCTCTAACAAGATGTATCTTGATTAATTTATCATTCCTTTGTACGCCAAGAATAACTTTAGTTCCTTTTCGGCCACGAATTAATTTAACGGCATTATCTATACTCATACCTTGAGTAGGTTGGGCGTCAATTGAAACAATTACATCCTTCGGTTTAATACCAGCTTTAAAAGCAGGAGTCCCTTCAATAGGTGAAATTACAACCAAGTCATTAGTCTTTTTATCTAATGAAAGTTGAATCCCTACACCTGACAATTCTCCTGACGTATCAATTCTCATTTCCTTGAATTCCTTAGGGTCCATAAAACGTGTATAAGGGTCCTCCAAAATGGCCAACATTCCTCTAATTGCCTCATAAGAATCAGTTGTATCTGCATATTTAACTCCAAGTAATTTACTACGAAGATTCAACCATTCATTAGGCTCATAAGTGCCAGAGGAGTCTAAATAATCTCGGTATACTATTTGCCATACTTGATCAATGACTTCTTTAGGACTCTCACTTACTAATGAAGAAGTATTTATGGGCAGTGCATAACAACTCGAAGAAGCAAAACCAAGTACTGATATTGAAGAGATCCCTGAAGTTAAAACCCTTAGAAGATTTAATTTAAGGGATGCAATATTCCTCTTCTCAAAGTAATGCATTATAAAATTATACTCTTTTAACTCAAATAAGTATCTCAATTTACATCTATCCATCTTCCATCTTGCTTAATCAATTCAATTAAAGCCATAACACCTTCATCTTCAGACACTCTCCGTATTTCTTCTCTTCCCCTATAAAGTGCAATCACTCCTGGTCCCTTTCCAACATAACCATAATCTGCATCTGCCATTTCACCTGGCCCATTAACAATGCAACCCATTACTGCTATATCAAGTCCTGTCAAATGAGAAGTTGCATCTCTGACTTTCTTAACCACCTCTTCCAGATTAAATAAAGTACGACCACAGCTTGGACAACTTATATACTCAACCATTGTTTTACGCAAACCAACCGCCTGAAGAATTGAATAACAAACAGGTATTTCCTTCTCTGGAGCTTCTGTTAATGAGACTCGAATTGTGTCTCCTATTCCTTCTGATAAAAGTGTAGCTATTCCCGCTGTACTTTTAATACGTCCATAATCTCCATCGCCAGCTTCTGTTACACCAAGATGTAAAGGGTAATTAAACCCCTCAGCATCCATTGTGTCAGCCATTAATCTATAGGCTGCAAGCATTACTGGCGCTCTAGAAGCTTTCATAGAAATTACAATATTATGAAAATCAAGTGAATCACAGATTCGAACAAATTCCATTGCCGATTCAACCATGCCAAGAGGTGTATCCCCATATGCAAATAACATTCTTTCAGCTAAAGAGCCATGGTTTACACCTATACGAAGCGCTTTATTTTGATGCTTTAAGGTATTTACTAATGGTTCAAATCTTTGAGTAATTAACTCACCTATAGCCTTATTTTCTTCAGGAGTAAATTCTGTTCGATTGGGATCTGGTTTCTCAAAAACAAAAAGCCCTGGATTAATTCGCACCTTCTCTACATGATTAGCAACTTCTAGAGCGATTTTCATTCCATTATGGTGAACATCAGCAACCAATGGGACTGGTTTATAAGTACTCTCTAAAAGTTTTTTTATTTCTCCTACAGCCTTAGCATGGCCAAGGCTCGGGACCGTAAGTCTAACCATTTCACAACCAATTTCATGCAATCTGCGAATGGCTGCTGTTGACTCCTCGACATCAAGGGTGTCTTCATTAATCATTGACTGCACCCTGACAGGGTGCTCACTACCAATAGCGATATCCCCAACCATTACTGTTTTTGTGACACGGCGGCGTATCTGCGTGTCATACCTCTGAGAAGAGTTAGCCAAGTTTTGGGCCCTATTTTGGTCCAAATCGGCAATCATAATTTGAACTCCTTTTCAAAACCTACATTGGCATAGCGATAGCCTTATGAAGATCTTTCAACCTATTTTTTACTTGTAAGAGGTCTCCACGAGTAAGAGCAACTGGGCCGCCTTCAGTTTTAGAAGGATTTCTTAAAAGGTATGAAGGATGAAAAAGTGGCATTACCATTCTCCCCTCCCATGCTCGCCAAACACCCCTAAGGCTAGTGATTTTTTCTTTTAGCCCTAAAACGGCTTCAACAGCTGTAGACCCAGACAAGATAATGACCCAAGGATCTACAAGTTCTATTTGCTGATTCAGCCAAGGGAAAGAAATTAAAAGCTCTTCTTTTGTAGGCCGTCGGTTTTTCGGAGGTCTACATTTAACTACATTACAAATAAAGACATCTTCAAGAGGGTTAATACCCACATCTTTGAATAGTTTATCTAACACTTTGCCGGACCTCCCCACGAAAGGCTCACCTAACTCATCTTCTCTGGCCCCTGGAGCCTCACCAATCAACATCAAACGAGCAGATGGGTTTCCTCGGCTAACAACAACTTGAGTTGATGGCTGCTTTGAACCACAACAATTACAAAAAAGAGTGGTATCTAAAAATTCTGCTGTCAAAGGAATATTCAGCAGAAACTCAAGCTAGATATTAAGCGGAATTATTTATTTATTGGCACAAAGATCACAAAATAGTTTCCCTCTGGATCGATCATCCAAGATTCAGCTCCAAATAGTTCCAGCCTCGGTCGTTCAACAACACCTGCGCCTCTAGAAATAAGGCGTTCAACCCATTCATTAACAGAAAGTAGAGGGTTTATTGAAGATTTCTGCTGCAAGCATAATGCCGCGGCTTTGCCCCTCTTTGGCCAAGGTCGTCCAAGTGAAGGTCGATAAATTTGAATATTCATGCCAGTACGATGAATTATCAAGTAATGATCATTATTTATGCCAGGTTGAAGCTCTCCACAAGTTGCAAATGCATAAAACTTAGAGAGCTTTTGAGGATGATGAGAAGCTATAAGCAAACTTGGCTGAATAGAACACATCCAAAAATTCTGAAGAGCTATTAAGGGTTGTCTAAGACTCATGTCTATAACAACTACTCCTAGCAAAACAATGACCTGAATACAAATTGCGTTTCGAATTGCAATATGTGGATGAGAATCATTGCAATGGCAGGCCCACCTTTTATCAGGCAATATATATATCTAAAAAGCACATCCTCAAAAAGATGCTGCACCTATGCCACACCCGTCACTAATTTCCCAACGGGCTGTGGCCCTCCAACCCTCCTTAACTTTAGCTATTAGTGCTAGAGCAAAAGCCTTGATGCAGGAGGGGAAAGATATCTGCAGTCTTAGTGCTGGAGAGCCTGATTTCGATACACCAGCATTCATTGTTGAAGCAACCATACAAGCTCTTCATGATGGGATAACTCGCTATGGGCCTGCCGCCGGAGATCCAGAATTAAGAGAAGCGATTGCTTTGAAACTCAAAGAATTCAACAAAATTCAAACAAGCTCGGAAAACGTTTTGGTTACTAATGGAGGGAAACAAGCGATATACAATCTTTTTCAAGTCATTCTCAATCCAGGAGATGAAGTCTTAATCCCATCTCCTTACTGGTTGAGCTATCCAGAGATAACCCTCTTAGCAGGAGCTATTCCTGTAAAACTCTCGTCTTCCCCTGATACTGGTTTCAGCCTTGATCTTGAGGTCTTAGAGAGCTCAATCAATAGTCAAACCAAACTATTAATACTCAATTCACCAAACAATCCAACAGGTCGAATAATTCCCAAAAACAAGATGGAGCAAATAGCAGAAATTCTTCGAAAGCACCCTCATGTTTTTGTGATGTCAGATGAAATTTACGAGTTCATCCTTGCTGATGATGAAACCCATTACAGTTTTGCCGCAGTTGCACCAGATCTAATCGACCGTATTTTCACCGTAAATGGTTTTGCTAAGGGTTGGGCTATGACAGGTTGGCGTCTTGGTTATTTATCTGGCAATCCAAAGATAATCAAAGCAGCCACTGCATTACAAAGCCAAAGCACCAGCAATGTCTGTAGTTTTGCCCAACGTGGAGCACTAGCAGCCTTAAAGGGCTCAAAAGAATGTGTTGTAGCCATGGCGAAAAGGTATAACTCTCGGAGAGAGTTACTTATAGATGGGCTAAAAGGGATTCATGGGATAACTCTTGTTTCTCCTAAAGGTGCTTTTTACGCTTTCCCAAAATTACCTGCACATTGTCCAAATTCAACAAGATTTTGTGAGCGTGCACTGGAAGAAGTTGGATTAGCAATAATTCCAGGAGTGGCTTTTGGAGAAGATAATTGTGTAAGAGTATCCTGTGCAGCCTCTAGTGAAATAATTTCAGAAGGTCTTCAACGTCTAAAAGAATTTATTTATAAACTCTAATAAAAGTTCTAACCATCCGAACAAAGATTCTTAGTATCATGATTAGTACAACAAGACGTTGGTTCCTTTTCTCCTCCTTACTTTTTACTGCCCTAATATTTGCGAATAGACTCTCTTGGGCTCAACAAACTTTATTTGTAAGTGCAATTCCTGATCAGCACCCAGAAAAACTTAATCGTTTATATGGGCTTCTCTCATCTGAATTAAGCAAAAAACTTGATGTACCTGTTCGATACATACCTGTTACAAACTATCCAGCAGCAGTTAGTGCTTTTCGGACAGGCAATCTAGACCTTGTTTGGTTTGGAGGACTTACAGGTGTACAAGCCCGAATACAAAGACCTGGAGCGAAAGTACTAGCCCAAAGGGATATTGACCCTGAATTTCAAAGTGTCTTTATAGCGAATTCTGCAAGTCGCATTCCAGTGCTCCAAAACCAATCAGAACTCATTCATCTAAAGGGAAAGAGGTTCACATTCGGTTCACAGAGTTCTACCTCAGGGCGGCTGATGCCTCAACATTTTCTCCAACAAGTAGGCATAAAATTAAGCGACTTCAAAGGGAAACGTCCTGGCTTCAGTGGAAGTCATGATGCAACATTAGCACTAGTTCAGAGTGGCTCATATGAGGCTGGAGTCCTTAACAAACAAGTTTGGGAAGCCAATATAAAGAAAGGAAAAGTTGACAAATCAAAAGTCATATTGATTTGGGAGACACCTCCCTATCCCGACTATCACTGGCTGGTACAACCTGATCTTGACGAGAGATTTGGAAAAAGATTCACAAACAAACTTCAAGAAACTCTTCTAGGGTTAAGCAAAAATTCAACCAAGCAGTCCAAAATTCTAAGTTTGTTTGGAGCTAATCGCTTCATTAAAGCTTATGACTATCAATATATAGATATAGAACGGATAGGACGTCAACTTGGAAAGATTAAGTGACAAAGCTACTTGATCTAAAAGGAATTTATGTACACAGGGGTTCTGAAGAATGCCTAAAAGACATTCACCTATCCATAAGCTCTGGAGAGAAGGTTGCTCTTTTAGGCCAAAGCGGTGCTGGTAAAACCACACTGCTAGCAATTGCAAACGGAACTCTACAGCCAAATACTGGCATAGTTAAATGGCGTGGGATAAAGCTAAGCGACTTAAGCGCTAGTCAACGTAGGAAAATAGCAACACTTTGGCAAGATCTAAGGTTAGTAGAAGAATTAACTGTTGCTCAGAATATTAATGCTGGTGCTCTAGGGCAGCACAATTTGTTCTGGGCTCTTGGAAACTTACTTGGACTAATTGAAAGACAAGCATGTTTAGCCTATCTTGAGGCGACTGGATTAGAAGGTAAATTTCTGGATGTATCAGTTCAAGATCTTTCAGGAGGTCAACGACAACGAGTAGCGATAGCACGTGTACTACGACAACATGCAGAATTATTGCTTGCTGACGAACCTCTTTCAGGACTGGATCCTAAGCTTACTACTGAAGTGCTCCAGTTATTACTAGGCAAAAAGGTAATTCACTCCATCAACATTCCAGAAACTTGTCTTATCAGTCTCCACCGTCCTGATCTGCTTCAACATTTCAACCGTGTAATTGGATTAAAGAAAGGACAAATAGTTCTCGATTGCTCAACAAATAATTTAGCTCCTTACGAAATCCATGCACTCTACGAAGAAAGATGAGACAGCCAAATCTTGCAGCCCCAATAATTACTATTTTGCCCGCACTTGCCCTCATACCAGTTATAAGCAGCGTACTAGCGGGGGCTCATAATGGTGGACTGAATATCTTGTATAGATTCCTTTCGGCATCTATACAGCCATCGCTAGAGCCGATAGTACTTCAAAGTGCATGGCGGGGAATACAAATCACTATTGCTACTGCCTTACTTGGCTGGGTAATCAGCACATTAATAGGGACAATACTGGGCTTATTGAGCTCAAATATTTTTTGGCAAGTATTTGAGCTTTCCCAATGGAAAGGATCACTTTTAAGAAAACTATTAGCTATTCCTAGGAGCATTCACGAATTGATCTGGGGTTTGCTTCTTTTACAATTATTTGGGATAAGTCAATGGGTAGCAATTATTGCAATCTGCATTCCATATTCATGTTTAGTCGCAAGAGTTTTATCTGATCAAATAGATAGTCTCGACCATAGAGCTCTTATTGCCCTACAACAAAGCGGCGCTTCTCCTTTCTCTGCCTTAATAACAACTTTAGTGCCGTCAATGATTCCTGTAATCAACAGTTACGGAGGTTACCAACTGGAATGCGCTTTACGTGGGGCAACAATACTAGGTGTATTTGGATTGGGTGGAGTCGGTACCGAGTTGCAATTAACTCTTCAATCTCTTGAATTTAGAGAAATGTGGACATCATTATGGATGCTTGGTGTGGTCATGATCAGCTTCGAAACATTTTTAAATTGGTACCGTCAGTATCCACCCTTAACAAACAAATATGAAAAGCAATTATTGGTCTTTATTGGAGCAATACTAACAACTATAATTATTAGTATTTTATGGCTCAAAATACTAGATGTTAATTTAGTTTCAACTTTTAAATGGCATCCAAGTCCCTTGCCAACAATCGTTGAAATGAAAGAAGCATTTCATGAACTGCCATTAATAACTCTCATCGGCACTACAATTTTATTGACTATTCTTGCGGCAGGTTTTTCAATAGGTTTACCTCCATTAGGAATGATGTTATGGCCAACAAAAACAGGAGCAATAATCCAAAGCTCTATATGGTCACTACTTAGATTAATTCCTCCTCCACTCTCTGCTCTACTTTTATTACTCTGTACGAACCCGAATATCTCAGTGGCAGCCTTAGCTCTTGGGCTTCAAAATCTTGGAGTAATGGGACGTCTTCTTAAGGAAGGGATAAGTCATCAAAGCAACAATTTATATATAGCAATACACTCCTCTGGTTCAAATAATCGTCTCGCTTGGTTATATGGACATCTAAGTCCATACAGCAGCAGTTATCTTGCTTATGCGGCCTATAGGACAGATGTTCTATTGCGCGAAACTGCAGTAGTAGGTGTAGTTGGAGGTGTTGGTCTTGGATGGCAACTACAAGAATCAATAAGTTCCTTTAATTGGCCTCAGGTCATCTGGATAACTACTGCCTATAGCATTTTAACTTTAATTGGAGAAAGTTTAAGCAGAAAAGTACGTCAATATTGGATCAAATCAACAACTAAAGATCCTCAAATTCTTTTCTTTCAGAAATAATTTTTCTATACTAGTAAAATGATAAAGACCCCAAAACGACTCATTGTCATTGGAGATAGTGGAGTATATGGCTGGGGAGATCGTGAAGAGGGTGGGTGGTGTGAAAGACTCCGTCGAAATTGGATGAGTTCGCCTAAAGCACCTGTTTTGTACTCCTTAGGTATACGTGGAGATGGCTTGGAAAACGTTGCACAACGATGGGAGAATGAATGGAATTGTCGAGGAGAATTACGGAGACAAGTACCGGATGGACTATTGATATCAGTAGGGATCAATGACACAGCACGAGTAGGGAGACCAGATGGTCGTCCACAACTTTCATCACAGGCCTTCAACTTTGGTCTCCTACAACTTCTTAAACAGATGAAGAATCAAACCAATGTAATGGTGATGGGTCTAACAGCAGTTGACGAGGCAGTGATGCCATTTGCCCAATGTCTTTGGTATTCAAATGAAGCCGCTTCAATTTATGAAGCACAAATTGAAGCGGCTTGCTTAGAACTTGATATCCCATTCCTACCACTACATCACGCAATGGTTACCGAACCAAATTGGATGCAATGGATTGAACCAGATGGTATTCATTTGAATGCAGAAGGACATTCTTGGATCACAAGAAAATTAATGTGCTGGCCTTCCCTCCTTCAATGGGCCGAACTTAAGCCTCTAGAAAACTTGACTCCTTCATATTATTAAAAGCCACTATCACTAAATTAGTACAAAATAGAGGCAATAGTCATTGCGAACAAAGCTGAAAAGCTTGTTTGCAAACCATTAACCACCTCATTAGTAAGGCAAGTAAATTTTTTTTGTAAGACAGCACCAAGCAAACTCTCAAACAAAGTTGCTAAGAGACCTGAGATAAAGACAAGAACTGCAAAAGATCCTATCTCAACAAAATAAAAGCCAACCGTACATAATGTCATTAAGAAACTTCCTAAAGCACTAGCCAACGTCCCTTCAATGCTTATTGCTCCATCTGTGCCGGCTGGGACAGACCTAAATGTAGTAATAAGGACAGTCCTAGTTCCCCATCGCTTACCAATTTCACTACCAAAAGTATCTGCTAACTTCGCAGCGAAACTTGCAGCAAAACCAACAAGCAACAAATTCTCCGAGCCAAGTTTTGCTCCAATTAAAATTGCCAACACAGCACCAGTAGCAGCAGACCCCCATAAGTTCTCAGGGCCACGTCGACCACCACGTCCTTCAGCAAGACCTGCCTGTTGCTTACGAGAAAATCCTAGCCTTGTAACCAATGAACCAAGCAAAAGATAAAGAACAACAGATAACCATCCTCGCCAACCCAGGCATCCCCAAAGAATTGTGCCGAGTCCTCCAGCATGAACCCAACCAGATCGAGTAAGCAATGGCAAATTTTGAGCAATAGCAATCAAAATTACATTTAGGCAGAAAGCCCAAAACCATTGAGAGTCAAGAGGGATAAATGAAAACATCACACTGCAGAAATAATCTAAAGAAACCCAATCATGCCTTTAAAAACTCAAAAGAAAAAAACTAGATACAAAGAGAACTATTTCTCCTCCAATCCACCATTAACTTAGTTGCCACTACAGCTGCGGTTGATGTTCTCATGATTGACTCACCCAATTGAACGTCAATACAACTTAACTCCTTCGCCAAAGCCTGTTCTTTCGGAGTCCACCCCCCCTCCGGCCCTATAGCGACATAAATCTGATCTATTTTCTGCTCAATTCCCATCATCCAAAATTGAAGATCATTTGACCCTGGCAGTCGAGTTGAAGCAAAAGCAAAGGATGCCTTTGAAGGTTTTTCTTTTAACCACTCGCTGACATGAATAATGCTACGAAATTCTGGAATCCAAAGACGTTCAGACTGCTCAACAGCCTCCCGAAGGATTCCTTCCCAACGACTACTTTTTTTGGCTTTGTCTATGTGTACAACACTTCGTTCGGAACAAAGTGGCTGAATAATATCGACTCCAATCTCACAACTCATTCGAAGCATCTCACTAAAACCTCTTTTCGGTAAAACAACTGCTAACCCAATCAAAGGTTTAGGGCGAGGTTGTGTTTCTAACGGACAATCAAGAGACGAAGAAAGGCGTATTGAGTCGACTCCTAATAGAGTAGCTTCCCAAAGATGGCCCACGCCATCTAGCACGGCAATGGCATCACCTCGCCGAAGGCGTAAAACACGCTTTAAATAATGCTTTTCATGCGAATTCAAGGGCAAAACTCCATCAATTCCAATATTTGCCTTTAATCGAAAATTTTCGATAAGTAAACGTCTCAACTCAGCCACGAAAACTTCTAAGCCCCTTTTGAAAAGATTGCATCAGGATGATCCTCAACTATCCAATCCTCATTTATTCCACCAATACATAATTCCTCTATTTGGACAAAATCAACATTTGTTTGTTGCAAAGCATTTATCAATATATCTAGTGCTAATGCATCGCAAGTACCTAAATCAACCCAACACCGGGCCCACTCGTTTTGATATTCTAAATGACCAATATTATGCATTAAGGCTGGTAAAACACTTGCAATTTCATCATTGTCATAACTCATCCAACTCAAATTAGAGCCCTCTTCCTGAGACTGAAGGTTTGAGGCATTAAAGCCACCTAAACGACCAATTACATACCAACTATCAAAGACACCATCAACATAATCCTTTTCAACTTTGCTTGGAGCATTATGAAAACGAAGCCAAATCCAACAGTTAAACGGATCCACTTCCCGAAAACGAACTTTCATAAAATCAAGAGAATGTATCTAGTATCACTTGCATAAGGCAAGTGAGCATTACCCGAAAATTGTAGATTGTTCAATATAAGAGTGTTTGGTAAAAACATTATTCGAATGCTAGAGCTAAAAAGACTTCACTATCAACCAGCAACTGCCAATACACCCATATTGAAAGGAGTGAATCTCCAAGCAGGTTCAGGTCAACCGACTTTAATAGCTGGAGCCAGCGGGAGTGGGAAAACAACTCTTGTAGAAGTAATCAGTGGATTAAGCAACCCACAAAAAGGTGTGATTTATTGGAAAAATAAACTAATTAAAGCCCGTCAAAGAAGATGTATAAGTGGAGTGGTATTTCAATTTCCTGAGCGCTATTTCCTAGGATTAACAATTGCACAAGAATTACGATTAGGACACCGTCGACTAAGTGGGGAGTCTCAAGCCGCTGTCCTTAAAACAGTTGGTCTCTCTAAAGTTGATCTTCGAAAAAAACCTGAGCGATTAAGCGGAGGACAACAACGTCGCTTAGCCATTGCAGTGCAATTACTAAGGAAGCCAAGTATTCTTTTACTGGACGAACCAACAGCCGGTCTTGATTGGTCAGTACGCTATGAAGTTCTTGAGCTACTAGCAGAGCTTTCAAAAGAACAAATCTTAATTGTTGTCACTCATGAGCCAGAGCTCTTCAAGAACTTATTGAGCTCAACTTATGTACTTAAAGAAGGCAAGCTATGGCCTATGAGTAAATTGAGCTAAGTCCAAAATAAATATCTATGCCTGATCGTTTAGTTAGAGCCACAGCAGCAGCAGGAGGAATAAGACTAGTAGCCGTCTCCACAACACAAGTAACAACAGAAGCACGACGAAGACACTCACTCTCTTATCTGACAACAGCCATACTTGGACGCGCTATGAGTGCAGCTCTATTACTTGCAAGTTCAATGAAAGTTAATTATGGAAGAGTCAATCTCAGAGTAAAAGCAGATGGACCCCTGCGCGGACTAATGGTCGATGCAGGCAGAGATGGAACTGTTAGAGGTTATGTAGGAAATCCAACTTTAGAAATGGATCTAATCAAAAATAAGAATAGCGAGTTCTCATTCGACTTTAAATCTGCTACAGGAACTGGCTATTTACATGTCTTGCATGACGAAGGCAAAGGAGAGCCATTTAGTAGCACAGTAGAACTCGTCAAAGGCGAAATAGGAGAAGACATTGCCTCCTATCTCCTCCACTCAGAACAAACTCCATCAGCGGTTTTTGTTGGAGAAAAAATCTTAAAAAACAAATTAAAATGCTCAGGAGGGCTATTAGTACAAGTTCTTCCAAAAGCAGCTCATGAGCCTGCCTTAATAAAATTATTAGAAGAACAGTGCAGACAAATAAATTGTTTCAGTGAAAGACTTGAAGACTGTCAGGATGACCTTTCTAAGCTCCTGAAAGATATTTTCCCGAATCTTGACTCCAAACTTTTAAAAGGCACCGATACATATCAAGAAGTAAGTTACAAGTGTGGATGTTCTAGAAAGCGAAGCCTCAATGCTCTCAGGCTACTTGGGAGAGAAGAATTACAAACAATCATTGATGAAGATGAAAAAGCAGAATTAATTTGCCACTTTTGTAGCACTAAGTATTTAATAGCAAAAAACGAGCTTGAAAAGCTTATAGATATAATCTAATAAGCATTATTATTAGATTGAATTTCACAAATTAAATTAATATCAAACCACCTATGCAAGCAAAAGGGAACCTAGCCAAATCAAAACAACTGCTGGCAATGCCTCAAAATGTTCTCTAGAGATAGTAGTTTTTAAAACCGATGAGTCAGGCATTCCATTAACTAATAGACCTCCAAGAATTAACCCAATAGAAAGCAATACAACACTCCAGCCCAAAGAAGCTAAAGGCCTCCGACCCCTCCGAACTTGACTAATGAATAGTCCTAACGTAGACAAAGAAAGTATTACTTGAGTACTTTCCTTCGGAGAGGCTAGAGTTAGAATGAGTGCAAGCAATCCCAATGCAATTCTTATTGTTAAGCCTTGTCCTTCTGGCAGGGATAAATTAAGCCTAAATATCTGATCAGAAGATTCTGTATTGGAATAATTGAGGCCTTTCAAACTTGACAAGAATGAATTGTCCTTCCTATCCACTAAATCAATATTGCGATCCTCTCTCTTCGAAGCACTTACTGCTGCATTGCTTACTTTCCCAAGCTGTCTTTCTTTAAGACTGACCATCAACAATGCATCATAAGAATCTTCAATCTTTGCCTTTGCTAATGGGTCTTCGCCAGCCTCACCTAATCTCTTTTCTCTAGCTTTCTGAACTTCATCAAAACTTGCATCAGGCTCTACTCCAAGAGTGGCATAAGGGTCTTGCGCCCCTGGATTCGAACTAGAATTTATGCCCGAAGCCATAAGAATCTGTTAAATGGAGACCCTTAGAAAAAAATTTCAAAGGATTGATTAGATTTCATTACAAAAATAGCAAAGCCTTATCACAAATTGATAGCTGCAACTCGAATAGTTTCTAAAAAGATAGCCATTCCTAAAAAAACTCCTACTTGACCTAAAACACCTTGATAGAAACTAATTAAAGTTTTATCGGGTCCACACCACTGACGACTGGAGCCACCGCGCATAGTGCTAAGTCAGGATGATCTTCCTGTAATTGATTAAGGTTCCAATCATTCTTAAACAACAAAACAGGTCTTTGCCAGGCATCCTGAACTGTTTTGCAATTAAAGATACGACCTAATTCATCCAAGGCTTTCCACCCACCACTTACCCACCGTGCCACCTGAAATCCCATGGGATCCAAACGTGTAGTAACACCATATTCATTCTCCAAGCGATGTTGAACAACTTCCAATTGAAGCTGACCTACCGCAGCCAAGATAGGATCACGCTTACTTTGATCAGTATCATAAAGAATCTGAATAGCACCTTCTTCTCTTAACTCGTTGACTCCTTTCCTGAAATTCTTGAAAGCCGATGGGTTTGGATTCCGTAACCAACTAAATATTTCAGGGCTAAAGCACGGGATCCCTTCATATTCAACATATTGACCTTTATACAAAGTGTCCCCAATCGCAAACATTCCAGGATTATTTAACCCAATAACATCCCCTGGATATGCATTATCTACAACTGCACGATCTTGGCCAAAAATCTTTTGAGGTCTAGACAATCGAATATTTTTTCCACTTCTTGCATGACGTACTGTCATATCTTTTTCAAAACGTCCACTACATACACGAACAAATGCAACTCTATCTCGATGTCTAGGGTCCATATTTGCCTGAAGTTTAAATACAAAGCCACTAAAGTTTGGATCTAAAGGATCTATTGGACCGTCACTGCTATTACGTGCAACAGGTAATTGTGCCATCTCCAAGAAAGCATCAAGGAAAGGTCTGACCCCAAAATTTGTCATGGCCGATCCAAAAAAAACAGGAGTCAATTCTCCTGCGTGAATAAGCTCCTCATCCATTACTGTGCCAGCAGCTTCAAGCAATTCAAGCTCCTCTAAGGCCTTCTCCAAAAGTTCATCCTCAACCAAAGTTTGTAATTTTGGATCATCAAGTTTTAAACGCCGCTCACTTGATTGCTTCCCTCTTTCTGCACGACTAAAAAGCACTACTTCTTTAGACCTTCGATCAATCACACCACGAAATTGTTCTCCACTGCCTATCGGCCAATTAACAGCCCAAGGTAATAGCTCAAGTTCAGATTCAATCTCATCTAACAAAGCAAGAGGCTCTTGCCCAGGTCTATCCATTTTGTTGATAAAAGTAAAAATAGGTATATGTCTCATGCGACAAACTTCAAAAAGTTTTCTCGTCTGTGGTTCAAGTCCTTTTGCAGCATCTTCAAGCATTACCGCATTATCTGCAGCTGCAAGGGTGCGATAAGTATCTTCAGAAAAGTCTTGATGACCAGGTGTATCTAAAAGATTGATAGTCGTATCACCGTAGTCGAATTGTAAAACTGTAGATGTAATAGATATTCCTCTTTGTTTCTCAAGTTCCATCCAATCGGAAGTAACTTTTCGCTGTTCACCTCTTGCTTTTACTGCGCCTGCTTGTTGAATAGCTCCTCCATATAGCAATAATTTTTCTGTAAGAGTGGTCTTTCCAGCATCTGGGTGAGAAATAATTGCAAAATTTCTGCGTTTACTAACTTCCGCTGCAAGCGCTTTTGCAAAGAAGTCATCTGGATTGGATGAGGAAGATTTTTCGACTGAATTAGCTTGAATCATCAATTTTTGGAGAGAATCAGCTTTAAGCGTTGTTTTTCAAAAAATTCCAACCACTTCAAGATAACGATCCTCCACCTCATAAACACTGAGATGATCTAGTCCTTCTATATGAAGCTGAGTTTTTACCTCTTCTACCGTAAAGGCAGCCTGCAATGAAGCTAAATAATCATTAATCAGAACTTCTGGGGAATCTGGAAGATACATCTTTTGTAAAGCTTTTGCCTCATCCATTGAAGAGGGTCTACGTAAATCGCGATGAAAGGTAATAGACCCTTTACTGGACATGGATTTGAGAGCTTTCCAGAATTGACTGGGATCATGAAAATGATGCAATAGACTATTACTAACAATCAAATCACCTGTTCCTTTAAAATTGATTGTTCCATCGGCTATTGATAAAAGATTCCAACAGAAATAACTAACATTTCTGAGGTCATTAAAAGACTTTCTTCTATCTTTCCTATTGCGAGCCTCCGCCAACATCGGCCCGGATCCATCAATACCAAAAACCCTCACTGAAGGCCAACTTCGACTAAGAAGTTCAGTAATATTCCCAGGGCCACATCCTAAATCAATTATTAAACTTTTAGAGTCAATTTGCTTGCCCTTAACCAAGAGGTATTCCTCAATGCGTCGTATCAACAAAGCATCACTATTAGAAAAATCAGCTTCAGAATAGGCCTGCACCTGAAGAGGATTTTGCATTAATTCTGGCTCTGGAAGTCGTTTCATACACATACATGTGTTCTCCTTGGATTCTGCTCTAACCACTGCAGATGGTGTTAAAAAAACTTGCCACCCCCATTAGTGGCGTTAGCGTGCCGATACTTATGCGAATTGCTGAACTTGACACTTACCCCTAACAAACCCGAAATCGTCATGCCTACCTTGAAAGTTGGCAATAATCTTGCTGATTTCCCCACCACAGCACCAGCGGCAAATCCTGTCTTTTACAGAACTTATAGTCGAAAGACAGCATCAGGTAGAGAGAGCTGGAGCGAAGTAGGGAAAAGAAATCTCGAAGGTTTACAACAACTCGGCCAACTAAATCAAGATGAAATGGCCCTGCTGGCTCGTATGCAAGCTGATAAAAAGGCACTGCCCTCAGGCAGATGGCTTTGGATTGGTGGGACCCCATGGATAGAGAAAGAGCAAAATTTTTCAGGGGCTTACAACTGCACCTCTACAAATCTGGTGGATTGGAAAGCCTTTGCACTCATGATGGATCTCGCCATGATGGGGTGCGGAACAGGAGCTGTTATAGAACCGCATCTCATAAATCAACTACCTGTTGTAATTAACCCTATAAAAATTAAAAATATTTCAAAAATTGGCATCACGCCTGCCTCTCAAAGACAAGAAAGAACTAGTTATAAAATCACAGGGAATGAGGTATTTATAAAAGTTGGAGATAGTCGGCGTGGATGGGTTGATAGCTATGAATTACTTCTAGAATTAAGCAGCGATGAGCGCTTCTCCAAAAATGAAATTCAATTGTTCATTGACTTATCAGATGTAAGGCCTGTTGGAGAGTCTCTAAAGGGGTTTGGCGGAATGGCTAACCCAGTAAAGCTAAAGGATCTTTATGGACGAGTAGCCCGTTTACTTAACAAGGCAGTTGGAAGAAGACTTTCCTCAGTTGAGTGTTGTCTCTTGATCGATGAGGCAGCTGTAACAATTGTTGCCGGGAACATCAGACGAAGTGCGGGGATGCGTCAGTTCTCAGCTGATGACTTAGTTGCCGCAAGTGCTAAAGAAAACCTTTGGCAACAAGATGCCGAAGGTAATTGGAGTATAGACCCAGAAAAAGATGCTCTTCGAATGGCAAACCACACGCGTGTTTATCACACTCGCCCAAGTTTAGAAGTCATTGTCGAAGCAGTTACAAGACAGTTCCAGTCAGGGGAAGGCGCTATTCAATTTGCACCTGAAGCAATCGCACGCTCTAATGCTGACCTTTTAAATACACCAGAGCTAAAAGCTGAGTTCATAGATATTTATTGCGACCAAGGGAAGGAAGAAGCGAGTCGCTGGTTACAAATGAACCACGGACCCATTAATAAAACTGAATTAGAACATCGGCTAGGTCGATATGGGCTAAACCCTTGTGGGGAAATTCTGGGGGGTGATTTCCATTGCAATTTAGCCGAAGTCCACCTCAATCAAATTGATCCTTCTGACGAGAAAGACCTAACGGATGCATTCACAGCCGCAGCTCTTTCGGTAGCTTGCCTACTCAACCATAATTTCGAAGTTGAGCGATACCGAAAAAGTCGTGAATGGGATCCAATTGTTGGAGTCAGCTTTACCGGCCTTTTTGACTTTTTTGTAAATGCTTTTGGTACACCCTGGCTGAAGTGGTGGGAAGAGGGAAGGCCTAACACAGAAAAAGGACTAATCTTTAAACAACAGGAAGAACAATATTTAAATAGTTGGAAAAAAATCGTAAAGGAAACAGTCTGGGATTACTGCGATAGGCACGGCCTAAATCGTCCTAACAGATGCACCACCGTCCAACCAGCAGGAACCAAAAGTCTCCTGACAGGGGCCTCCCCTGGTTGGCATCCCCCTAAAGCCCAACGATTTATTCGGAGGATAACTTTCCGCAAAAATGATCCAGTAGCCATGGCTTGTATGGATTATGGATATACGGTTGTACCGTCTCAATCTGACAAGACTGAACATGGTCGGTTACTAGATGACCCATTCGATTCACGTTGCACAGAATGGCTTGTAGAGATCCCTACTGAAGTCAACTGGGCAAACTTGCCAGGAGCAGATGAAATTGACATCAATAGCTTCTCAGCTCTTGCTCAATTTGATTTCTATATGCAAGTTCAACGTCATTACACCGAACACAACACTTCGGCAACTATCGAGTTCCGTGAACATGAAATTCAATCTGTTGCAAATGCCTTGTATCAAGCCATAGAAAATAATAACGGGTATATCTCTGCTGCACTCTTAGCGAGATTTGATTCGAATGCGACATTCCCAAGATTGCCTTTTGAACCTATCAATGCAGAAACATATGAACGACTGCAATCAGAGGTCTATAAAAGAAGAATTAGCACAAACTTCTTTGAAGCCTTGAGTCGTTATGACGAAGGAGAACTCACTGAAGCAGGACCAGCTGGATGCGATTCAGACAAGTGTTTACTTCCTTTAGCAAAGCCAACTAGCTAAATGATTAAGTCCTAAAAATTTCTCAAAAAGAACCTTTAGCACTTCCTTATCAGTGAAAGTACTCACAAAAAAGGAAGTGTTTAAAAATTTGATTTCATAAGCCATCGAACAAAAAGTAAAGCTTCAGTAGCGCTAAAGACATAAAAAGAGCTAATAGTAAAGAAGCAGGCCAAAAGGCCGACTTCTTAAGTCACTAATGATCACAACACAAAGGCCTGTCGAATCAATGAGCAGAGGCGTTCGTGACGCCATCGTTGATCAACTGCGAGCTTGCAAAACACAAGAGGAAATATTGAATTTCGAAAGCTGGTTCAATTCTGAAACCAACTCAGGACCTTTATATCAAGTTATTTGTGATTTTCTTCGTACTCGCTCAATCTCACGTGGACTTGCTGCCAAATGGCTTGGAATACTTTTAAACGATAGAGATGAAAAACTAAATATGTAAGGATAATTTAGGTAGTGCTTATAGTAAAAGTCTAATTTTTCTTTGTGGTAATTCTAGTTGATTATACGAATTTATTATCATTTAATTTTTCGCACAATAAATTATTCAATACCTCGTAGAGGTATTTTCATCTGTCCCGGCCTGACCCTGTGGTTAGGAAATCAGAAAGGGAAAGGTCCGCTTTGGCCTGCTGCAGAAGTAAAACCAGAAAGGGCCCAAACACCAAACGAAAGTAGGGCGCAGCCGCCAAAGAACATAAGATGCGAAATCACACGAATACGTTCAACATCGCTGATTTCCCCGGCCATAGGGAGGTCACCTAAAAAACGAGACTGTTCGCTTTTATTGCTGGAGCTTGCCATGAAACGGGATATGAAATTAATTTAAAATTAATTATGGCATATGAATCAAGATAATCTTGTTTATTCTTTATCGTTTGTGAACTAGCAATTCTTATCAGGATCTCATGTCTTAAATAGCCTTTAAATAGCAGATTAAGAATAGAGTCCATTCTTTAGCCTTTATCAAAGTATCAAAAGCAAGAGGGAATCTAGTAGAACCCTTTAAAAGCAATCATTCTAGAAAGCATTTAAGTGAAATATTCTCATCCTCCTTATCATTCTTCTAGAGTTTAGCTTCATTGACAAAGCAATAAAACAACTATGGATTTTCTATAAATAGATAATATTTCAGAAGAAAAATAAACAAGCTATGTTAACTTTATAAAGAATGTAAGCCATATCAGAACTACATCCAAAGACAAAAGAGAGACTTAAGTTCTAAAAACCATGTTAACCAAAAAATATTCAAATTACTAATATGCTTAATTAATATTTATTCTCTAAGTTTAAATTCTACTTATAAAGATCAATGCATATAAGTAAGAGCATACTCTCCATTGAGCCTTCAGTTTAATGACATTTCCGAATAATAAATGCGATTTAAAATATCAGGAATAAACATCAAGAAAGCAGGCCATAATTGATTTTGCAGCCATCAAAATTCATATGAAGTTCTAAATATATGCTTCTAGCATTGACCATGTATAGAGATACTTGCTTTAATCGCCCATCTGCCACTTGTCAGGAATTGGAGACTAATACAATTTTTTCAAAAAAAGTGATCTAATAACTAGGATTTAAACCTAACAAAATGCAGCTTTATCTTGTTGATGCACAGTTCCCAGATATCGAAAACCAAGTTGCTGCTTACAGGCAATTTATTGACCTCTGGGAAAGTGGTGAGATGGCAAAACAAGACCATTTTGATGGTTTTGAAATGCTGTTCCGCGTACATGCTCCAGGGGAAGGACGTGTGGTAATCCTTTGCAAAGCAAATAGTGACAAGGAGTTATTCTCACATTTCGCTCCTTGGCGAGCAAAGTTTGGGATTGACATGGAGATGACTCCAGTAATCAGCTGTCAAAATGTTGTTGATTATCACAAAGAGCTTTTCGCAAAATTAGGCTGATTTCAACAAAACAGTCTCTATTCAAAGGATGCTCCTTACAAATCGATTGATCGACATCACTCGAGCATTGAGAGGTGAATTGCCTCAAAAACAGTCCTAGCACTATATATAGGGCGATCTGAGCAATTCTTGACTCAAAGCACTACTTGTAGGAGGACTTGATTTTTTAGGCAATTTCTCTTAGAAAGCATGTTCCCCATCACCCAGGCCCGTTGCATCAAGCAAGGGTCTTTTTTTTGCCAGAAAGTCACTCCTACATTAAAAATCCCCCTTCAGACCGAGGGGGATACAAGTCGAAAGGCTTGCATTTTTCCTATAGCAAAGGAACCAATGGAAACGCATCAGCAAAAAATACCCAACTTCATCTGCTTCTCAAAGAAGGGTGGATACAAACCCTTGTTGGGGAAGCCTCCCCAGTGATATGCACATCTTAGTTTGCAGTTTCACTAATTCTCATACCTCTCTTACTCAAGAAATCTCATCTTTCCAAAATTAAATGTCAAATTCTTCAATAAAAAGAAAAAGGCTGATTATATGACTGCAAAACTAACAGATAACAATACTCGAATCTAAAGCTTGTCAAAGATATTGATCAGTGTTCTTCTTGCCTTTATTCTCAACCAACAATTAAGCAGATGAGTAGTACTTAATCACATCATAAATCAAATAAGCAATAAAAAGAATAGCAAGGATATAAGGTAGAACCTGATACCTTGCAAAGATACTTGGGGTATCTGGTTTCTTGTCTTCTTCTCTTGGCCGAGGGGGTAGACCTTGTTCTTTCCTTCTTTTAGCTTCTCCCATAACGTTCATTTGTTCTAAATTATCCATCATCCCGCATTCAGATTCAACCCCATTTAAAAGAAAATAAAAACCTCAACTATACATAAAATGAAGCGAGAAGATCTATTGAAAAAAACGTGGCTATAAATAGCTGTCCTTAAACAAATCCCCAGCCAAGGCAATCAATTGGACATTAATCAACAAGTTTTTATCTAAAGAAATTAGTAAATTTAGAAGAACAATTTGATCAGAAAGACAACCAAGCTAAGCGTGAAGAAAAAAACAAAGCCTATAAGCACATAAAAAATATATTTCTGAATAGTAGCGGCAAAATCATTTTCCATATTTGCAATAAAAAACCAATCTAGTAAAGAGATTTTAAGACCGTTTGATCCCCATCATCTAATGTCCCTTAACAGTAATCACTATCAAGGGATTTGTCATCGGTAGTTAGGCACTACTTATAGGGCAACTTCTTGAGTTAAAAAAACGCTATTTATGGAGTGGGTGGTTAATTAAAATCTCAATCTCCCCTTAAAAAATCTCCATCAAACAGGCGGGCACATTTCACAAGGTTTTTTTGTTAGAGCTAAAAAACCATCTCACTAATAAACAAACCTTAGTCCTATTAGAACAACCAATACGTAATTCAGTCAGCTTCAGGAATCAGAAAAATTGGCCTAACAAAAGAAAAACTGCACCTCAAGCGAGAAATTAAATACTCCTATGCGCTATAAAGTCTTTCTTATCTAATGCAGCAATGGAATCTCAAGGTGGGGTATCAGAAGGTCGGCTAGAAAACCGTTTAAAGCAAATGGTGAGTAGAAAATGGGAAAATATGACTGATCGTCAAAAGACCTATGCAAAAAAAATATGGGGTGTTTTGACTTACAAATGGCGATGGCAAATTGCCATGAATATTCCCTATCTCGCGATTTTTCTATTGGATCGCACCATTCCAGCCGTTCACCAATTCGATATGACTTTATTATCCACAATCTCTTCCAAACTCCCTATCCCAGATTTCATGTCTGCATGGATAGGTCTAAGTTGAAACACATAGTGAAGGAATTTTATTATTTTTCGGGAAAGTGATCCTCTCCATAATCATTACTTAAGAAAAGATCTTTCCTGGGTGTTTGAGAGCGTTACTGGAGAAGAGGAATTACTCCCTTTCTATCGCTGAAACCCGTTATCACTAGTGGTTGCAAGCTAGTTGCTAGTATTGATCTGGCGACGTTATCGATCGTCCAATTGGAGGGGTGGTCGAGTGGTTGATGGCTCTGGTCTTGAAAACCAGCATGTCCGCAAGGGCATCGTGGGTTCGAATCCCACCCCCTCCGTGCATTGCCACTAAACTACTAGACATACAACAAGACCCCAAAAAACAAAAAAAATAGTCGTATGTATTGAATCAGCGAGAAAGTGAGTTCTAAAAATTGCTAGGTATCTCCCTTCCCATGTATTACAAATGAAATCTAAAACTCTATGATGCGTTGAAGTCCAATGTATCCAAGGCTCTTTGCTTTAGATACAACTTCGACGCGAGTGAAATATGCAAAATCGTCTGAAAAAGCTCCATGCTTTATCTGTAGATTGGATTTTCACATAAAGTGTCATGCGGTTCTGTCCTGTCCAGGCTAGGGACAATTCCATGCATCCCTTTAGGTTTTTTTTTCGCTGACAAGACACCCATCCCCATAATGGAGGCGTTTACTACAGCAATGGCTACTACAGATGAAGGGGATCCACTCCCATGGGAACAAGCACAATAGAGATAAATCTCAGATATGCTATTCCTATGGCAACCTTTTTAGGTTTACTTCCAAAGTGTGAACAAGCTCTTTTTGCAGTTAATTAGAATCACTTGACATTTCAATAAAACATATACTTTTAATCGCATTGATTTACATGGCTTCTATGTTTAGAACAAGGTATCTAATAATCTCTGATTCTATAGATCCAGTTCAATTACAATTTTAGTTACTTGCCCCGCTTTAGATGTTAATCAAAAAGAACTCGAATAACAACATGTTTCAAGTGATTTGAACAAAGCATTATCAAAGAAAATGTGATATTAGCAAAAACATCTCAAAGGTAAAACCTATATATTTCTAAAGCATTAAGCTACTTTCTAATACTAGTGGAAAGAGTGCTTTTTCTATAGTTGTATTAGATTTATTATTATAATCTAGTTAATACTATACTTAAGATCTCAACCAATTATCTCTTTATTTGTCTAAGAACCATCACATCATTGTCAAAATCATCTGCCAACCATTCCTTATATTCATTAGCTAAGCAATCACTATCTTTACCTTTTAGCAGTTCAATTCTTGTAAGAGCATGTGAGACTATATCTGCTAAAACTTCTTGCTGCTGAAGATTATTGTCTAGCGGGTATCGCCATTGTGATCCCATAATCCCACCTCGAGTGGCTATAAACAAGTACTAGCAAGATGGGAAATATATGTAATGAGGATAAATACAGTCTATTTATAATTAGGTATGCTTTGTAATAGTAAGTTCAAGGAAAGCATAAAACTGTCAACGATCAAACTCAAGGGCCCAAGCTTCCTGGCAAGAGTCAAGGTTGTTTTCAGGTGTGACCTCTTTCTGCGGAGAGGCAAGTGCTATTGGCGATAAGCCAAGATCGTGCATCAAGCAATCTCCATAAACATTGCATGCACGTTTGAGCATTCCAAGAAAAAGTACGTTAAGCATTTTTAATATGGATTTATAAAAGGATCACGCTTCGCAACACATCAAGCCAGTTTTTTGCAACAAGCCTTAGTAAACTTTGTTTAGATTTTCTCTTTCATTCTCAAATAATAAAGACAATATTATTTAACAAATGATTTTCAAGTGAAATGAGCTGAAAAGATTTTTTTAGTTTATATTCACGTCTATCCTTCTTATATAAAGGAAGAATTCATTAAACAGAGCTTTTTTTCAAGAAGTATGGCCTGAAGTACAATCAAAAGAATGGAGATCATGCTACAATTAATTATGTTATTGTTACTCTCAAATTGACATATAGTAGATCAAGTATACAAACAATCATGACTCTTGTTACTCAAGCTATTTCTTTTCTTATAATTTTAAGCATCTCTTTAATGTTAGCTTTTCCTTCAAAAGCAATCGCTTCTAATTTGAATAATAATTCAAACTTAAATAGTCTTCAAGAGAAAGTTGCTAAAGGTTATTCAGATAAATTTTGCAATGGTATTGGAATGGGTATTTCTAAAGAAGGGGCTATGCGTTTAACAATAAATGAGAACAGAGAGTCTAAGTTCAACCCTTCATTATGGTTTGAGTTGATTTCATCAGGAAAAGAGAATCTGGAAAAAATAGATGAAGATAGACTTGCCGAGGTCATTTCCAGACAGATTGTGAATGAATGTGGTCCTGCTATAGGCTTATCTGGTCAGGAAGGAAGTGATTTATTTTATAATTATTTTATCTCGGTCAGAGATGAAATTGAAAATTAATAGCTACTATAATTAATTCTAACCTCATAACATGATCAGGGTTTTAAAAGTCGGCTTTCCTCAGTAGTATCCCACCAACTAAATTCCTATTAACTAAGAAGATTACTAAAGCAAAATAATAAGACTAATCATAAGATAAAAGCAATACAAAGCAAAAGCTTTCATCCATTCTACAAACCAATGATTACTAAGTTGCTGTAAATTAGAGATAGTAGAATTCTCAACGATTAATGTTAATGCCTCCTTTTAATAGCATAAAAATGGCTTAACTATCCTCTTGATTTTTATCTTTATAAGAGTTCTCAAATATTAATTTTAAAACCAAAATTATTGCTGCAAGAATAAATGTTATGACATTAGCAATTATTACAGGGGTTGAATGAATCTCAAATCCATAAATACACCAAAGCAAGACCCCTAAAATAAATAATATAAACATTATCAAGGAAACATCTTCTGCAGACTTTGAATTCCAGGTCTTCAAAACCTGTGGAAGGAAGGCAATCGTGGTAAAAATTCCCGCACAAAATCCCAATATATCAATTGAGTTAAAATCATCTATTTGCATAATAAAAAGCTACCTTTTGTTTAAAAAAGTCCTTAAAGAATCAACATCAAAGCAATAAACTTAACTACAATCAAGTGTTTCCCTAGTATTTCGTCCAGTTATGGGGTTTTTTCCATCAGCAACTAAACAAAGATTAGCTAAAACGTCATCTCTCATAGGAACATTGGTAAAGTCTGCTCCCGTTATAAGCACATCTTTAAAGCGCGTATTAAAAGCAAAAGCATCTTCTAGCACAGAATTGGTTAAATCAGTTCCTTCTAAAATTGCTGAATCAAGAGTCGCATAGCGAAGATTCGTATTACTTAGATCAGCTTCTTGAAGCTTTGCTCCGAATAAGCTAGCGCCTTCTAGGTTACTGCCTGAAAGATCAGCTTTTAAAAGATTAGTTAAATTGAAAGTAACTCCTTGCAAATCTCTATTTGAAAAATCTGACTCAATCAGTACCTGCTTTGCATAGTCCATAGCAGCCCAACTTGCTTGTAAAGGGATTAAAAGAACAAGAAGCACAACTGCAAAAAATGATAGAAATCTTTTATTCATGAGAATAGCTAATGAAAACAAAACAGGTCCGCACTAATCAAAGTTTATCGCAGAATTTTTTTTATCTTAACTTAATCATGCTTGTGGCCATCTGCTTAATCAATAGAATTCTTAGAGGAAATAGTAAAACTCTTTCATAAATATGAAAAGCTTTGTGGCACTATCATTACTAAGTCTCGAGATTAAGGCTATTAAATAAAGGTGACTGATTTTTTTTCATGTTCTCGACTGCTACTCGTCTTCGTTTAAAAAGCATTCTCGAACGGATTGCCAAAGGAGAAGTCGTCACACTAAAAGAAAGAGTATTTGTAGGCAATTTTGCTGACCAAAATCAAACAGTTGCTACCTGCCTAAGAAAGGCTCAGCAGTTGCAACAAAAACGAGAACCTATCAACGGCATTGATCAGCTATTACATGGCTTGAACTTAGGAGCAACTGATCCAGAAGCTAGCTATAAGCCAAAAATAGATGATCTTGGAGAATGGTTTAGTGGTGCACCTTCCTGGTTAGGAAGAAGCTAATAGCTTGGTAATTTTATGAAATCAACTGAAACCAAAGCAAGTGATCAAAAACCCTTATGAGGTGATAGTGATCGGATCCGGAGCGACTGGAGGAGTGGCCGCTCTCACTCTTGCTGAAAAAGGTGTGAGAGTTCTTATTATCGAAGCAGGTCCTCAACTTTCAGCACTACAAGCGCTTGGGTCGGAACCAGCAAACACGCTAAAACGAATTTCAGGAATTGTTAATGGTAGGAAAAAGATTCAGGCACAACATCCTGGCTATTGGAAAGCAAATCCATTGTTATATGCAAATGAGAAAGAAAACCCTTATACCTTTCCTATAGACAAACCATTTTTTTGGACCCAGGGAAAACAAGTAGGTGGGAGAAGTCTTACCTGGGGAGGTGTCACATTGAGGCTCTCAGAAAATGAGTTTAAAGCTTCATCTCGGGATGGCTATGGGCCAGATTGGCCAATCTCATATTCAGAACTAGAAGCACACTACTCAGAATTAGAAAAGCGACTTCAAGTTCATGGAAATATAGATAGATTAAATCAATTACCAGATGGGAACTTCATCAATCCACTCCCCTTCACAACAAGCGAAAAATACTTTGGTAAATCCATCCAATCAAATCTCAACTATCCATTTATCCATTCTAGAGGATTTGGTCCACACGAACCAAAAGTCAATGGCCCGTGGCCACGCTCAAGCAGTTTAGGTAGCACTCTTCAAAGTGCAATTGCTACAGGGAAAGTAGAGGTTCTTACAGAACATATGGCAGAAAAAATAACCATTAAAAAAAATAATGGTCTTGCTAAAGGTGTTGTAGTTGTCAACCAGAACAATGGAGCTCGAAAAGAACTTAATTGCTCACTAGTTATTCTATGTGCATCAACGATTCAAAGCCTTCGAATACTTCTCAATTCTGAAAGAAATCAACAAAAAGATGGCTTTATTGATCCTTCTGGAAAACTAGGAAGTAGTCTCATGGATCATATATCTGTTTGTCGTTTTTTTGCATTTCCAAAAGTTCAGAAAGAGTATTTTCCTAACAGTTCAAAATCCGAGATGGAATTACTTTCTGGGGCAGGAAGTTTTTATATCCCATTTGGGACAGAATTTAAAAATTCTTCTACCAAAAATTTCCTAAGAGGTTATGGAATTTGGGGAGGAATAAATCGTTTTGAACCTCCTTTATGCTTAAAGAAAATACCAGAGAGTAATACTGGTTTTTTAATTGGGCATGGAGAAGTATTACCTTATTCGGACAATAAAGTAACTCTATCAAGTGAATTAGACCGATGGGATATTCCAATACCACATATCAACTGCAAATGGGGTGAAAACGAGAAAGAAATGGCCAATCATATGGCTAATACTATAAAAGAAATAATTGAATCGGCAGGAGGCAAAATGTTACCCCTAAAAGAACTTGTAAGAATGCCTTTTAGCAAAACTATCTTTGAGAAGTCTGTTGCCCTAAAAGACGAGGCACCTCCTCCAGGTTATTTCATACATGAAGTCGGCGGTGCTCCAATGGGAGAGAAAGAGGAGGACAGCGTATTAGACCGGGATAACAGGCTCTGGCGTTGCCAAAATGTACTAATTGTTGATGGTGCTTGTTGGCCAACCTCAGGCTGGCAGAGCCCAACCCTGACAATGATGGCCATTACAAGAAGGGCTTGCCTTGAAGCTCTCAGACGTCAGCCCGCCCAAAAAGGTCATTAAGATAGCGCTCTGTAACAGCTCTATCTTCGCAACCGTTCTGGAATAAGAAAGTTGCCAATGCGGAACTGATCAAGCTGGCTTGATTCCAATGAGGATTAGTACTGATGAATTCTTTCATCCCTAGGTAGAGCTCTTGGGATATTTCCGTCTCAAGAGTGATACAGGGCGATTCAAACGTGTTTGGAGTCAGGTCAGTAGTAACTTCCAGACAATCTTTCAATTGAGTTAGATCCATTCAAAAGAGCTAGCAGTTTTTTTACTGAGACAAGGATCCTGTTCATTCACGATTGCGTCAAATACTCATCAGGGATTGAAAATGTATAACAAGGTTTTCAAAACTCTAGTCATTGCAAGGAAAAATTTTTCCATAAGTAGTTTTGAACAGCTTTGGAAAGAATTTCTTTCTGATGTCAAGCATCAATGGAAACCAAATTCAAAACCCACAGCTTTAACGCTATCAGGTCATTTCAATCTAAAAGCAGTGGAAAAACCTCCTAAAACCTGTGGAGAGTTTTAGGGAAAAACCTTTCTCACTCTTTGATAAGTCATACTTATATGATACGATTCTCATAAGACTCAGATAAGAAAAGATATATATCCTTCGGGAAAGCTATCCTTCTTGAACCTCTGGAGGGGAAGCAAGCGATCGGAGGGTTATGGGGCCAAGAGGATGGTCAGCATTTGGATAAGGATAATGATGGTTACTCAAATGATGATTCTCTTCATTTGACTTCTTTTGTTCTAGATAGTGACTCCCTTCAACCTCACATGCTCCAGTGCATTCTGCTTCACAAAGTTTGCAACTCTCCTCTAAACCTTCTACATGATGATGATGACTTCCCTGCTCAAGACTAACTTCATTTTCAAAGCCTAAAAGACTTGAACGATATTTGCAAAGAGCACAGTTCATTGAATTATTTCCAACTAAAACCTCTTCTATACGGTCTTTAAAAGTCTCAAGCACTAAAGGATGAGATCCTAAATATGGTGCATGAAGGAATTCAATTTCTGGGAAATCAGCAGCAACTCTTTCCGTATGTTTTCTTATTCGGCTAACCAAAACTCCAGAGAAAAGAAAATATGGGAAAACAATTATTCTTTTAAAACCTAATCTCACTAATTGTCTAAGTCCAGGTTCAACAAGAGGGAAGGTAACTCCTGAATAAACTGTCTCTCCCCAACCAAATCCAAACCCTTCAACCAACATCCTTGTAATCTTGGCCACATTCGAGTTTGCATCTGGGTCCGAAGAACCTCTTCCAACAACTACGAGAAGTGTTTCAGAATTAGGAAAATTATCTGCAGATTCAATAGTCGCTTTAATCCTTGCACCGGCCGCTCCAATCATGGAGTTATTAATACCAAGCTCACGTCCATATTCAATAACTATTCCCGATTTGAGCGCATAAGCATTCAACAAAGAAGGAATATCATTTTTTGCATGACCTGCTGCAAAAAGCATTGCAGGGATAGCTATGACCCTCTTTAAAGATTGAGAATGCAGTCGATCCAGCGCCTCGCTAATTACAGGCCGAGCAAACTCAAGATATCCATATTCGATAGGGATCGAGGGCATCCTCAATTTAATTGATAAAACCAGTTGAGCGAATTCATCTATAGCCAGTCGATTCCTGCTGCCATGACCACAAATCAAAACGCCAAAACGATTATCATCGTGATAATTAGGAAGTTCAGAAGTCAAAGTTTGATGCCACTTACTCTTGACCTTATCTCGAAAGAGGTCGAATCATTAATGCACACTCAAGGCAATACCAGCTATAAAAGCTAAATGGAGAAAATCCATAGTCACATCTCCGTACATAATTCATTAGCTCAAGACTGCATTCTATCTGGAGTCTTTGAAGAAGTTAATGATGAATTGAAGGAACTTTTAAGAACAGGACAAATAGCACCTAAACCTTTATTAGTTTGCAGTGGTGGAACTTCTAGTCGTTGCGCAGCAAATGGCCATTGGACATTAGATTTAAGGAATTCCTACCAACAAATCAACTTTGATCCAGTAAGCAAGACAATAGAATTTGGAGCAGGAAATAACATGAGAAGCCTGCTTAAAAACCTCGCAGAGTTCGACAGATCATTTCCAACTGGCTTATCAACTTTACCTGGCATAGGATACATAATTACTGGAGGAATTAGTCCTTTAAGTAGAAGTCAAGGTTTAGCAATAGACCAGGTCATTGAAATGCAGGGTATATGGGGAAATGGAGAAGCATTCAAGATCTGCAAACCTAATAAATCTTCAAGTCCTGAAGATCAACTTATTTGGAGAGGGCTCTGTGGTGGCGCGCCCTTTCTCGGAATTATAACAAGTCTAAAACTTAATACACAACCCATAAATTCAATTGAAGTATGGCAAACTTCATTAGAAAAAGATGAGTTGATTGAATTAATTCAACATGCTGAAAACTGGCCTAATAATATAAGTTTGCAATGGATATGGGGTGAAAAAATTAAAGTGTTTGTTGTTATAGCTATTGATATTTACAAAAACAAAAAGTCTCTTGAGCAACTAAAGAAAGACTTTCAAGAGAATAAATCAATAGAAATATCAAGAATTCCAGGACTTCATAAGATGCCTGACTTCAGAATTGAAAATCCTTGTAAACAAAATCACAATAAGTTTCATTCAGAAGTGATTTCTCTATTAGGTCCTGCATGGGGCCTTAATAGTCATCACTTAATTAAATCTCTTACAAATTTAATGTCTAAGCGACCAAATGAAGGTTGCTTCATAGCTGCCCAACAACTAGGTGGTATGTCAAGTCAAATAAGCAGAACGAGTACATCATTCATCCATCGCCAAGCCATCTGGAAACCATGGATAACGACATCTTGGGAAGCAGGAGACCAAAAAGCCAGAGAACAAAGCCTTAAATGGCTAGAAGAAGTCTGGATGATATTTACACCTCTTTGTCCTGGAGTTCATTTAGCTCAAATGCATCAACACCTAGCCTGGCATCAAGAAGAAACACGAAGAGCTTTTGAAGAGTGGCTTCCAGATCTTCAAAAGCTCAAATCTCGATATGACCCGCACGGTATATTGCCGCGACTTTGATACTTCAATTTTTTTAAGTTACCTAGATGATTAAAAGCACTCAAACACCAATCATAAAAGAGTGGTTAAAAAATCCACGAAAAGATCTCCTATCAGGATTAGTGGTTGCCTTTGCAATGATTCCTGAAGCTATTGCCTTTTCAGGAATAGCGGGGGTTGATCCTGAGGTAGGCCTTTTCGGAGCATTTTGTCTATCAATAACCATTGCCCTTGTTGGAGGGAGAATGGGAATGATCAGCTCTGCTACTGGTTCCACAGCCCTTCTAATGACTGGTCTCGTAGCCAGTGGAAATGCTAAAGGCGAAGGACTAGGGCTGTCATATCTCATGGCAGCGGGTTTATTGACTGGTTTTTTTCAAATCCTTTGGGGTTATCTACGGCTTGCATATCAAATGCGTTTTGTACCGCAGGGAGTACTTAGTGGCTTTGTTAATGCTCTTGCTTTATTAATTCTTCAAGCACAGTTTTCCCAATTGGGATTAAGTTTCCACTCACCAGAAGATTTATCAGCCCAACATTCCACTCAAATTCCGACAGGGATTCAAATACCTATTGTATGGATTTTAGTAATAATTGGATTAGTTGTTATTTACGGACTGCCAAGGATTACCAGGTTAATCCCATCTCAACTAATAGCTATAATTGTTTTAACAGCTATCTCAATCGGATTTAACTTAGACATACCAACTGTCAAGGATCTTGGAGATTTACCTCAAGGATTACCAAGTTTCACTATACCTTTTGGCTCTATTACAGAAGGCAAGGTACCTTTTAATCTTGCAACTCTAGGAATAATTTTACCAACATCTCTAGCTATTTCCTTAGTAGGTCTGATCGAAACATTTCTAACCCAAGATATTCTTGATGACATAACAGATACAAATTCAAATAAAAATGTTGAAGCTAGAGGTCAAGGAATTGCCAATATTGTTTCTTCCTTATTTGGAGGCATGGCAGGGTGTGCATTAGTAGGTCAATCAGTAATGAATACTGAGAATGGAGGAAAAACAAGGCTTTCAACATTGGCATCAGGGTTAAGTCTTTTAGTAATGATCCTTCTTTGTAGGCCTTGGCTTCAACAAGTCCCAATGGCTGCACTAGTAGCAGTAATGATTACTATTGCAGTTAGTACTGCAGATACAAATGGTCTAAAGAATATCGCGAAGATTCCTCGTAGTGACACCGCAGTAATGCTTATGACATTCGCTGTGACGATGTTAACAACACCGCACAACCTTGCCCTTGGTGTAATTGCTGGGGTTGCTCTAGCTGGAATTCTATTTAGTAGAAAAATTGCTAAAGTAATTAAAGTAAGCGTAAAGATTCAAAATTCAGACGAGCTTCTATATGAAGTAACTGGACAATTATTTTTTGTTAGCAAAGTTTATTTCCTTCAAGGGTTCGATGTACATGACCACCCATCAAAAATAAGGATAGACATGTCTAAAGCACATATATGGGATCAAAGCGGAGTAACAGCACTTGAGCAAATTGTTCGCAAACTTACTATTGGAGGATCAAGTGTTGAGGTGATCGGTCTTAATGAAGAGAGTCTAGATCTTTTTGAAAGATTAGGAGGACAAGAACCTATGCATTAGTAATAATTAAAAAATTCCCAATAGATTAATTTTCATAATCTTAAAAATAGTCAAAATTAAATTCCAAGTAGTTTTGCACATCGCATAAATTACTCGAAAAATATATATTTTCTTCGGATTACATCTAAAGACATAGAAAGCTAAAGAGTAATAGTAATAAAGGCTGTGAAATAATTAAAAAAAAGACTATCTTAATCTGGGAAACTTAAACCAACTTGGATACTTTCATGGCTAAGCGTGTTTTAGCAGGGTTAATAGGCCTGACTTTTCTTGGTTCAGCATGCGCGAACTTGGATAATGCAAATAGTTCAAGACTTAATTTGATTCAACAAAGAGGGGCACTTAAGTGTGGCATTAGTGGAAAAATTCCTGGATTCAGCTTCCTTGGCAAGGAAGGAGGTTACAAAGGTCTGGATGTTGACATATGTCGAGCGTTGGCAGCTGCTCTAATTGGCGATTCCAAAAAAGTTCAATATCGACCACTTACTGCTCCAGAAAGATTTACTGCATTAAAGACAGGCGAAGTTGATCTCTTATCTAGGAACACTACTTTCAACCTTAGTAGAGATGCCATAGGAGGAAATGGTGTCACATTTGCACCAGTTATCTTCCACGACGGTCAAGGATTAATGGTTAGAAAAGCTAGCAGTATTACAAAGCTAGAACAACTACGTAATGCAAATATATGTGTAGGTTCTGGTACTACAACAGAACAAAATCTAAATGACACTTTCCAAGAAAAGGATTTGCCCTATACACCCATCAAATACCAAGATCTAAATCAAGTTATTGCTGGATACTTACAAGGGAGGTGTAAAGCAATGACTTCAGATCTGTCTCAGTTGGCGGCAGCTAGATCTGGTTTTCCAGAACCTCAGAGCCACATAATCCTAGAAGAAGTACTTAGTAAAGAGCCTCTAGCACCAGCCTCTATCGATGGTGACCAAAAACTATCAGATGCAATTAAATGGGTGGTTTTTGCACTTATCGCAGCAGAAGAGTATGGGATAAATCAAAAAAACATAGACATTAAGTTCCAAGAAGCACTATCAAACAAAAACCTTATGTCACTTCGTCGATTCCTTGGTATAGATGGAGGCTTAGGGAAAAAACTTGGGCTCAAAAATGATTTCGTTGTACAAGTAATTAGAGCAACAGGTAACTATGGAGAAATATACAATAGGCATCTTGGACCGAATAGTTCAGTCCCAATACCCAGAGGACTAAATTACTCCTATAAACAAGGCGGGCTACTAATCTCTCCACCTTTTAAATAAATCTAAGATGAAAGACTCTAAGAGGTTGATATTTCAATTATTTTTTTCATTATCTCTATTAGCTCTTTTGAGCGTTTTAATTAGCAACCTGGCGGTAAATCTGATCCGAACAGGCATGGGACTAAACTTTACATGGTTAATTGAACCTTCAGGCTTTGCACTCGCAGAAAACTCACTACCTTTCAAACCATCTGATAATTATGCTTGGGCTCTTTGCAATGGTTGGATAAATAGCTTGAAAGTTATTATCTTTGCTTTATTAATATCAACATTTCTAGGTCTATTAGCCGGTTTGGCAAGAATTAGTAAGAATATTCTATTAAAAAAAATTTCCAGCCTATATGTTGTTCTTATAAGACAGATTCCATTACTAATACAATTAATGTTCTGGTATTTCGTTGTTTTTCTAGGGCTTAGTAGAGATCCAATTCCACTATTTGGATCTCTATTAATAGTTTCAAATCAAGGAGTTAAATTAATTGGGATAGACCTTAGTGTAGAGTTTCTTGCATTACTTAGTGGCTTAAGTATTTTTACTGGCGCATCTATCGCAGAAGTAGTGCGTGGCGGCCTGAATTCCGTATCTAAAGGACAATGGGAAGCCTTCCGAAGCCTTGGGATCTCAGAAACAATGGGTATTATAAAGATAATTTTACCTCAAGCCTTGCCAGCAATTATCCCTGGCCTTACCAGTCAATATTTAAATTTAGCTAAGAATAGTACTCTTGCAATTGCCGTTGGTTATGCAGATCTATATGCAGTAAGTGATACTACAATTACTCAAACAGGAAGAGCTATAGAAGGTTTTCTAATTCTATTGCTCAGTTTTTTACTCCTAAATCTAATAATTAGTGGAGGGATGGAAATATTCAACCGGCTAACAATGCGAACCAATTATCGTTGAGAAAAAGCAATAGGCTTAATTAATGTTATATTATTTATTTAATAAATATCCATCCGAAAGCGCCTATGAAAAGCAGCCTGAATAGAGTTAAAGTAAGATTTAGCAATTAACTATTCAGTAAGACTCTAATTCATATAAATAAAGTCCTAAAAGAAAGTCCTAAAAGTAATTCTTTTTTTGATTATGAATCTGACATGTCAAAAGCTAGTCAAAAAAGCCAGACGAAATCTTTTCCAAAATCCAATAGACACAATTATTACAATAATTTTGCTATCAATTATTTATTGGACAGCATCAAGTGTACTCCGATGGTTATTTACAATCGCTGATTGGACTGTAGTAACTGAAAACCTAAGGCTATATATTTTTGGTAGCTATCCAGTAGAAAAACAATGGAGGCCTCAACTATGGCTAACCCTTTTAAGTGCCCTATCCTTATTCACATTATTAGGGAGGCATAAAGGTCATCTAAAAAAATCATTATCTTCCTTTTGGATAATGATTACTCCTCTTGGAATTTTTCTTTTAGCAGGAGGATTTGGATTAAGTCCAGTTAAAACATCTGATTGGGGGGGGATATTACTAACATTAATTCTTACACTATGTAGTGCATTATTGGCTTTACCTTTAGGAATTTTTCTAGCATTAGGACGTCATAGTAGTCTAACTTTTGTAAGTTCAATTTGCAGAGTATACATAGATTTAATGAGATCTATTCCCCTAATTGCTGTACTTTTTTTCGGTCAACTCTTAATCCCTCTCTTTTTACCAGTAAGTTTTGAAATCAGCCGTTTCATCCGTGCTGTTTTAGCATTTGGACTATTTGCGTCTTCCTATGTAGCTGAAGACATCAGAGGTGGCTTGCAAGCAATCCCTCCAACACAATACGAGGCCTCAGCTGTACTAGGACTAAATCCCAAGCAAACTCTCCAGCTGGTCGTTCTACCACAAGCTCTCAAAACAGCCCTACCTGCTCTTACTAATCAAGCTATTGGACTGCTACAGAATACAAGTCTTATGGCAATACTTGGGTTGGTTGAACTACTAGGAATTAGCAGAAGTATTCTTGCAAACCCAGACTTTATAGGTAGATATTTAGAAGTTTACATATGGTTAGCAGTTGTTTACTGGCTTATATGTACGGTTATAGCCTTACTTTCAAGGCAAATTGAACATCAACTTAATCCTCAACAATCACCTAAATAACAACAATGGAATTTGCTATAAAGGCCAAAAGAATACTTAAGTACTTTGGGAAATACAATCTTGCACTTGACAATGTTTCATTAACAGTCAAAAGAGGTGAAGTCCTTGTCGTAATGGGCCCTTCTGGGTCTGGGAAAAGCACTCTTATAAGAACTTTTAATGGTCTTGAAGGTTTCCAAGAAGGTACTTTAGAAATATTAGGTATGAAGCTAGAACCCTATCCTGACGAGAAACTCATTAGAGAGATTCGTCGCCGAGTAGGAATGGTTTTTCAACAATTTAATCTTTTCCCCCATCTTTCAATTCTAGACAACATTACACTGGCCCCTATCAAAGTTCAACACCGTCCCCGAAAAGAAGCTGAAGAAATAGCTATTGAATTACTACATCAAATGGGTATAGAAGACCAATTTAAAAAATATCCAAGTCAACTAAGTGGAGGACAGCAGCAAAGGGTTGCTATCGCAAGAGCTTTAGCACTCGATCCTGAAATCTTGCTTTTCGATGAGCCAACAAGTGCATTAGATCCAGAAAGAGTAAAAGAGGTACTTGATGCTATGAGATCACTTGCTTTTAAAGGTATGACCATGGTCGTAGTGACTCACGAAATATCATTTGCCCGCGAAGTCGCCGACCGGGTACTTTTAATGGATCAAGGAAAAGTTATTGAGACCTCAACCCCTAAAGATTTTTTCAGCAATGCTCGTGAAGAACGCAGTAGAAAGTTTCTAAATCAAATGATGGAGTAAAGGATTTCATTCGTCGCCTCCTAAATACGGCAAAAACAACTCTGTTACCAAAAAATGAAAGCTCAACCTAAGACCACAAAAGATTTGTAAGAAATAAGAAGACAACAGCTCTTCTCATAAATAACAAATACTAAGTCACTGTATACTTGGAATCATTGAATTAATTAGACATATGGCTTATAGCCAAGTTCAAGTCATGCTTGGTGGAGCAGTCCACATACCAATAGTTATTGGCTTCTTAAAGTTCTGCGACAACAAGACTTCCAAGTCCTATAACGCTCAAAAAGCAGCTGCAGAACAAGCAGCTGCAGAAGCTAAAGCTAAAGCAGCTGCAGAAGCTAAAGCTAAAGCAGCTGCAGAAGCTAAAGCTAAAGCAGCTGCAGAAGCTAAAGCTAAAGCAGCTGCAGAAGCTAAAGCTAACGAAAAAAAAGCTGATTCAGACTAAAGTTCCAAGAAATATATCAATAATAGAAGCACTATAAATTTGAATCTTATATATTAATTATCTATAGTCAAATAGATATAGTTTAATCTTTTTTATAACAACGAAAAGTTAAATTGATTCTTTCATTTTTAATATTTCTTCTGATTGGAATTGAGTGAATCCATTCTTTTTGGCAAATAGGATTCATTATTAACAAGTCACCTGCTTGAAGGGACAGAGACTCTTTAAACTCCTGAGTACGATGTTTCAAGACAAAATCTCTAATCGCTCCAAGAGATAAAGAAGAAATCGGTTTTGTCAAATCAAGTTCAGGCTCATTATCTGAATGCCATCCCATTCGGTCATAACCATTCCTATAGAGATTAAGAAGACAACCATTAAATTTAACATTACTTGCAGAGTTAACCATTTCTAATAGTGGATAAAACCAATTAGGCCAACCATTTCCATAATGCCTAATCCCACTATAGGAATAACAGATTTTATTTTCAGCAATAAATTTCGTCTTTCTTGGAACTAAGTATGATGATCCGTAAATTCGAACAACAGGCTGTTCCCATGTCAAATTCTTGTTAATCTTTTTCTGCCAATTCTCACTTTCACGAATATTCATCCATGAAGACAAAAGAGTCCACGGGCGACCTTCTGAAAGAGACTTCATTATGGCTTAAATGCAAAGCTTAAGTATCAAGACAGCTTAAAAGAAACTCGATTAATATGACAGACTAGATAGATAAATAAGTATTCACTAATTTGAACTTTCTAAAAAACATCTACAATCAAGTTATCAAACTAACACGTTGGTAACAAAACCAGAGCCATTGTTGAAACAGTAAATTCCTATGTGATCTCCATGAAGTCTGCGAGTTGTCTGGATCAAAATTTTCTGGTGGTGGAACATCCCCTCTAGCTCTATCTCTCTCCATCTCAGAAAGGATACGACCTGCGTTGTATTCAGGATGACCTAAATGCATTAATTGTCGCTGATCTGTAGTCTCAAATATTGTGTATCCAACCTTTTCCCCATGAGCAAGCAAGCGTAATCGCCCTTGACGTTGAGCAGCTTCCATGGCGGCGTCAGGTAAACCTGCATGACGACTCTGTGGGCAGAAGAAATAATCATCTTGTGTACCCATAAGAGGATGACTAGGCACTAAGCTTCTCATTGGAAACACACCAAAAAGCTTTTCAGAAAAGGATTCTTTATCTACACCTGCCAGATAAGCCAGTGCAAATCCTGCCCAACAAAGACCCAGAGTGCTAGCACAACAACTTCTAGCCTCTTCAACAATTTCAACTAATTCTATCCAATAGTTAACCTTCTCATAAGCAATGTGTTCAACAGGAGCTCCTGTAATTATCAAACCATCAAGTGGAGTAGAAGACATCGCCTCTTCCCAGTCAACATATAAAGCATCTAAATGTGAAATATCCCATGTTTTATAAGAGTGGGTCTTCAAACGTATCCAAATAGGTTCTATTTGAAGTGGGGAAAGTCCTAATGGGTGTAGGAGATTGAATTCATACTGTTTACCTAAAGGCATTACATTCAATATTCCAATTCTCAAAGGTCTAATATCCTGTCTCTCTGCAAGTTCGGGCTCAATCCAAGAAATATGGTTGCGTTCAACGGCTGAGATTTTATGATAGCTTTTGGGTAATATTAGAGCCAATTTAATTATCCTCTATCTACAAATAGCGGACAAAGCTTGATCAAAATCAGCCTTAATGTCATCAATATGTTCTAGTCCTACTGATACTCTAATCATCGTTTGCGTAACTCCAGCTGTAGCCTGTTCTTCAGAGGAAAGTTGTTGGTGAGTGGTAGAGGCAGGATGAATAACAAGTGTCTTTGCATCCCCTACATTTGCGAGATGACTAGCTAATTTCAAACTATTTATAAAATTAACAGCATCTTCAAAACCACCTTTTAATGAGAACATAAGCATGCAACCCATTCCTCTACCAGTTAAATAAGTTTTAGCGGAATTGTAATAAGGGTCTGAAGCTAAGCCAGGATAGCTAACATCGTTAACCATCGAATGTTCTTGCAACCAAGTAGCTAACTCCATGGCATTAGAAGCATGCCGCTCTATTCGTAAACTCAAAGTTTCCAAGCCTTGTAATAGAAGAAAAGAATTGAAAGGACTAATTGCAGGTCCCCAATCTCGAAGTCCTTCTATACGTGCCCTTAAAGCGAATGCAACATTTCGTCCATCTGGAACTCCAAGCAATGAGCAAACATCCGACCCAAAACCAAAAGCATCCCAATGTACAAGTCCATGATAAGCATCACTTGGCTCAGTCATTAAAGGGAATTTCCCATTCCCCCAATTAAATGTTCCTGCATCTACTATTACACCTCCCAAGCTAGTTCCATGACCACCTATCCATTTGGTTGCGCTCTCAACAACTACATCTGCACCATGATCAATAGGGCGCAATAAGGCTCCCGCAGCACCAAGTGTATTATCAACAATTAAAGGGATTTCTTTTTCCTTCGCCAAGCATGAAAGAGCTTTAAAATCTGGGATATTAAAACGAGGATTCCCCATAGATTCTACATAAATAGCTTTAGTGTTTGAGTCAATTTGAGACTCGAAACTATCTATATCATCCCCATTCGCAAATTTCACATTGATACCAAGTCGGGGAAATTGTACTTTAAATTGATTATAAGTACCTCCATAAAGAAAGGAAGTAGAAACAAAGTTATCACCAGCCTGCATACAATTAGTAATAGCTATAAACTGTGCAGACTGTCCAGAAGAAGTAGCTAATGCAGCAACACCACCCTCAAGAGCAGCTAAACGCTTTTCAAAAACATCTGTTGTAGGATTCATCAAGCGTGTATAAATATTCCCAAATTCCTTAAGAGCAAAAAGGTTAGCCCCATGTTCAGCGTCATTAAATACATAAGAACTAGTCTGATATATAGGTACAGCCCTGGAATTGGTTACTGAATCAGGTGTTTGCCCAGCATGAAGCTGCAGAGTTTCGAAACGAGGTGTAGTCAAGGAATCCACTAAATTAGAAGCCACCTATCTTTCTAGCTAAGAAAAGTCATTCCCGACTCCAATCATCAGGAGGTTCTGGTTTATCAGTATCAATCAAGGAAGGCAGCATACTCCTAATTAAAGGTATTAATTGCTTACGGACCTCTTTACGAAAATCACTTACTGCTCCTGGTTTGAGGACTGGATAAGTATTGTCTCCCGCTGCTTGTTTTTCTCGAAGTGGTTTCCAGCTTACAGTTTCCTTAATTTTCAATTCATCAAGAGGAGCCTTAAAGTCAAAATTCAACAATTGGAGCTGTCTTTCTGATTTTGATGATTTTTCAATTATGTCCTCTCGAACAGGTTCAAGAGCTTTAGCCTTAATTGTGTCCGGCAAACCTAATACTGGCTCATAATAATCAAGTGCTCTCAATTCCTCTTCAAGAATGATTGGCCAGAGACCTCTAGCACCTAAAGGAAGATCAAATTTACTTTCGGCAACATCCATAGCATTGAGATAAAAACGGAGTCTGCGGTAATAAGATTTTTCCTGAATTGTTTTTTTTATAGAGATCTTCCCACTGACAATTGCAGGCAAAGCAGCTTCTGCCTTCCTTAGAAATTGCCTGTCTTCTCTCTCTAAATTTATCGCCCCCCACCTTTGTCTGTAGTCCCAGAGCTCTACATATCGTGCAACATCATCACTAGACCAGCCAAGATCTTTCAGTTCATCGGCTCTGTGTGTAGATTCTTTAACCACTCGAGTTGCTTACAAATTTATTTGAGGGTAGGAGAGGCTGAACAAATTGACAATGAAATAAATTTCAGGAGGTGCAAAGGAGTTAAAATAGTAGAAAGGTCTTACACGAGAATTTCTTGTTTGAAATAAATAGCTTTTCTTCAAACTAAAATTTTTATTCTAAGCCATCCTAAAGAGTTTGCATGAATTTGATTATTATTTAAAAATAATACTTTCTTAATTTCCTAATCATTTTAATCAAATCACTCCAATTTTCATCAATACTTTTAACAATGGCAAATTGAACTTCCGCTCTATATATATTTTGGTAGCTAGTCAGAGTTTTAAAGTAAATATTACCATTAAGATAATCTGTTAGGAATCTAATTCCTAATTCAAAGGAGATGAGGCGAATGCTATAAGGGAGATAATACATATCATATTCATCCAAACAGGATCTTGCTGAAGTTAAATAACCTTTAAGCCATGCTTCACATAAATCTAAATTAAAAAAAACGTTATTAATGTCATCAGGTTCTTCTCCAGAGGGATTACAACATGAACGAAGGCAATCTCCCAAGTCATATAGTATAACTCCTGAATGTATGGTATCAAAGTCTATTAGAGAGATTGCCTCGTTTGTATTTACATCAAACATGAAATTGGATATCTTAGGATCACCATGTATAAGCTTAGATTTAAGATCACCTCTATTAATCGCCTCTTGCAATACAAATGCATCAGAGCGTTTATTATCAATAAAAGTCTGCAAGAAACTTAATCTATTAATAATATTAGTAGTCCTTAAAGGTTTAGGTTTATAGGAAGCTAATGCTTGATCATATTCTAAAAGCACTTTTTCTATGTCATGAAGAGTCTGAACTGGCTTAACTAATCTTTCCCGAGGGAAGTCACTAGTTAAATCATGAAAGACACCAAGAGAAAATCCAACTTCCTTCGCTTGATTTGAATCATTTATTAAATCATAGTTCTTTGAACAGTCAATAAAATTTATCGAACGCCAGTATTGAGCATCTTGTCTTAACCAAGGTTTAGAATTAGTTTTAGGAGAAATTATCATTGGAATTTCCCATCTTCGTTTAACAAGAGTAAAAGGCTTAATACATATCTTCCTTGCAAGATGTTCACTAATTAAAATCCAATTTAGAATAATATTTTCAGGAGAAGGGAACACAAATTTATTAACTCGTTGCAAAATAAACGATTTTTCCCTTTTTAAATTCTTGACATTTACTCTAAAAGTAGTATTTATATTCCCAGAACTCAACTCTTCTATGCCAATAATTTCTCTTTTCAAGCAGAATTCACCAGCTATTTGAAGCAGATATTGCTTAGAAAGATGGTTAGTAATGTTCAATTTTATTTCCTGATTAAATTTATTAAGTATACTCAAAAATGCTAGGAGACGCTAGAATATAAAGATAACATGATATTATTACTATTTTTTCGGCAAATAAGCTTTGAACACTATTTCAAAAATAATTAGTTCAAATTTCTGAATCTATAATTTTTATAGCTTCTCGATATAAAGTTTCATTTTCTTTTGATTGTTGGAATTGAATTTCAGAAGTAGTTATTGGACATGCGCTTTCATTTTCTGATTGAATACAATTTAAGATTAAATCTAACGATTCCTGCTTATTAAGACTATTCAATGCTTCTGTATATCTTCTACTATATTTTGGTCTTACCGATTCCTGGCAAAAGTTAGCCAATTCACGAGTTTGAGTTAGAACTTTATAAAAAATTCCTTTTTTGTCTTTTGGCCCATATATCGCCATAAATAACAAATTATTCATAGACGAGTCATGCTTCGGAATGGAATACTTCTTAATAATATCTGGCCAATAACATAATGACTTTAATCCTTCTATCCCTCCTATCTGTAGACCTGATGATTCACACCATTCAAATAATTCGTCAATGTTATAAGGACATCGTTTTAACTCAATCAGGAGCTTCGCGAGAATTTGACCAGCTTGAAAGTTTCTTGTTGGCAAGCCTATTTTTGGTAGCATCATGCTTCCTCTTGCATCAGCTACTATTGCTGTTAATTGAGAAAATGTATGATCTCTAATTTTCTCCAACTCTCCATTCCTAACAATCCCTGCTTCTATTTTTTGAACACCATATCCCAGTTCAGTCAAAGGAAATGGTTGCAAATCATATAATTGTTCTCGATCCTTTCTACTTATCGAAACTGTAGCTGCTTGGTCTAAACATTGATTCAAAAGTAGAGTTAATAAAGTTGGCAATAAGCCAGGATTTGTAGAATGATAAGAGTGTGCAAAGCCAGCAAAGATTGAAGCTATATTCTTCGCTGCTTTTATATATTGTCCTTCTAAATTGTGAACACCAGAGGAAACCTGTATATTTGGTGAGAGTTTATCTAACATACGAGCCCCTAATAAAGCTGTTAAAGCATTAGGATGACAAAAGTTTGCGGTAAAGCTATCTAAAGGGTTACGAAGCGCATCATGACGATGGAAACCTGAGAAGAAAGCTAAATTGGTTTCCTTTTCACATAAAACATATGAATCATTTGTCTTTTTATCATGGTTAAATGAACCCGCTAAACAGGCTAGGACAACTTGTTCACGCTTTAGTTTTTTTCTTAATTTACAAGCTTCATAAAGATCAGTTTCAATATGGTTACTATTTGAACTAAGCACAACCAGCTCACATCTAAGTAGTAAATCGGATAAATTATTTTTTACAATAGCTCCACCTTCTAAATGTGTACTCATCTTATAAATAGTATCAATATGACTAGGATCCATTCCATCCAATATTTTCCGAGAAAAAGCACCTAATAAGTCTCGATTTGGTCGAGGTGCTAACAAAAGTCTCTTCCCATCTGTTTGCATTGCACAGTTATATGCAAGCGAAGCTGGATATAATCCAACACTATAAAAACCTACTCTCCCAAATTCGACTTGTTTAAGCCTTAAAGTTAGAGCCTCGTTATCTAGAGGATAAATAAAAAAATTGTTCTTCATAAACGTAAGTAATCGTCTATTTGAAACTATCTAAACTTGAATTAATTTTAACATTTTATGGATATTACCTGAAAAAAGGCTAAACCAGCAAGAGGTTGTAATTTTGTAGTATATCATCTAAAAGAAAATAAGACTAGTTTAAATTGATTAATAGCAATTAATACTATTGATTATAACTCTAGTAAAAACATTTATTGAGAAAGGTATTTACATATAGATAAGCATTTCTAGAAATCAAACTATTTATAATAAGCTAGGTTATGATTTCTTTTATTAAAGGAAAAGCCTATGTCAAAAGAGGTGAGTCCATCTGAACTGCTAAATGAAATACTAAAGACAAAGTCATTTCTTATTGTGCAGGATCTTGATGGTGTATGCATACCTCTAGTGAAAAATCCACTTGAGAGAAAAATCGATATATCATATGTTGAGTCTGCTAAAAAACTAAAAGAGGAGTTTGCAGTCCTGACGAATGGAGAGCATGAAGGGTATAGAGGTGTAAATAGGGTTATCGAAAATGCCTATAAAATGGCTGGACTACCCTTAAAAGATGATATTTATCTGCCTGGTCTCGCTGCAGGGGGAATTGAATATCAAGATCGATTTAAGCAGGTGCAATATCCCGGCGTATCGAAAAAAGAATTAAATTTCCTCATGAAGATCCCCGAATTAATGGAAGAAATGCTATATAAGGTTTTAAAAGAATCAATACCTATGTGCAGCCATCAGGAAATAGTTAATCTCTCTAATTCCGCCATACTAGCAACAAGATTTTCTCCTACAATAAATATAAATAGAATTTTCAATATTATTCCTCAAGATATAGAATTACAAAGGGAAATTCAGCTAAGTATTAACGTTATAATGGAAAATATTATGGAGATTGCAAAAGAAAAAGGTCTTAAAGACTCATTCTACTTACACATAGCACCTAATCTTGGTAAGATAAACAATAAGGAAAGAATAAAATTCTCTACGCAAGGAGACATTGGCACAACAGATATACAATTTATGCTAAGTGGTGCTGTAAAAGAAGCAGGCCTGCTTGTGCTAATAAATAAATATATACAAATCAAATTTGGAAGAGCCCCATTTGGAGACAATTTCAATGCAAGAATCGCCCCAAATTCAATCAAAGGGCTTATAACTTTATGTCAAGAAAAAATCACAGAGAAAGAAATGCCCTTATTAATAGGTGTTGGGGATACTGTCACATCAAACAAGTCCTCTGACGGGAAAGAGTGGTTGAGAGGAGGAAGTGATAGAGGGTTTTTAACTTTAATTCAAGAGCTAGGAAAAATTTATAATCTGCAGAACAAAGTTGTTTTAGTGGATAGTAGTAGTGGAGAAGTAGATCGCCCTACCTTATCTAACAAGGATCTTGAAGGAATAAGTGATCTTGAGGATCCCCTTAAGTTCAATACCTTCTTTAGAAAGGGACCAGAAAGTTATATAAATTGGTTTAACAAATTAGCTGAAGAAAGAGAAGTATTATCCTCTAATTCCTAACATTGAGAATTATTATATAGGCAATAAATCCCATTAATATTCGTCTTCCAAGGATAATGTCAATCAGATGCTAAGATATATCTATAAATTTGTATTGCGTGAAAGAGTTTTTTTTGTGGAAACAATTCATTTTCCAAATCTCCATAGAGAAGTTTTGACTACTTTACAAGTCAATATTGGCTACAAGTGTAATCAAAGGTGCTCTCATTGTCATGTAAATGCTGGTCCTGAAAGAAAAGAAATGATGGACAATGAGACAATCAAATTAATACCAAAAGTGCTTAAACTCTATAATATAAACATCTTAGATCTAACTGGAGGAGCACCAGAGATTCATCCACTATTTAAGGATTTAGTTATTAAAGCAAGCAGTCTTGGTGTAGAAATAATAGATCGATGTAATTTGACTATTCTAAATGAGCCTGGCCATGAAGAGCTAGGCGTTTTTTTAGCTGATCACAATGTAAATATAATCGCCTCATTGCCCTGTTATTCAAAAGAAAATGTAGATAAACAGCGTGGACATGGAGTCTTTGAAAGAAGTATTCTTGGATTAAAACAATTAAATAGTCTAGGCTATGGGCAAGAGGAGACAAATTTAAAACTAAATTTAGTGTATAACCCACTAGGGCCTAATTTGCCTCCCTCACAAGCAAAGTTGGAAGAAGTTTACCGAAAAGAATTGTATACAAATTTTGGCATATGTTTTAATAATCTGTACACATTGGCAAATATGCCAATAAAACGTTTCGCAGCTCAACTTGCCAATTCAGGAGAATTAGAGGGGTACACGAAATTACTTAAAGAAAAGCATAATCCAGAAAATCTTGAAAATGTCATGTGTAAAACACTGATAAGTGTTGATTGGCAAGGCACTTTATTTGATTGTGATTTCAACCAGCAATTAGGAATGAAAATAAATGGAAAAGCCAATCATATTAGGGATCTCGCTTCTCAAAATTTGGACCTAAAAGGGCAATCCATAAATACAGACGAGCACTGTTATGGATGTACCGCTGGAAGTGGCTCTAGTTGTAGTGGTGCTTTAGGGAAATGATACTGACAAAAGCCAGTTATAGTTAATTATTGTGTTGACAGCCTGGACAAAGAGCCCGAACATTTAAGGTCGATTCAATAAGTTTAAACCCATTTTTTTCTGCTGCTATCCTTCCAGCCTGAATTACTTGCTCATTTTCAAATTCTTCTGTTCGACCACAACGAACGCACACCAAATGATGATGATCAGGATGATCATTGCTAGCTAATTCAAATCGATGGCCCCCTTCACTCAACTCGAGTTCATAAAGGAATCCCATTTCTACTAACAAGCGCAGGGTTCGATAAATAGTGGCTAACGAAACTCGTGACTTTGCTTCTAGTAGTAGATGATGAACGTCTTCGGCACTGAGATGGTTACCTGATCCACTATTTTCAAATAGGTCAAGTATTTTCCTTCTCTGAGGAGTCAAACGTCTTCCTTCTTGATGTAATCCAACCTCTAAAGGCCGGCCATATTGCTTTAATGGAGAAGAAGCGAGCAAAGCTTTCACCTTGTTCATTTCTCAATAATAACGGCTAATGAGAGTGAATAGTAAGATTGTTATTAAGTAATAAGGTATAAAGAGTAACCACCTACATCAGGAGGCTTTTAATATATAAACAATATTATTATTAGCAATTCAACAAGGCAAGTCTCATCTAACACATGGAAGATCATGATACTGCGCTTTTAGTAATTGATGTTCAAAAGAAGCTTATAAAGCCAATAACTCAACAAGAAAAGATTTTAGCCAACATAATAAAACTAATTGAAGCCTGTAAAATACTTAATATTAAAAAGTTTTTTACCGAACAAAACCCGGATAAATTAGGAGAAACAATAGACTATCTTCTAGATAAAGATAAGGATATTAGATACTCAAAATTATCTTTTAGTTGCGCCAAGTGTGAAATGTTAATGAGAGTTTTAGAAGGTCAAACTTTTGCAAACATTGTTCTATGTGGGATTGAAACACATATATGTGTTCAACAAACCGCACTAGATCTTATTAAAAAGGGATTTAGAGTTTACATTGCCATTGATGCAGTCAATAGCCAAGACTCAATCGATCATGAGGTGTCGATTAGAAGATTAGAATGTGCGGGAGCTATTATTTCAACATCTGAATCAATAATCTTTGAATGGTGCAAAAGTGCTGATCGAGTTGAATTCAAGCAAATTAGCAGGCTAATAAAAGCAAGCAAAGTCTAATTATTTTAAAGTTAATAGTTTATCAACAAAACTAGCATAAAGGCCAATTAAGAGGCAAAGTAGTAATTAATTAAAGCCAGAAGAAATGGATGCTTTTTATAGGCCCCTTCTAACTTCTCTTGCTACATTTGTTGTTGGCACCATACTTACCTTATTAGCTGTTCGTGTTGCTAAGATAGTTCTTGGCCGAATAACTACTAGAACTAAAAGTCAAACTGATGACTTTATTCTTAAAATCATTTTAAATACAGCCAAGCCTCTAGGAATACTTATAAGTAGTTCAATTGCTTGGAAAATTTTACCTATAGAAAATGAAATTAGTGCGGCTATAGTCGGAATAATAAAATTAGCCTGTCTAATACTTTTAGTTAGGTTAATCAATAAGGTAATACTCCGTTTAATAGAAAGTTGGTCTTTGAAAATTGATGACACTTCAATTAGCACAATGCTTCGATCACTTAGGCCAATGTTTCGAGCTCTTGTTTGGTGCATAGGTTTAATTTTCTATCTTCAAAATATGGGTGTTCAAATGGCAGCAATTTGGGCTCTATTAAGTGCAGGAGGGATAGGGGCCGGACTCGCCTTAAAGGAACCTGTACAAGAATTTTTTGAATATATAACCATACTTTTAGACAAGCCTTTTGAAAATGGACAATTTATAAATGTTGATGGTATCTGGGCTTCAGTAGAGAGAGTTGGTGTCCGGTCAACTCGTTTAAGAAGCATAAATGGAGAAGTTATTGTAATGAGTAACAGCGCTCTAACAAATGGGAAAATCTCCAATTATGGAGAGATGGAGTATAGAAGATTAGTTCATAAATTAGGTGTAATTTATGAGACACCATATTCCAAAATGAAGGAGATACCAAATATAATCAAATTGATAGTAGATTCAACAGAAGATGTTATATTTGATCGCTGCCATTTTGTTGAGTTTGGCAATTTCAGTCTAGATTTCGAATTAGTTTATTATATACCAACAAGTAATTATTTACGAGCAATGGAGGCTCAGCAAAAAGTTAATCTTGAAATAATGAAAAAATTTGAAGAGAATAAAATAAGCTTTGCTTTCCCAACTCAAACACTACATTTAAGCAAGTCTGAAGAAAAAGATATTAAACAGTAAGTTCAGACTTTTGGAGATTTAAACGATTAAAAAATCTAAAACCTAATAAACCTTTTAACATTTAATAGTTTTTTTTATTTTCATATCTTTTTAAATCAAGTTCAAAATTTTATATCCAAATAGGCGATAGCATAAGTCTTCCAAAATATTAAATGGTTTAACGATTTAGCTATAACTCTAGACTACAATTAGTGTTATTAGATATCTTATCTATCTCTTTAATTAATTTTCCATATTTATATAATCTCTATAAAGGCAAAAGGTTTTTTTCCATAATAATCCTGCTAACTGGAGATCGTTTGCCTCTGCACTAGGCTCAGTCCTATTGAAAATTCTTTTCCCAGGCCTAATAACTTTATTACTAAAGTAGCTAAATCCAGGCTTACTATATTCAGGTTCAGTAACCAAACTCTTAAGCAATTCTCCTGCTTTCACTGTGGTTTCGGTAATCTGCAATACGTCTCTTACTATTAAGGCAAAAAGACGCTGTCCAAATTCATTATATTTCCTGCTGTGACGAAAAAAACCATGACTGTTTCGTGGAATAACTAATCCTGGAGCCCAGGCAATCACAGGGATATGAAAACCTCTAGACTCCAAACGTCTATACAATTCTTGTGCAAAAAGTAGATTGCATAATTTACTATCTTTATAGGCCTTATCAGCATTGAATTTAGAAAAGCCATCTATCATTGAAGCAGCTTTTCCTTCTTCTAAACCTTGCAATTTACCAAGGCAAGCAGGCTTACCAAATTTACCTCCAGGGGCTTCAGGATTGTGAACCTCTGATGCTGTTATTATAACTCGAGGTGATTTTGATTTTAAAAGTAGAGGAAGTATACGTTCAACTAGATATTGATGCCCTAAATGATTTACAGCAAATGTTAATTCATAATTCTGTGAAGACAGTCTTGGTTCTTTAGAACCAGTATATTGCAAGCCAGCATTAAGGATTAGATTATCGATAGTTTCTCCGCTCTGGAGCAATCTGTTAGTACTCTTTAAAATGCTATTTAAATCTGACAAGTCAAGAACAGGAGCAATAACTCTCTCAGAGATATCAATACCTTTTAACAAGTTATTTTTTAGGTTTTGCAATAGTCGCTTTGAGGCAAGCGAATTTCGACAAGGAAGAATTAATCTATAACCAGAATTCAGCAAATTCAATGCCGCAGCATAACCTATGCCTGAGCTTGCTCCAGTAATAAACGTGAAGCCATTTTCATGTTTTACCTTTTTAATAGATTCTTCCATGAACAAAATATAAGAAGAAATAAAGAGTAAAATAGAAAAAAAAGCTTAACATGTTATCAACCAACTATATCACTTCCAAGTATATAATAATACTCATTATGAAACATGCCAAAGTGATCTCGATAGCATCTTAAATACAAGACAGATGATTCTTTCTTCTTAAAATCTCCTAAAAAAACATTTCATTGCAAAAGAAATTATAAATATGCCCAATAGTCATAAGCTTATCTCAAAACTTTGGAGTCTCAAAAAAACAAAAAGTAGATGAATCTTTATATTCAAGGTATTTAAGGAATGAGTGCATGGCGAAGCAAGGCTAAGTTGAGTCATGAAGATGCAAGGGAGATTTGACCAGACTCCTGAATATGAAGGTTAAATAGTTAAACTAAAGGTGCACTAAGTTCGATTTAATTTGACCAAAACGAGGTAACCTCAAAACGTGCGCACTGAAGGTGCCAATGGTAATCAAAGACACATCTCAATTGTCCACTGGATACTTTCTTGCTCCGCCCCCAACAATGATGCAGAGATATTACAAAATTCTTCTTTATAGGTACAAAAATGAGAAATAGGGCATCTATCGATGTCCTAGTGCTCGGAGCTGGGCCGGGCGCCTTGGCAATTACAGCAGCACTTGGCAAGGAAAAGCTGCGAGTAGAAGTGCTTTCATCTAATGACCACAAAGCGCCTTGGCCATATACCTACGGTATATGGGGAGAAGAGGTCGATGAACTTGGACTACAGGACCTATTAGAACATCGCTGGAAAAATACGGTAAGTTTTTTCGGAGCCGGATCTGCTCAACCAAGAGCAGACGAAAACAAACCTACAAAACATGGTTGTGATTATGGCCTTTTTGACAAAAGGAAATTACAACATTACTGGATAAAACAATGTGAAGAAGCAGCAGTTAAATGGCATAGAGGTATAGCTCATAATCTTGAAATAGATGATCTGATCTGCACCGTAACTACAACAGAAGGAATAAAATTTAAAGCCAGACTTTTAATAGATGCCACTGGATATGAACCTGTCTTTCTCAAAGCTTCAAAAAACTGGCCTATAGCTATTCAAACTTGTTATGGAGTAGTGGGCCGTTTCAATACACCTCCTGTCGAAGAAGGGCAATTCGTTTTAATGGATTATAGATGTGATCATTTAAGTCCTGAAGAAAAGGAAAAACCTCCAACATTTTTATATGCTATGGACCTAGGTAATGGCAGATTCTTTTTAGAAGAAACCTCTTTAGGTCTTAGTCCTCCAGTTACTTTAGAAACTTTGCAATCTCGTCTTAAGAGACGACTAGCACATAGGAACCTAGAGATAACAGCTCTTGAACATGAAGAGCTTGGTTTGTACCTTCCTATGAATATGCCACTCCCAGACTTACAACAACCTGTTCTGGGTTTTGGTGGAGCCGCCGCTATGGTTCACCCCGCCTCAGGATATATGGTTGGTGGACTTCTTAGAAGATCTCCAACTGTCGCGAAGGTTATAGCAAAAGCATTATTTGACCCAAATGCTTCGCCAGCCGCAATTGCTTCAAAAGGATGGGCTGCTCTTTGGCCACCAGAACTAAGACGAAAACAAGCTCTCTATCAATTTGGATTAGAGAAGCTTATGCGATTCGAAGAATCACAACTAAGAGACTTTTTTATTGGATTCTTCGCTCTTCCAAGCAAGCAATGGTATGGATTTCTAACCAATACTTTAAGTCTTAGTGATTTAGTAAAAGCAATGTGGATAATGTTTCTAAAGGCCCCATGGAATGTACGTTGGGGGCTAATGGGAATGCAAGGAAGAGAACTTTATCTTCTCTGGCAATTTCTCAGACCACAAATTAAAAAGTGAGGACAATTCTAATCAGTGGTGCTAGTAGAGGCATCGGAAAATCTATTGCCTTAAGAGCATTAAATGATGGCCATAGAGTCAGTTTAGGACTTAGAAATTTAAAAAGTGTCAAGGGAACAAAGCTAGACCCCAAGATTACTGGGTCTGACAGAGTTCTTCTAAATCATTATGAAGCCCATAAGCCTGAGACGGCAAAAGTATGGATAAGTTCTACGTTAGAACATTTCAAACAATTTGATAGCTTAATCAATTGTGCCGGAATATTACATAAAACAAAATTTTTATTTGCAGATGAAGAACAAAAGGACGTTGAAGAGCTTTGGAGAATAAATCTAATGGCCCCTTGGTTTCTTACTAAAGAAGCATGGGAACCAATTTCAAATCATGGAGAAGGGAGAGTTATCTTCCTGGTCTCTCTAAGTGGGAAAAGATCAAAAGGGAATCTTGCAGGTTATTCAATGAGCAAATTTGCCTTAATGGGACTTTGTCAAACCATTAGGAATGAAGGCTGGGAAAAAGGAGTAAGAGTTACAGCTATCTGTCCCAGCTGGGTAAATACAGATATGGCAGAAGGGATTAATTCAATCAGCAAAGATAAGATGACACAACCAAATGATATTGCTTCTTTTAGCAGTACATTACTAAATTTACCTAATAGCTGTATTCCATTTGAGATCGCAGTGAACTGTAATCTTGAGACATAAAGAGAAGTTAAAAAATATTAATCAAAAGGTCTCCAGTAAATGAAGTTTATTATGTAAAAGAAGAGGAAATTTAGCATCAAACAAGCGGCTATTTACAGTAAAAACACCATCCTCCTAAATCATTACTTAATAAAGATAAATCAAAAATAAGGTACAGTTTATAATATTATAGTTTTATTATTAATAAATCAAGTAGATATCTATAAAGGCTGATATTTTGCATCGTAAAAAGAAAAGAAACTAAATTAGTGATTTATTTTAGTTTTAATTTCAATAAAATTGCAAAATATCTTTAGATTAGCCTTTTAAAAATGGATCAAGGCAATAAGAGTTTTAAGATTCAAATAAAGTAAATCTAAGGGCCTAAAGTGAATAATTTTTGGCATTAAGAGTCTCAATTGACCTTTTTTTGCTTAATAATTATGGACACAGACTGTATTACCTGCTACAAAATTGAAGTTGTTCTAACCGTTCTCATGGGTATTGATTTCGTCGTTATCAACCTGGCCGCTATCCTCGTAGCGACCTCATATGACAATTCTCAGCCAGTTATTAAGTGGGGCGGACTGATCGTTGCAGTAGTTAGCGTTGTTTCCACTCTCACTGGAGGTTGATTTTCAGGAGCTAAGAAACTCTTACTAGGTCACTAGCTCACTTGTTTCAAGCAATCAGGTGAGCTAGTCTTCGTTTGTTTTTTTAAGTGCTGAAGTTCCATTAACAACAGAACCTTATTTATTTTCTAGGAGCTTTACCTAGGCTTTTGTTTCTTTTGATAGAGAAGATATTTTAACAAATAAACCTTTTATATAACCGTGAAGGTAATTCCGATAGAAACCACCAAAAGCTTTTCCAATTACATATGTTCTTTGAATAAGTCCTGCTATAAAATTTAAAAGCCAAAGAATAAGTATCACCGCAATTATTGCCGACATCGTCGAATATACTTTCGTGAATTGTTCCTGCATAGGTTCAACAAAATGCAGATAGTTAACAAAATTCATGGTTAATCAAGATAATTTTTTATTGTTCTGAGTTTTGATTTTAAGTTTCACAAGAGTTATCGCAATAGCATAGTTATGCCGCTATTTAGCTTCGCGTGCAATAGGCTCTTTGCTATGTTTTGCAAACCAGGTGCTCCAATATATCATGCATTGATGGGATATATGCTTTTTATCTTTATCAACTAAGGCTGATAAATAGCGAAATAGAACTTCCCCTTTAACATTAAAATATTTCTAAAATAAACTATTTTGAATTGGTTTAGAAGTTTAACCTTCTAACTAGTTCTCCATAAATCTTCGTCTATCAATAATCTTAGATAATTCTAGAAAATAGCCAGCAGTACAATATTTGCCTAAGTTCCTATCTCTATTGTCTGGATCACTACGAAGTTCAGCCGTCTCAGCCATTAACAAATCTAACTCATTTTGTGGTAATTCATAAAGCTCTCTTAATTCAATCTCACGACCAAGCAAGTGGCTCTTAAACCATTTTTCTCTTGATTCTTGAGGTGGAACATCTTGGGGGAATCTTCTATTCATTAAAAACTGTTTTAAGAAAAAAGTATCTATTGAAGGAAATCAGTTCTATACAGAATGCTCAAATCCTTTCATAGAACTCATTTCAGCTTCAGGGAAGCTATTCTGGATTAAAAATGCAAGTAAAATAAATAAGATCGTTAGCAAACCACAAACTTCTGTCCATCCTTTGAGACCAATTCTTACTACAGCAATTGGCGCAATAACAGTAACTAGCCCTCCGGAAAGTAAAGGCTGCAAAAGTAATCGAGTAGATGAAAAAATTGGCAATGTACTTGTCAAGTTTTTAGGGTCAGCAAGCCTGAGCAATAAAACTCCACTAGCTGCAACTCCAGTCGCATTACCAAACTCCGCAATTGAGCGTTCAAACCATTCTTCTCTAAAAGTTAATCTGGAGAAGAGGAACATTCCTGCGAAATTCCAAGTTAGGCCTGAAACTGCAAGTATTGTGAGTGGCAACCAATCATTCATCAGTAGAGGCAAATTCACACTTGCCGTAGCAGTAGTAATAAGAAGATCCGTTGCAAGAGTGGCAATATCACGCTGAATATATTCTGATATCAAAGATGTATGACCACTTACTTCTAATAAATAGCGAATCAACAAAGATCCCAACAACGCTAAGGGAAAAACAGGAAAGACCAAAAGAACTTCTTGAAAAACATCTCCAAAGAATGGAGCTATTTGCCTTAATACAAAAAGTGTTACCACTCCAAAAAGGACAGCAAACCCAACAAAAGCGAGGTTAACGAGCAGGTCTGAAAGTTTTTGCAAAAAACTAATTGAATCCTCTAGATTCCCTCCATTTTCAAGTTCCGCTAAGGGCTCAGAGACAACCCATCCACGCCAACGTCCTACTACAACAAGAAAACTCCCTAAGACAGTGGAAGAAAGTAATCCCACTGTTGCCATTGCTAGACCAAGGTCTAAACCTTGAGGAAATCCGAAGTTTGAAAAACTTTTGCCCATGACAGCAGCAGCACCATGCCCCCCTTCAAATCCAACTTCTATTAGGCAGCCCATTAAAGGGTTGACACCCAAATAAGGGATCAAAATAAACAGTACCGCCAAGCCACCTACTAAATATTGGCCAAAGCCAAGTAAAAGTCCTACCAATGTCTGAGAAGCAATTGGTTTCCACAAACCCTTTCCACGTGGAATTGGTCGACCTAACATCAATGTCGCAAAAACCAATGTCAAAAGAGGTGCAGGTAGCTTCACCCAAATATCAGTGACACTTTCAGGGAGCAAAGGGACTTGGCCATAGGGGCCTACAAAAAGCGTCAAGCTTCCAGCTAAAAGAGCGATTGGAACTCCCAAGCGTTCCAAGCGCAATGCTGGTTCAAAACGTCGTCCAAAGCTTAAAAGGAGACCAAAAAAGCAAAATAATCCTATTGCCAACCCAAAGCTATGAGGAGCATTTAAATAGAGGAATCCATGAATCGTCTTCAGGCCAAAATCCATCACTCGATTTCAAGGGAAATCATTGGCTTATCAAATAATATTACTTTTTCACTAAGCAACTCTCATGTCCTCTTTTAGAGAAGAATCCTAGAAGCTACAGGGTAAAAGAACTCATAAGTATTCTAACTGAAAATATTTTAGTTAGAATAGAATAATTTTAAATATATTATCTCCATCAGAATTCTCTGGTTATCCGAAATTCAGTTTGAAAAGTAGCTTAAAAAGCTTGCTTAATGAAGAAATTCTTTGTTAAACAAGCAAGACTAACATCAATGCTTGAAACAGTAATTCAGCCAACCCTAACTTGGTTTTAACATCTTTATTATTAAATCTTCTCAATCTAGAATAATAAATTTCCTCTGTATTGTCTTCTGGAATGCGGGTTGCAGACATTTATATTGGATATTTGATTCCATTGAGCCTTAAAAACAAGCCCTAAGCAACTACTATATATACCTACTGGAGTCTCATCATACGCTATATATAGTACTTAATGATTTTTCTCTAAAGCCTCAAGTGATAAGGCTGGCGAGTTTGAAACCAAACTCGACAATGCCTAAATTTAAAAAACTATAGCCAATTAGAGCTATTTTCAATTGAATGAGGTAAGATCTAAGGCCTTACAATCCCTGTAATTCATATATTAAAAGCATTTGGGCTAATGCATTCAAAATCATATAAGAATAAAACATTTCAAACTTACCTTTAAACTAAATTTCCTCGCCATGAAAGCATTTAAATGTTTTAGTAACCACCAAAATATTTAAATGAATCTTCATCCATCATATAAAAACTCTGAAGTTCTTTTTTAGTCTTTAAATTTTCTATGGGGTTAGCGTAAAATAATTTTGAACGCAGTTAACACCTTCCCATATTCCTGTGGCAAACGAACAAACACCAGATGGTCAACCTAAATGGGATTACACCTCCAACAGACAAAACGCGATTACTGGAGGGCTAGTCTTAGGAGGCAACCTTCTTCTTTTAATTGCGTTTCTGCTATATAGATACGTACCGGCTGCGCATCAATTCATATCAGGAAGGCCACTATGAATTCAATTTCTCTGACAATTTAAGTAATTAGGACGCCATATCCATAGCTCATCATTAGTGCTATGGAGTAGTCGAGCTTAAAAAAAATTTTAGTTATAGAGAGCTAGCATTTTTGAGCACTTACACACACAAATCCAGTTGACGAAGCTTTAACAAACCTTTTTTTTCTATAAAAGTCTTATATCAATGCATATTGGATCAGATTTAGATCCCATTATGGACTACCTTTATTGAGGAAACTTCGTTTAAGGAACAATGGCCGGTGGACCAATTCTACAATTTTGGGAGACAGCTCTCGAAAGCCCTTTACTCAAAGACCTCAGGATTCGTTTTGCTATAGCAATGCTTGGGAATCTAGTAGTGATTTTGTTTTTATATACCTTCCTAAAGAAGTTTGTTACGGACTTCCCGGCAAGCTAAATAATTATCAATAAAGTTCTAAGAATATAACCTGCTACTGAATTCTAAAAGTTCTATTTAAAATCAACATAAAATCCCACTACAGGTTGATTTCATTAAGTATCTTTTTTTATTTATCAATACTAAGAAATTAAATTTTATTGATATTTCCACTTTCTATTAATAAGAATAACTGAAGATACAAGAGTAAATACTCCTTAGAAAAACATTATTTTTTCAAGCCAATTATCTATTTTGGAAGGGTAAGCATTGCAATGCTATTAAATAGTATCCTCTAAAGAAGCTTGTATAATCCATAAAAATAATAAATATTTTCAATGGTATTTATACCCTTACTTCAACTCCAAAGAAATAACTGTTAACTCCAGGGTCTAACTGAACCCTTTTCAGATGATGCAAGTAAACCTGAGTCTTTAGAGGGATGAAGGCATCCTTGTTGACTATTAACTTCAGGTATCCTCTTATTAAGAGGACTAATTAATGGTGGATTACTTTCGTTTCTGGAAAGTTTTAGCCACCCTGAATTCCATTTTGAAGTATCTTTCATCTCACTCCAAGGAACAATTAAACGGGAGTTCCCATCCAGTACAGCCACAAGAGAAACCCATCTTTTTGTTCGTACCCCCCCATAGTTAATTGCTACAAAATGTCGGAACCCCTCTCTAGAGCAAGAGCTAGTCCATGACTTAACAGGTGGCCATCTCATCTGAAAATTTAATTACTTCTTCTATTCAACTATAGGTTGCTAATAATCCATTTTCGTATTTTTATATAAAGTTTTCTCTAAAATATCTATATAAGCCCACGAAAACTAATCAAAAATATAACTACATTTAGGGTTCTAAATATAGTTATATTTACCTTTTAACATCATGGGCACAGCCATCTCCATCATATTGATTGCTATCATAGAAGCCATTTTTAGTTCCAAAGAATATAGTTGCTACTACAAATGGAATAGCAATCCATAATAAAGAGATAGAAAGGTCCATAATTCAAAATGTTTATAGTTTTATTTTATCAAATAAGGTGATCTCTTAGGAATTGCAACTACAACCTTGAGCAAAGATCATAATCTATCAAAAAAGCAAGTTGTACCCCTAATGAAATCTACCTTAAAATTTTTACTGACAAAATGGTTGAAAGTTATATTAGGTTGATTAAATGATTTTGCTTCAAGTTTTGATTTTGAAACAACTACATATAATTTTATATCCCAAAAGGCATTACACAATTTTAATATTTAAAAGTAAAGGCCAAATATTTTTGCCTTAAAATTACTAGGTAAATATAATCTATCAAAGCTTCCTGTTTCTGTATCCAGGCTCAAATTCTCGACGAGCGGCTTCAGTACGCAAAAGTATTTGCCTTGCTGAGCTAGTTAGAGTAAATCGAAGCGCTTTCCCAGATTTAAACATAGCTTCGCCAACTGCTTTTGTTCTTGTCAATTCAATTTGATATGCACGACTGACAGCCCTCTCTGCGTCAATATTGGCAAGCTTGGCTTGCAAAGCCAATCTCTCTGTTTTGGATTTAGGCCAAACAGTCGGCGAACTTTCAGGCTCAGCCCAACTCCACAACCAACTTTTCTTGGCTCTGGTAATAGCTGAAGGTTTCTTTTCCATTTCCATAGATCCTTCTTAACTTACAATTCTCCAAATTTCTTGGAAAAACTCAGGCTAGCGTCCTAAATCCTTTTAGGGATTCATCCGTGAGCACTATTTAAAGAGGCTTAAGAGCTTGCTTTAATAATGGCTGAAATTACCAGGAAAAGCTCTGAATTCATACGATTCCATATACAAACGAAGCTATTTATACATTATTCAAAAATTTCAACCAAAGCAATACCTGGCCTTAAAAACAAAAAGTAAAGTTAATGTAGGCTATTACTATAAAGTTTATTATTAGGAGCTCATAGACTAATCTTATTTTTTGACTTTACATATCAAAGCCTGCCAAAAATTAATTTATAAGAAAAACTATTTTAATTCAATTAAAAACCTTTTAACTGTCTCTAACTCTAATGCTTATAAAAATGAAAGCAAAGTTAAATTATTTCTTATTCTTTGGCTTCTTTTGGCATATAAATCAAACTAGTTCGACAGGCTTTTAAATGTCTTCTAAGGATTGTTAAAGTTGAACTACTTGTTTTCTTCTTCTTAATGGATCCTGATGGAAAAACCAACTTATCATTTCTATCCAATCGAATACGGGCACTAAACCAAGTCCCATGATTAAGTATAGAGGCTCTACACGAAATATTTTTAGTTATTGAATCTACCTTACGTTCAATAGTCCAATCTTCAATCTTTTCCAAATAGCTAAATTTATCAAGACCAGCCTGAGCATTTCTTGGGAAAAGACAGATAGTTGCCAATATAGGGACAAGCTTATGCAGGTTTCTAGAAGTATTTATATCCATCAAAAACCCTTTCTGATTAACTAAGAAATTATTTATAATTTAGACCGTCTTTCAAAAGTATGCAATGTTAAAACTAGTTCTAAATAGCTGGGAAGTCTCCTTTAAGCCAATCAGCGGAATCAAATTAGATCATTAAGTTAAAACCCTGCATCTAATTTTGAAAAAAAAGTTAAATCAAAAAGAAGATTAACTCCTAATATAAACTCAAAGCTTTTATTTGTAAAAGCTTAAAATTAATTTATTTAAAAAATTTCTCAGCAATACATTTCATTACCAAGGAAGATGCCATCCTAACCATCCAAAAAGCCATAAGCCAAATGCGATTTTTGCTCCTGTAGCAAGAAGCCCCCAGGCAACAATCTGCTTCTTTGTAAGGCCAAAAAGCATTTAAAAGTAGAACTACTAGTACTGTTCTAGTCTATTGAGATGAAAATTTGCGTAAATCCAGGTTTTTAGAAAAAACATTCAATCAAGCCTCCTTGCTCTAAGCTTCAAATTTATCCCAAGCTAATTGCAAAGAACTTTTACTAAGGACTAATTTACGATCATCAACTTCAAAAAAAACGATAGCCAAAGTGTTTAGATTAAGATGGGTCGCCTGAGATTCGAACTCAGGACCAGCCGGTTAAAAGCCGGATGCTCTACCGCTGAGCTAGCGACCCGCCCTAAAGGAATGCCTTAAAGGCACGCATGGAAAAATATCATGCGGCCTACCTTTATTTGAATAGTTGCTGACTTTTTCAGACATCAACCCTTTGATAAAGCCAATTTTATTAGGAATCTCTCAGTTCTTTACAAAAAGGTCTTCAAAAATCCCAAACAAACAAAAGCGTTCTGCAAACAATGAAAAGGGCTTTCCAACAGAATTACTAAGTTCAAGTTCAAAAAATTGACTTAATGCTTTGAACAACTCTCCAACAGTATTAATCATTGGTGCAGGTCTAGCAGGCACCGAAGCCGCGTGGCAAGTTTCTAGAGCAGGTGTAAAGGTCAAACTTATAGAAATGCGTCCTGTGGCCACCACACCTGCGCATCACACGAGTGATTTCGCTGAACTAGTTTGTAGCAACAGTTTCGGCTCAATTAAAAGCGATCGTGCAGCAGGGTTATTACAAGAAGAACTTAGAAAATTAAACTCTCTAATCATTGCGACCGCTGATGAACATGCTGTACCTGCAGGAGGGGCTCTTGCTGTAGATCGAGGACAATTCAGTCAAGCTCTAACTCAAAGACTTGCTTCAAACCCTTTAATAAATATTGAGCGAAGAGAGCTAAAACAATTGCCAACAGAAGAACAGATCACGGTTATTGCAACCGGACCACTAACAAGCAATGATTTAGCAAACGATCTTAAAGAATTTACAGGTATAGAAGAATGCCATTTCTTCGATGCTGCAAGCCCGATCGTTGACGGAGATAGCATCGATAAATCTATAGCCTTTCGAGCCAGTCGATATGACAAAGGAGATGCTGATTACATCAACTGTCCATTAGACAGGGATCAATACATTGCCTTTCGAGAAGCTCTGCTGAGAGCTGAATTAGCTGAACTAAAGGACTTCGACAAGGAATCAGCGATTTACTTCGAAGGATGTTTACCAATTGAAGAGTTGGCCCGAAGAGGAGAAGAAACAATGCGTTATGGCCCACTCAAGCCAATAGGTATTTGGGATCCACGCTGGGGTGATCTGAACGACAAAGATGTCAGAAAGGCGAAGCGTGCCTTTGCTGTTGTTCAGTTGCGCCAAGAAGACCGACTTGGACGCCTTTGGAATTTAGTTGGATTTCAAACAAATCTTAAATGGGGCGAACAAAAACGTATTCTGAGAATGATTCCTGGGCTAGCAAATGCCGAATTTGTTCGTTTTGGGGTAATGCATCGAAACACATTTCTTGAATCCCCAAATTTATTAAACCCTACTCTCCAGTTCAAGAAGCGAACTAATCTCCTTGCGGCCGGTCAAATAACAGGAACAGAAGGTTATGCAGCTGCTGTTGCTGGAGGTTGGCTTGCTGGCACAAATGCAGCGTTATTAGCTTTAGGGAAGAAGCCCATAACTCTTCCTCTGACAACAATGATTGGCTCCCTTACACACTTTATTAGCAGTATCAAAAGCATCAAAAAAATTAAAGGAGAAAATCATTTCCAGCCTATGCCACCAAACTTTGGCCTTTTACCAGAGTTACCTAAACGAATTAAAGATAAACGGACTCGATATGGCGCTTATCGTGACAGAGCACTTTATGATCTTATGAAAGTAGTCCAAATACCTTGAGGACTCCGAATATAAAGAATCAAATCCTGTCAGCTAAATATTTATTACTTAACTGATGAGCCATTAAGTTCAAATAGTCGTTCAAACACTATGGATGATCACAAGTCAACCCAAAAGAGCTGGGATGCAATTGTAATTGGTTCAGGTCTTGGCGGACTTGTCACAGCAAGTCAATTAGCTGTGAAAGGTGCAAAGGTACTTGTATTGGAGCGCTACACAATTCCTGGAGGCAGTGGTGGGTCTTTTCAAAGGAATGGGTTCACGTTTGACGTTGGAGCGTCAATGATTTTTGGTTTTGGGGAAAATGGATATACAAACTTGCTTACTCGTGCATTAGCAGATGTTGGAAAGAGAATCGAGACATTTCCTGATCCTGTTCAACTCGCCTACCACCTTCCTGATGGCTTCAATATCGCTGTCAATAGAAATTATGATCAATTCATATCTGATCTCATATCACTTTTCCCACATGAAGAGTCTGGTATAAAACATTTTTATGAGACCTGCTGGAAAGTTTTTCATTGCCTAGATGCAATGCCATTACTTTCAATCGAAGATCCTACATATCTTGCAAAGGTTTTTTTTAAAGCACCTCTAGCGTGTTTAGGCCTGGCACGTTGGTTACCAGTAAATGTTGGAGACGTTGCTAAACGGTATATAAAAGATTCAGAGTTGTTGAAATTTATTGATATTGAATGCTTCTGTTGGTCTGTAATGCCTGCAGAGCGTACACCAATGATCAATGCAGGAATGGTTTTTTCTGATCGCCATGCAGGAGGAATTAACTACCCAAAAGGAGGAGTAGGTGTAATAGCACAAGAACTTGTAAAAGGGTTAGAGGAACATTCTGGAGCAATAAGATATAAGTCACTTGTCACGAAGATTCTGCTAGAGGGCAATAGAGCTGTTGGAGTACAACTTGCAAGTGGAGAAAAGATTCTTGCAAAAAAAATCATTTCAAATGCAACCCGCTGGAATACTTTCGGTGGAGAAGGCTGCAAACAACCCTTAATAGAGCCATCGAAGGTACCAAGCTCTGAATACAAATGGAGGAATCGCTATATCCCATCATCATCTTTTCTCTCTATTCATCTAGGTGTAAATAATTTGACTATTCCAAAGGATGCCCATTGCCATCATCTAATCTTGAAAGAATGGGATGACATGGAAAAAGAACAAGGTGTCTGTTTTATCTCAATCCCGACATTATTGGACCAATCACTAGCCCCAGAAGGGAAACATATTGTTCACGCTTTTACTCCATCCTCTATAAAAGAATGGGAAGGGCTATCTCCATCAGCCTATAAAGAAAAAAAGACAGTCTGTGCAGAGCGTCTTATTGCAAAAATAAACACTGTTTTCCCTGGTCTAAGCGAAGCAATAAGCCATCAGGAAATTGGAACCCCTCGAACTCATCGACGATTCCTTGGAAGACATCAAGGTAGTTATGGCCCTATTCCTTCAATGCGTCTACCCGGTCTACTAACAATGCCTTTCAATAGTACAGGTATTAAAAATTTATTTTGTGTAGGAGACTCCAGTTTCCCAGGACAAGGGCTAAATGCAGTTGCTTTCAGTGGCTTTGCTTGTGCTCACCGAATCGGAGCAGATCTTGGAATTAATCCTTGGTCTTTACCGAATTAACAAATCATCTATAGAAGCCAATTATACTTTGCAAAAGTATAATTAAAATGAATATTAATTTCAATAGAAAATATTTAAAGACAGGCTATTTATCTGAAACAACTCAATAATTAATAAAAGTTTTATCTAGTTTTGCTATATATCAAAGGAACTATTTTTGAGCGATATTTTGGTCAAGACTACACCTCTAAATTATCTAAGCTAAAGCGATATCCCTGTTGTCTAACTGTTGTTATCCCCCCGCCCTCACCAAGGCCCGCTTGCTCCAGTTTTCGGCGAAGAGTTAGTACTTGTGTATCCACCGATCTTGGACCGCCACTAAACGGAGGCCATGCCATCCTTAGAAGTTCCTGTCGACTTCTTACCATACCTGGAGGCATCAACAAGGCACAAAGAAGAGCAAACTCTCGTGGACTCAATTCGACAGGTTTGTCTTGCAACGTCACTTGCCTTAATAACAAATGAACTTCGAGGGGACCAACAGTTACACGCTCTTGCAAACCTATTCGTCCGCGCTTGAGAAGAGTTCTACAACGAGCAGCCAACTCTTCAAGACCAAATGGCTTGCGCAGAACATCATCTGCCCCTTCATTTAATAGTCCTACTAAGGGCTCAACACCTGTTCGAGCCGTAAGAACTATTAAGGAACACCCCAGTTGTTGTGCAAGTCCTATAGCTGAACTTTGATCTAGTAATTCTGCACTAACCAAAAGATCAGGAGTTTGTTCTCGACAAAGGTCTACGGCTTCTATCGCTGACGCGACAGCTGCTGTTAAATGCCCATCCTGACGCAACCGCTGTACAAGGACAGTTCGGAGTGTTGGATGAGGCTCCACAACAAGCACCTTTGCAGGTGTTTGTGCAGTGGCCTGTGAGGAAAGAGATTCCAAAGGAGATGATGTGCTTTGCTCGTTTGAAAGCAAATCTGAAGAGATGGAGGTCACATACCTTAAAAGACCGCGCCTACGATAAAGCAATTCAATGGCAGGCTGTGAAAACAAACGGTCTTGCTCTCAGACCATGACATCACCACTTAACAATCCAGAAGCTATAAGGCATTTTCAATCACTCTGTGATGCTTGCCAGGAACTAACCAGTCGTCACCTTCATCCTTCAGAACTCAAACTCTATGCAGATGGTTATCTACATGCTTTAAGAAAGTGTGGCCAGTTAGAGCAAAGAGACCAAGAAAACCTTGAGAAACTTATAGAAAGGTGGATTAAAGACCCATCAAGCTTCATTGGGCCCGATGGTGATATCAACACCCTTTTTTATAAAAAAGAAATTTGGTAATTTTTTGAATTATTTAAGAAGCTAAAGAAATCTCAAGCTTTTCACGGAGTTCTCCAGAGTTATACATCTCAATAAGAATGTCTGATCCCCCTATGAACTCTCCTTTGACATAAACCTGAGGGATTGTAGGCCAATTAGAAAATTCCTTAATCCCTTGACGAATCTCAGCATCAGAAAGAACGTCAAATGTTTCAAAGCTCATACCAAGAGCATTAAGGATCTGAACAACATTATTTGAGAAGCCACATTGAGGCATAAGTTTAGTGCCCTTCATAAAAACCATTATTGAATTCGAATTGATAAGGGCCTCAATGCGAGTGCGTGTGTTTAAATCCATTTTTAAAAAAAATTAAATAATTCAATTTGGAGTAGCTGTGTTTAAGGCCAAAGCATGGATAGCTTCACTGGCCAATTCATCTTTAAGGGCTCCATATACCAATTGATGCTGACGAATCAAAGAAAGTCCCGCAAAGGTATTTGAAACGACATTCACCTGCAAATGATCCCCACCACCACTCATGTCCTCAACTGTGACACAAGCATCAGGTATTGCACGCCTAATTGCAGCGCTTACTTCTTCAAAATTAACCATAAGGATAGATCAAAACCAGAAGAATGATGATGACAGAAGGAGCTCCAAATTGGTTTTTTATAAAGCCTTATCTTGCTCCAAGATAAGGTGTTTCTACAAAGCCCAATTCAACTAGACTTTGATACGCTTTTTGACCCTCTTTTTTGGCAGGAGTTGTAATCTTCACAACTTCTACAAGTAGCGGAACTGCCTCTTCAGGCTTGTTCTGTCGTCTAAATAAAGCTGCCAAGCGAAGGTTTGCTTTTGCATGAAGCATTAAAGCCTTACGACCTTTGGCATCCATCTCACGTGGAATGCGAGCATCAAGACCTCTAAAAGAACCTGATAGATTCCTAAAAAGAGGAGCCAACTTTTGAGCAGTATTTCTAGCCATTAAAAAGTGCTCCTTAGCTTCTCGCAAATCTCCCCTTGAGACGGAATCATCGCCCTTTCTCAAGAGACTTTCTATAGCAGAAACATTAAAGCCACTTTTTCCTGTAGCTAAAACCTTATAAGTAGAAGGAGTCTGAGCCAATAAGGGACCAGAAAAGCAAATTAAACCAGTAGTGAGGGCAAATGCCGTCATCAGAAAGCGACAACGCATAAATTTAGAGAACCAAAAGTGCTTAGAACTTTAAGTCTCTTTGTTCTCCCTATCTACTGCTTTTAAGGCCGCTTGTTCTGCTGTATCCATACTTGAGGCAAGTTCAGCATTGAACTTAATAGCAGCATCTCTACCTGTCCCTTCTACTTTTAAGGGTTTTGCAAAACAAATTGCTGCTTTAGAAAAAAGAGTAGGTTTAACATCGCTATAACCAAGCCCAACAGGAACCACTTGTACATCAACACCTTTTAATACAGCGAGTTGAGCTAAGCGAGCCAAACCTTGTTTAAGCCTTATTGATTTACCTAAGCGATTGATCTTTCCCTCAGGGAACACCACAAGCTGCTGATTATCAATCATCAAATCAATAGCAAATCTTAATGAAGTTAATGAAGGTCTCAACTGATCTACTGGGAAACATCCAAGGCGCTCCAAGAACCATCCTTGTGAACCTTTCATCTCAGTAACAGTAACCATAAATCTACAATCACGACCAGTGACTCTTCGACCGGCAGCCATTGTCAACATGAGTCCATCCCAACGAGAGCGGTGGGTAGGGGCTAACAAAACTGCTCCTTTCAATGGCAAATTATCAATACCTAAAACAATTCGATCACGAAAATAATTATTCAAGACAATGTCTTGAGTAATGACCATGGCTAATGGACTCCAAAACGGATCCACACCAAGACATAAATTCGTTTCGCGATCAGCAAGAGCCAAGGGCACCGAAACTAAGGCGACCGTTCTCCTGAACTTACCTTTTAAAGAATGTTTTCCCTCTAAAGGTTGGGCAGTTAAGCTTGCGGCTAAATAACCTTCTACTAAACATCAAAACAAACAGCTCAATAAGAGCTACTTACACTTCAGAAAATCATGGCAAGTTTAGGCGTCAATATTGACCACATAGCTAATGTGCGTCAGGCACGTCAAACAATAGAACCAGATCCAGTTCCACTAGCACTACTCGCAGAAGTTGGTGGTGCTGATTGCATCACAGTGCATTTAAGGGAAGATCGCCGCCACATTCAAGATCGAGACTTAAAGCTCCTCAAAGAGACTTTAAAAACCCGGCTAAATCTTGAAATGGCAATGACCAATGAAATGGTTGAAATTGCACTTAATGTTTCACCTGATATGGTCACATTAGTCCCGGAGAAGCGTGAAGAAGTAACTACAGAAGGAGGCCTCGCTGTAACAAAAAATGAGAAGGATTTTAAAAAGGTTCTTGAACAAATTCAGAGACCAGGAATTCCTGTGAGTCTATTTATTGACCCAGTCCAAGAACAATTAGAAGCAGCTGCAAATATAGGTGCAAAGTGGGTTGAAATTCACACAGGACACTATGCAAACGCTTCTTGGGCTGATCGTCCTAAAGAGCTCGCCAAAATCAAAGAAGGAACTGCTATAGCTAGAAGTCTTGGTCTACGAGTAAATGCGGGGCATGGGCTGACTTATCAAAATGTTGAGCCTGTTGCCGCTATAGAAGGAATAGAAGAATTCAATATTGGTCATTCCATAGTTTCGCGTTCAATAGCTGTAGGACTAAAAGAAGCAGTTCGAGAAATGAAAAATCTAATAAACAATCCTCGCCAGGATCCCTTATTCGGTATCTAACTCTAATTTTCACTGTTTTCATATCGTTGCATTAATTTCCATCCAACCAAGAAGCACTTTAATAATTAACTTAATTCTATTTTTAAAATAAGTTTTGATTACATCCATTTCCAATGGCTGAGTGCAACTTATTTACGAGCGCCAATGTAAAATCAATTTATATGAATATTAAAAACCTATCGAAACCAAGCATAATTTCAAATAAGATTTACACCACTAAGAGCCAAGCAAACTACTATTTACTAAACCTTGCTAACTGTCTATCGAAGTAATCGAGCTGAATGGCTTGCCCGTATCTTGTCGGAACAACTTCGACTAGATCCGCCAACCCCATTCGAAAAAGTTGAAGTAATAGTGAATACATGGCCTACAAGTAGATGGCTAGGTGAACAATTAGCGACTACAAATGGAATTAGCGCTTTAATTCGCTTTCCCTTCCCCGGTACACGTTTAAGACAATTAGTAAGACTGGTTCTTGGCTTAGAAGAAGAAGAAGAGGATTCGTGGAAAGCAAACAAACTGGTATGGCAAATACTCGATGTATTTCCCGAATTCTTAGAAACAGATACAGCCACTCCTCTAAGAGAATGGCTCAATCAACGTTCTTTTAACCCTGGAGGTCTCAATATAGAAGAGTGGAAGCTTGCAAGCATTATCGCTGATGCATTTGACGAGTATGCCTTATATCGAATAGATGAAATAGCTCAATGGATAAACCCCATTGAGCAAAGCTCATCAAGTTTTAAGAGGACCACTACACAAACAAGTTGGCAACAACTATTAATGAGTCTTCTCGCTAGACGTATTAATCAAGAACCATTCGGCTTACAAGTTAAGCATGCTATTAAAAGACTTAAGTGTTCTATTCCACCTGCAAAAAAACTCCCTAGCCAACTTCATATTTTTGGTGTCAGTAGTCTCGCTCCGGTGCAAGTTGAATTAATACAAGCTCTTTCTGGCGTAATGGATATCAAAATCTTCCTCCTGACTCCTTGCCGTGATCTATGGCAGCGCTGCAATCTCAGGAGGGAAAGACTTGGCGAAGAATGGATCACTCCTCTAGATGGTCATTGGTTACTTCAAGCTCCTCGTCTAGAAGCAAGTCTTGGGCGGATGGGTGCTGAATTCCAACAACTTCTAGAAGGCAGTGGAGAGAGCCAACTTGGCGAATGGAAAGATGGTGACCTCTTTGCAGCCCCCGCAAACATAGCTAAGGAGTTCAAAAAAGAGCCTACTCTCTTAGAACAACTCCAACAGAAATTAGTCGAATCCGATACACCAAGAGAATTAAAGAGGAGACAAGACGATACCTCTTTGTTATTTGTTGCCTGTCCTGGAGAAAGGCGTCAAGTGCAAATAATTCGCGATCAAATTCTTCAATGGATTGCAGCAGATCCAAGTCTCGAGCCTAGGGATATAATAATAATGACGCCACAAATAAAACGCTATGCACCATTAATAGCTTCTGTTTTTCATGACAAAGCAGCTACTAATATTGAACTCCCTTTTAAAGTGACGGATAGAAGTCAACAAGATAATCCAGGGATAACGCAATATATTTTTCAATTACTTCAATGTGCAAATAGTCGTCTAACCAGTACGACTATGGATTCCTTATTAACAAGTCCAGTCATCCTGCAACAACAAGGACTTAGTCAGGAAGATGTAATCAACATTGCCAACCACCTACAACTAACAGGATTTCGCTGGGGATTAGATGCTGAGGAGCGTGGGGGAGACGAAGTGCATAGCCTAAGCTGGTGCCTAGACCGTTGGCTCTTAGGATTAGCACTCCCACCTACTCCTGGCCTAGCCCCTGGAGGGGTAGCACCATATTCAAACGGAATAACACTCAACGAACTCAAAAAATGGTGGAATGTACTATTCGTCTTATGTAGTCAACTAAAAAAATTACGCCATCCACATACATGTAGACAGTGGGTGAAGATCCTTAAATCAATAATAGATGATTTGTTTGGTAATGGTGGCCCTTGGAATTTGGAGCGAAAGCATTTTATCTCGATACTGGAAGATTGGCGACATATCGCAGAAGATTGTCAACTAAAAATAGAGGCTTCAGTTGTTGCAGATATCCTTAGCAAGACACTTGCAAAAGAAGCTGGTCGTTTTGGTCACCGCAGCGGACTAATAACAGTTTCTGCACTTGAACCAATGCGAGCAATTCCTCATCGCGTAATAATTTTAATGGGCTTAGATAGCGATATTTTTCCACATCATATTGTTCGTCCAGGCTTTCATTTATTAGGACATAAAAGAAAGCTAGGAGATCCAAGTAGTAGCGATCAAGATCGTTATATCCTTTTAGAAGCATTGATGTCTACTAGGCAGCATTTAATGCTCACATGGAATAGTCGAAACGAACGCACAGGGGAACATATTCCCGCTGCCAGTCCAGTGCAGCAATGGCTCGGACAACTAGAAAATGAGCTAAACAAAGATCACTTTCTAGGTTTAGTTAGAGAACCTCATCCAAATCCACTTGCCCTAAATAACTTCCTACCTCTTGAAAATGGTAATCCAATAAGTTGTGACAGACGGAACTTAGAAGCCCGTATATGGCTAAATAAAGGTTTAGAGCTTCCTTCTCTCGCTCTTGCATTGCCATTGACTTGGACACCTCCAGAAATAATTAGCAACATCTCAATATCAAACCAACTCCTAAGGTCCTGGCTAATCGCACCTCAACGTATTTGGCTTGAAAGCTTACAATTGCAGCCAAAAGAATGGATCAACCCTCTTCAAGATCTAGAAGAACTTGATTTAAATGAGATAAAAAGATATCGTCTATTAAAAAATCGTTTTGAGAATTTAATAGATCTACTGCCAAGAAGCCAAAATAATTCCCTAGAGATCCAAAAAGAATTAAGTTGGGAATATCTATATGCCGGCCAGGGAGAATTACCTCCAGCCGCGGCTGCATCTCTAGAATGCGAGCTATTAGAAAGCCGTTGGCAGCATCTTCAATTAGTGCTTAAGAAGCTTGGTCCATTAAAAAAACAACTGGTTCAATTGAATAATGGATCGGAAGAACTCCTTTTGGCCGGAGAATTCATCGTAATCGTAGAAATGGGCAAATTGAAATCTAAAAATGTCGTGGAGGGATGGCTAAGCCACCTTCAAGTCTGCGCAAGTAGGGAAGTTCCAACCTCTACAGTTGTTATTGCACGCAATTCCACTAACTCAAAAAAAAACCAGTTCAAGGTAGAACTACAATGGGACCCATTACCTTCAAGCGAAGCAAAAGAAGAACTCAGAAAATTAAAATCAATTGCATCTCAAGGGCTACAATATTGTTGGCCTATTCCTCCTGAAAGTGGATGGGCACTTGTAAAAGGAAGTTGTAAAAGCCAAGAGAAAGGTGTCAAAGCATTTAAGCAAAAATGGGAAGGGGGTTTCAATATTCAAGGTGAGCGTGAAACTGCTGAAATGCAACTTTGTTTTGGAGTAAAATATCAAGCAAAAAGTCTTATAAGTAACACGAAATTTAAAGAAGCCTACTCTAGTCTTTACAATCCATTAGTTAAAAATCTAACTTTCCTTTAAAGACCTCTATGCATCTTTTAGTAAACAAATTCTTGTTTTATTTAAATAATTTTCCAATTAGAGAATACTGATCTACCATGATTTTATCAGTGATTATTTCCAAGAATAGACAATTCCTCTATAGATTAAGAATTAAACGCTAGCCATTTTCCAATTAAGTTCATGAGAATCTAATAATTCAATCAAATCTTATTTTTTTTGTGAAAAACTTTTAGAATTGCTTATATGTCTTCTATTAAAGTCAATGTGGCCTTCTATGCAAAAAGTATTTTTTGGCGAGTTGACCTCAGCTTTTTCTGGTTGGGGGTTTACCTGGAAAGGATTAATCAATAATCAAAAAGGAGAGTGGTGGTTGATCGGGCAGATATTACTTATTTCAGCGCATCTATTCCCACCTTGGCCTGAATTGAATGATTTTGATTTGGTTTGGCCTAAACCCTTAAAGCTTTCTGGAGCATGCCTATTTTTTATAGGGTTAGTCCTTGCTATAAGAGCACTTTCATCTCTTGGGTCAAACCTTTCTCCTCTACCTGATCCTAAGCTAGAAGCAAAGCTAGTAACAAAAGGTAGCTATAGAAATTGCCGCCATCCTCTCTACCAGGCTCTTTTAATGAGCTCTTGTGGAACAACACTTTTACTAGGGAGCATGCTCCATACAATTCTTTCCCTATGCTTAGGTTTACTACTTATTGGCAAAGCCAAAAGAGAGGAGCGTAAACTAAAAATAAAGCATCTAGAATATGCTAATTACATAAACAACACTCCAGCAATTATTCCTAACATCCCATTCTTTGATTGGCGAGCTTAAGTAGATATGATTGTTGAATCAACAGAAATACTTCTCTCAGTGAAAAGTGTTCACAACAACAAATTTTTGCAAACACCTAAAAAGTTATGAACTAATTAGCGATGACCAAGAAAAATTGCTATTTGAAGTTTGAACCTAATGAATACCCTCTTGAAATTGGGTTACGACTGCTAGAAGCAAGTGCAGGTACTGGTAAAACATTCGCCCTTGCACATCTTGTCTTAAGACTATTAACAGAAAAGAAACACTCAATTAATGAAATTCTGGTTGTTACATTTACTGAGGCAGCAGCAGCTGAACTAAAAACACGAATCAGCGTTCGCATTGAGGAGGCACTAAGAGGGCTCGAAGATATAGAGAAAAGAATTGAAAACCATTCTTATGATGAAGTACTCCATGAATGGCTTAAACTGCATGGTCAAAATCAAATCAGTAGGCATCGTTTAGCTAGTCTGCTATTGGAGGCGCTAGAAAGTATTGACCGTGCAGATATCACAACTATTCACGGCTTCTGCAAGCGCACCTTACAACGAGAAGCATTGCATAGTGATTCTCCCATCAATCCCCTACTTGAAGAAAGTAATTCAGATTTAATTTTAGAGGTAGTTCATGATTATTGGCAAAATCAGGTTCTTTTCCTCGAAGCAAATCATGTAAGAGGTCTCATAGATGCCGGGCTGAGTATTGATAACTTGTACAAATCACTGATAAAGATTGATAGCGATCCAAGCCTTTTTTTTAAATCTAACGTCTTGGCATCAAAAGCACTTGTTGATCAATTTAATAATTGGATTGAGACCTATTGGCGCAATTTCATTTCTTCCTGGGAAGAAGAAGGAAGTGAATTAGAAGCTTGTCTACGGGAAAAGGCGAAGCATTGGCGGGTTCAAGGAATCAAAGACACAAAGCCCTTCAGTGCTAAACCTACAAAAAATCGATATGAGATCCTAAACACCTGGATTAGAACTTTCTGTAAAAATAGTAATACAGCTACTTTTAAAGAGGTTCCTTCTTATATTGCGATTCGCGAACAGAGACTCTTAGGAGGTTATTTTCATCCTGCAGCCATATGTGAGGCATCCCAACGTTGTGGAGAGGAAAACTCGTCTCCTATCAAACCAAAACTTCAAGCCTTTATAGCGGAACTCTGTGATGGTCCAGCGGAAAAGACCTGGGAACATGCTTTAGGTTGGGCCTTAAATGAATTAGAATTCCGTAGACAAAAAAAAGGAATTATTAGCTACGGAGGCCTTTTAAAAGCTTTAGATCCAGTAGCTACAGGCTCCAACAAAAACAAAAAACACATTTCTACTAAGCAATCATTACTTGAGAAATTACGTTTACGTTATAGAGCAATTTTAATTGATGAATTCCAAGATACAGATTCACTGCAATGGCGATTACTTAAAGAGGCCTTTGGCTCTAGTTCGAACCACCTATTATTAATGGTTGGTGATCCAAAACAAGCTATTTATCAATTTAGAGGAGGTGATCTTAATGTGTATTTGAAAGCAAGAAGCGAAGTTGAACGCATTGACGAGTTGTTTGACAATTATAGAACAACACCTACTCTTATGAACGGTATAAATCAATTAATGGCATCAGGACTTAGTCATTCATGTTTAAACGTCAAGCCCTTAAACCCTAGATCCAATATAAAAGCATTAGATTTAGCAAATGATCAACATCCACTTAAGTTGCTGACCATTGACCCTCATTTATCAGAAGAAACAAAAGAAGGTGAATCCCTAGAATCAAAAAGTAACTTAGAAACAATTATTCCAACAGCTATTACAAATGAAGTACTGAGAATACTTAAAATCAAATCAAACAAAGTTCAACCATCTGATATATGTATCTTAGTAAGCCGTCATGAGCAGGCAGAAGATATCCGTAACGAATTAGCTATGGCGGGATTGCCAAGTAGACTTGTTACTCAAGGAGATGTCCTATCAAGTGAAGCCGCTCAAATTCTTCAACGTTTCCTAGACTGTCTTACAAGACCAAGTGATTCTGGGAAGCTCAGGCTCCTTGCATGTTCAGCTCTAATGCAATGGGAGGTAAAAGACCTAAAAGATGCGGAAAGTAATGGAAGCCTTAACGAATTAGCAATTCGCATTAAATATTGGTCAAATCAGTTACCGAAACTAGGGTTATTGGGTTGCCTTGCCGATTTATTAGAAGGTCGCACCTTGGCCTCTCTATCAAAAAGAGGGAGAATACTCGGAGATCTTCAGCAATGTGCACAATTAGTCCAAACAGCAATCCATCGTGAAGGACTAGATGTTATGGGTGCTGCAAGATGGCTCAAAAGACAAAGATTAAATCCTCCAAGCCAAGTTTCTGATGAACGCGAACCATATAGTGATATTGAAGAGAGTGCTATAAATGTCATAACAGTGCATCGAAGTAAAGGGCTTGAGTTTCGAGTTGTGATTTGCCCATATCTATGGCAAGCACCTACACCTGCTAATGGACCTCTATGGCGGTCGAAAGCAAGTAATGAATGGCTAATCTATCTAAACAACAAATGGGGGAAAGGAAGAACTATTGCCAAAGAGACCCATCATGGGCTACTTCAAGAAGCTGAAAGACTTTTATATGTAGCACTGACACGAGCACAAAGTCAGTTGATTATCGTTTGGGCTCAAGGAGCTAGGCAAGAAGGGAATCCACTAACAAGTTTATTGTTCGGTCCTAAATATCTAAAGTCTAAGGTAAAAGAACTTAGCATTAAACGATTGAGTGAATGGTTGATTAGTACTAAGGTAGAAATATCAATCAACTCTGCTCAAACAAAAAAACATTATGAGCATTGGTCCCCTACATTTGTCAAACAAAAGCTCACCCTGGGTCCTGTACCTAAGCAACCACTTAATAATAGTTGGGGACGTATTAGCTACTCATCAATTGTTAATTGTACCTATAATACCTATAATCAATATACTGATTCTATTGAACCAGAAGAAAGCAAAGACATAGATCAAGAAAATATACGGAGGGAGACTAAATCAATAAGAAAGTTAAACTCCAACCCTCTTTGGACAGAGCAAAGTCCTCTTTGTAATTTCCCACGAGGATCAGTAGCAGGTAACTGTCTCCACAAGATTCTCGAGAAAATAGATTTTGAAAAACCTCTTAGTGATCCAAGCAGTATCGTCACGATCGAAGAAGAGCTCCTTAGAGCAGGACTAGACGCCAACTTTCGTGATGCCGTTCAAGAAGGACTTTCTAGAGTATTAAGCGCGCCTTTGGGTGGTCCTCTAGGTGACTTAAGCTTGAATCAAATCAATGAAGGCAATCGAATTCACGAGCTAAGTTTTGACTTGCCTATTGCTCAAAAAGGAACAGGAATTAGATCGATTGATCTTGCAAAAGCATTTTTGAAAAATCCTGATGCTCGTTTTGGTTCAAGTTACTTCAACGATCTAACCAAATTGAATTTTTGTTGTCGTGGATTTCTTACCGGCTCAATTGATCTGGTTTTTACAGATCAAGAAAATCTTTCAAAAGCCAGCTGGTGGATAGTTGACTGGAAAAGCAATTGGATTGGAGAATATAACGATGAACAGCAACTTGAGGTTTGTTCTCCTTTTCATTATGACGAAGAAGCAATGGAGGAGCA
>QCFI01000003.1 GCA_003280295.1 Prochlorococcus sp. AG-363-C20 | reverse complement strand
CAATTTCCCTTTTTAATAGCTCATTAAAGCTTGTTAATTGCTCAATATTCAATTCTTGACGACTGCTCACAAACATCTTTTCTTTTAAAAACTGACGAGCTTTTTCTGTACTCCATTTTAAATCATTAATAATCAGATTAGATTCTTTCAAAAGTTCCTGTATTTTTTCTTGATAATTCTTAGATGTAAAAAATTGATTAGAATCTATATTTTTAAGAGCTTGAAGATATTTAATTAGATCTTTATATGATGTAATTCGACTTCTGTCTGAAATCCCAAAATTGTTCTTTAAGTATTGAGATTCTGTATCTCTATCCCATTCCAGTCGACGAACTTGCTCTTCAACAGACGCAAGTTCTTTGCTCCATTCATTTGGGTCTTGTGTTCTATTTATTGTTTTTGACATTTCATTATTAACTGCATCTTTTTTTAAAATTTGATCATTTTTTATGCCTTGCATTTTTGTTGAATTACCAAAATTTGGAATATTTGGAGATACAGTATCAGTTTCCTTTTGAGATTGTTTGAATAAATCATCTCCCATGCTAATTCTATGCAATAGTCGGCTTAATCCATCCTCTTCAGCTGATGCAGTAGTTTTCCCTTCACCAAGCGCACTCCCTAGAGGTGTCTCGTTCTTCCATGCTGAAACACGAACAATTGCTTTGTTGTCATCTATGTGGCAAAGTTCTGTCTGAATCCGCATGAAACGTATAGCAAACCTATTAATTTTATTATCCTTTTTTCGACATCTTTTTGTCTAGACCTGTCATGAGTATTCGTATTGACAAGCTTCTATGGACACCGCAGCATTAAAATCACTTACTCCCCTTTTAGATGGAATAGACCAGTGGATAGAACTAGCTCCTTTATTACCAGTTCTGGTTTCATTAGAACTCATCTTGTCAGCAGATAATGCCATAGCTTTAGCTGCAATAACAAGGCGATTAAGAGATAAGCAATCTCAACAAATTGCACTTAACTTTGGAATATTCTTTTCATTAATACTCAGAATTATATTAATACTCATGGCTCAGTTAGTACTGAGAATATGGCAAATTAAACTTTGCGCAAGTTTATATCTCCTAGGATTATTTGTTAATAAAGTTTTATCCAATGATAAAAATACCACAAACAATCAAAACACAACCGATGATAATTTATCTTTAATAAAAACCATAATATTTTTGGCACTTACCGACTTAGCTTTTTCTATAGATAGTGTAGCTGCAGCTGTAGCCATTAGTGATCAATTCTTATTGGTTATTACAGGAGCAATAATTGGAGTAATAGCTCTAAGATTCACATCTGGGCTTTTTATTCGATGGCTAGATGAATATAAAAGGTTAGAGATTTCAGGTTATGTGGCGGTTGGCCTGGTTGGATTTAAACTTCTTCTAGTCCTTATTATTCCAAGTTTGGTGATCCCAGAATGGTTAGTATTTTTATCTATGATATGCTTATTTATATGGGGTTTTTCAAAGAAAATTCAACCAAATTTAAACGAGAATTAAATCAGCTCTAATATCCTAACTTCTTTCCAATAATAGGTTTGATTTGTTGTATTAATCTTTTGGAAGATGATACTTTTTTCCCTTCCAACTGAGCTTCGACTATAAGAATATTGGATTCACCAGTAGAAACCAAGATACCATCTGAGTCAAATATTGAAATGATTTCACCTGGGAGATCCTTTTTTAGGTTATGAGAAGATTGAATTATTTGATTACTTAAATATTGTGTGTAATCATCTATTAAAGGAATGCTTTTAAGAATCTTTAGGCGCTTTCCTTCCCAATACGTATGTGCGTCAGGGTATAGGCCCATGATTAGACAATGAATTTCTTTAGATGTCTTATGCCATTCTATTAATCTATCTTTTTTTGTTATTAACCTAGCATAAGTAACTTCAGCCTTAAATGAACTTTGAGATTTAATTGCAAGTTTTGTTTCTTTATTTAAAATTCCTTCATGATTAGCTGACTCTATCTTTTTTAATGATTCGATTAATAATTTTCCAGATAAAATGCTTAGTTTTTTAGCCAAAGTATTAGCATTGTCTAGCAAGTCAATATCTACTTTTTCTTGTATTAAGACAGGTCCTGTATCTAATCCCTTTTCCATTGCCATGATAGATACTCCTGTTTTTTTTTCACCTTCTATTAAAGACCATTGTATTGGCCCAGCACCACGCCAATTTGGCAATAGTGAAGCATGACTATTCCAACATCCTAATGGAGGTTGATTGAGAATATTTTCAGGTAGGATTTGTCCAAATGCAACTACTATATATATATCTGCTTCTAAACTCCCAATCTCACTTTGTATATCCTTTTGCCTTTTAATATCGTTTGGGGTAAAAATCTTTAGCCCAAGTTGGAGTGCCTTTTCTTTTACTGGGGAAGGTGTTTTGCTTTTACCTCTTCCTCTCCGTTTGTCAGGTTGAGATACTACAGCAATTAATTCATGTTTAGAATTGACAATTGAGTTAAGACTTTGCAGAGCATATTTTGGAGTTCCCCAAAAGACAATCTTCATTCTTCTCCTGTTATTGATAAACCGTCAACCCAAACATGTGGGGAGATTCCCTGGTGTGTTGTTTCTTGTTGTTCTTCGATTTGGATGATGTTGTTAAGCACTTCTTTTATATCCCCTGCAACTGTTGCTGCTTCTATAGATATTTTTTCTCCTCTATTTACAAGCCAACCATCAAAAGGCAGGGAAAATGATCCTTGACTTGGCTTTACTCCAGCATGTAAAGCGTTAAGACCTTCAATTAATATGAATGGATCCTTATAACTTTTGTGGTTTAGCTGTTGATTTTCTGATTGCATATTTAAATTCTTTTTAACTACAAGCCAATCAACACCAACAGAAACTTTGGAACCAAGGCCTGCATGTCCATTTGGATTTACGCCAAATCGTCTTGCTGTAGCTTCTGAATGGAGAAAATTCTCTAATTTTCCTTCTTTAATTATACATAAATCTCTAGTGGGTGTTCCCTCTCCATCAAAGGCACAAGAACTTACATTAGATGGGTGAATAGCATTATCATAAAGTGATAGAATTGGAACAGATATTTTAGTTCCTAATGTATTTATATTTGATAAACTAATTCCATCGAGTACAGATCGTGCGTTAAACATACTACTAAATGCGCCTAAAAGTTCTAGGAAGGCATCTGGTTTAAAGCATATGGTGTATCTACCAGTTTCTATTGGTTGATAGATTAAATGGCTAATAGTTCTAGATGCTGCTTCTTGGATACATGAAGAAATTTCAAGTTCCTCTACTCCATGTGCCAAACGTACTGCTCCTGAACTCCTAGGCTTCTTACCTTCTTCTTCTGCTCTTGCGTATAAATATACACTTGCTTGACTAGACTTCATCTCTCTTTGAGCCCCTTCGCTATTTAAATAGACCCTTTGAAAGATTGTCTCTGCTAAGCCATTATAGGGTACTGTTTTAATTGAAGGATGCTGTTTTAGAAGATCATTCTCTGCACTTCTTAGTATTTTTAATAGTTCTTTCAGTCCTTTAAATGGCAGTACAGGTTTATGAAGTTTTGGTAGTTTTGCTTTAGCTAAAGGGGAGAAGTCTGGTACATCATCTGGATTCCCATATTTACTTGCCTGATAAGCAGCATTAAATGCTTTTATTAAACCTTTTTCGTTTAACTCAGTTGTACTTGTTGTACCTACTAGACCTTCTTTGTTCCAAACTCGTAAAGTGATTGAACATCTTTGAGCACCTTTTAACTGTTTAGCTTCACCTTTATCTACCTGAACAGAATGATCTTTACTGCAAGATGCCCCTAGATCCCATTTCTTTATGGGCTCAGTTTTTGATAGCTTGTTTAAAATATCTATTAATTCATTAGAATTTATAGATCTAATAGAGTTTAATTTACTGCTTTCCATAATTATCTACCTCCTATTGTTATGGAGTCTACTTTGATATGTGGCTGTCCCACAGTAACGTAGATGTTACCACTTATTGACCCGCAGAATCCAGCTGCAAGGTCAAGATCATTTGCACACATTGAAATTCTAGGTAAGATTTGTTTTGCCTCACCAATTAATGTTGCGCCTTTTACAGGGAGCGTCAACTTTCCATTCTTTATTAGATAGCCCTCTTCAACTGAGAAATTAAATTGGCCTGTGGGACCTACACTACCTCCACCCATTGATTTACAATATAGACCTTCATCTATACTCTCAATGAGCTCATTAGGTGTATATTTGCCTTCAGATATATATGTATTTCGCATCCGACTAGCTGGAGCAAATGCGTAATTCTGGCGTCTTCCACTACCAGTCCTTTTGTGACCTGTTCTTAGTTCTCCAGCACGATCACTAATAAAGCTTTTCAGAACTCCATTTTCTATTAGCAAGGTTTTTTGAGGCTCCATTCCCTCATCATCTATAGACATTGATCCAAAGGCTCCTGATGTGTTCCCTTCATCAATTGCTGTTACTGATTTGTGTGCAATCTGGTGATTTATCTTTTCTGCGAATGGAGTTGTTCCTCTTTCTATTTGAGTAGTCTCAAGAAGATGTCCACATGATTCGTGAAATATAACACCACCAAATTTATTCGCCAGTACAACTGGCATTTGCCCAGCATCAACATATTCTGCATACAACATTTTTTGTGCACTATCACATAAATCATTAGCCGCTTCGTCTAAATTTAAATTCATTAAATCTTTTGGAATAGCTGAATTACCATATCTTCTTCCAATACTTGCTCTATGATCTTTATCTGAAGCTAATACATTTAAACCTATTGATTGATGTAAACGAATGTCTTTTGCAAATGTACCATCACTTGATGCGATAAGAACTTCTTGCCATGATCTTGAATAACTCCCTCTTCTTACAATTAGATTTTTTCCATGATAGGCTAGTTTATCTGTTCCAAATAATAATTTTTGACTTGATTCATTTAGAGTTGGGCAGTTGTCTAACCAATTTTGTTTTTTATTTCCATAATCATGTAGCTCATTTAATCCATTAAATTGTGATTGGGATAATTTATTTATTTCTAAACCTAGCATTCCTAAAGCTTGATCTAGTGCTTCTTCTAAGCCCTTCTCAGATAGATCATTCGTACTTACAAATCCATCTCTATTGTTAAGGAAAACTCTAATACCAGCTCCTTTACTAAAAGAAGGGTTAACATTAGTAATTGTGTCCTGTTCAGCTAGTAGACCAATATTTTCTGTATTTTCAAGAAAGATCTCTACAAAGTCAGCTCCCGATGATAAACCCCTAGAAATTAGTTTCTCGAGAGAGGCTTGCCATGAGACGTTAAAGGCCTCAGAAGCTTGGTGCGTTTCTGTTAATGAGTTCTTTGCTGTGATCAAATACTTAGGTCGCTTTCTTAAGGATTACAAAAAGCAAATGTCTAGATAGGAGAAAGACTTTTCTTTTTATTAAAGCCACCCTACTAGATCAAAAGCATTTTGTGTATTTATATTTTAGGTAGATTTCGTTTTAACTGGAGTGAGAATCTATATTTTATCTGTAATAGACACATCTTGAAAATAAGGAAAATCAAGTAAAATAATTTTTGTTTGAAAATAAAATAATTTTTAGTTTGCCCCTAACCATTTTTGTCCATTTAGCCGTTGCAAAAGCCTTGATATAAGCAATTCTAGTGAGATTCTTTTCTCGTCAATCAGGAAGGATTCAAGAACGCTTGGCTCAGAACCTGTTTCAGCTAAGGCAATAGCTTTAATTGATGTAATTTTATTTGAACTGAAACAAAGCCAAAATCTTCGGCCATTTGGGATTTCACCTTTTACCATCCAACATTTTCCACCTGTTACAGGTCGGTTTCCATTTTCGAGTACTAGGTTATTAGGGGAAAACCCACATTCTGAAAGAGCCTTGCTAACTCCAGGTATGAATTCTTCATTTATGAAAAGATCAAATGGTTTATCTTCTGGCTTAGTTTTTTTTTGTGCTGCTTTGATTTCCACACTTCCTGATGATGACATATTATTAGGTTGTTGTGGCTGGTCGGCTTTGTGGTTTTCCATACTGAACTTTAATGTCTCTTGTTTTAAATAATTTGCTTCTTAGGACTATAGATCGAATCGTTTGCCTATACATAATATTCAGAATGTAGGCACTTACCAATTCTCTTCAAAACTTTCTCCCCATCCATCTTCTAAATCCTTTGAATTAGGTTCCTGATTTTTGAAAAGTTCATTTCTATTTGTCATGTTTATATCTTCTTCAGCAAAATTGTCTTCATAATCATAATTATTATTAGCAAACTTCTGAGAACTTTGTCCAATCACTCTGAAAGGTACAGAAAGCGTAGGCTTTGGATCATGTAAGGACCTCTCTGGTCCATAATCATTCACGTTTTGATTGTTTTGAGTTGTATTGGAAATAAATGTATCTTTATTAGAACCATAAAACTCATCAAATGTCTCTACTTTTTTGGTATTAAAATGTAAATTTCTACTTAACGTATTATGTTTTGAATTCAATGCAAAGCTTGTTGAATAAGCTAAAATTGAACTTGTGCAGCTACCTATAGCCATAATTATTCCTAAGCTCATAGAAGGAGATGTCCAAGTCAATAATTTGATACGTACTGTTTTATCTAAGTTAAATGAAGAAAGGATAATTACTACTAATAAAGGAGTAAGGCATGGAATTAGTAGTATCTTATTAAAAGTGTTCATATTTTAGGACCATTCCAACGTTTTAATGGTGCTAGGTTTTCGCCAAATGCATCAAAAAGTCTTATTACTAGAAAATCAATCATATCTTCTAATGATTCTGGCTTTGTATACCATGCTGGTATGGGAGGGCAAATTGTTGCACCGGCCTCATACAAAGTAATTAAATTTTTTAGATGTATAAGATTAAATGGTGTTTCACGAGGCGATAGAATTAAGGGTCTCTTTTCTTTTAGATGTACGTCTGCACATCTTTCAATAAGATTAAGTGAGAATCCCGAAGCTATTCTTCCTATAGTTCCCATAGTGCAAGGTACTATTATCATTCCTTTAGTTTGAAAGCTTCCACTAGCAATATTTGCTGAATTATCATTCCATTTATGACATTCCAATTTTCCATTACTAACTTTTAACCGATTCAACCAAAATTCCTTCTGCAAATTTGGATCTAGAGGAATATTTACTCCTATCTCTGAGTTCCAGACTTCATAGGCACCTCTACTTAAGATCAAGGAAACTTTATATTTTTTTCCTAGTAAAAGTTGAAGTGCTCTTTCGGCTATTTGTTGTGCTGAGGCACCTGTGATTGCAATTACTATTGGATCCATTATTTACTTACTGATTCTAATGGCATAGGGTCTGAATTATTTGTATTAAGAATCTCCTGATCAGTTTCGCAATTGATTTGAGTGTCGCAAACTACCAAGTCAATTTGGTTTCTTAAAATGTCTACCTTTATAATTTTTACTTTTATATTATCACCAAGTTGGTATATTTGTTTGTTTTTTCTACCTACTAATCTACTTTGACGAGATCGATATTCATACCAGTCATCATTTAATGAACTTACGTGAACTAACCCTTCAGCCATAAATGGTATTATCTCCGCAAAGAATCCATAACTTTGAACGCCACTAATAACTGCATCCATTTCCTCACCTAGGTGGGGTTCTGCAGCACGTGCCTGTGCCATGGAAATTAGCCCATTTCTTAGGGCTTTAGTTTTCCTATGTTGATTGCTTATATGCTTAACCATCTTCTTAGTGAATATCTTATCAATAAAAGACTTTGTTGTCTCAGTAAAGATTTCCCATTCTATCTTTTCTTGGATATCTTTCTCTCCTAAATTTAAAGTATTTTTTTGCCTTGTACTTGCTCTTGACTTACCTTCTTTAAGTAGTAAGACTTGGATATGCTGATTAATTAGTTCATAATAATGAAGTGAAGGACAGCACCATGGAGCTTCTGTTTTTCTTGAAAAGACTTTTGTTTTTAGATCTTTTTCATTTGAATCGCTAATGGATTGAGAAATAGGTTCGTATAGCTTTATTTTTGGGAATGGTAGAGAATGTCGAAGTAACTTGTCTAGCACTCTCCTGGATTCATTTTTTGCAAAGGCCGATGACAACTCCGAAGCATTAGGGATACCTTCTTCATCAAGCTCAAGCTTTAAATCTAGTGAAATTGTTGATTTAGCTACATCATTTAAAGTATTATTATCTATAGGATCAGATTGAATAATTATTCCAGGAATATTTATATTTAATATATGTTGGTACCAGGCTCTATTTGCTGCTCTTAAAAGAGGGTTAATTATAGATTGCGGATCATTATTATTTAATGGTAGTTTCCATTGTTCTAAATTTGAGGAAGGGAAATCCCATAAAAGTTCAGATAAGTTCGGAACTTTAGGAGTTGGAAGATCTAATTCAATTAATCCATTTTTCTTTTCTGAATCAATGATTTTTGATGAACAAAATATTAGAGTTTGTAATTGAACCAAATATTCTTTTATTGGCTTTAATATAATAGGAATCGCTCTGGACTTGGGTTTCCTAGAATTTAAGCTTTCAAGATGTTCAGGATTTATTTCTGCAACTGGTTTTATTTGAGTAAGAGAGAATTCCCAATTCTTTATTTCTCCATCAGATGAAATTTCAAGTTCTACACTTATAGCTTTATTTAGTTTTCCTGGTTTAAATTCACTAGCTCTTGCTAGATTCTCGCTTAGTAATGGATCCCATAAGTCACCTAAACATTGTGCTTCACAACGTTCAAACAACCAATGATCAAGGTTGTTGCCTAAACTAACCCTTTCAGCTACAGAAGGAGAATGTACCCATAAACGTATACCGCCAGATTTGGGTTCTACATGAACAGCTGGTAAGGCTGGCGAGTCTTTATGCTTCCAACTTTTGAGAATTAAGCAAGGTTGATTAGTTAGATCTTTTCTGTTTTTATCAGATGGATTTTTTATGCTACTTCTAGTCAATTGAGTACAATCTTGTAAAGCATTTTTCGTTAGTAAAATATCTATATCTCCTTTATTTCCACCATCTAGTGGTAAAGGTCTTATAATATGACCTTGAGCCTCATATTGAGCAATTGGAAAGCGGTCTATTTTGACTTCTACTAAATTTTCCTTCTTTTCTTTGTCATAAAATGGTAAATCTGATGCTCCTAAATGTACAGAAGTTAGTATCCTGTCGTCTAGTGGGATAGCAAATAAATTTTCATCTTCTAGTTCTAATAGGCTTAAAATATTGGATTTTGATCTTTCTAAAATACATTGAACAATGCCTTCAGGCGAACGCCTTCGTACAGCCTCTCTAGAAATTTTGACTAATACTCGATCACCATTCCAGGCATGATTAAGATAATTATCCCTTATATAAATATCTTCTCCTTTCCCATCATCACGGATAGCAAAACAATAACCTTTACTGCTACAACGTAATCGAGCCTCTAAGAATGAATCATTTTTTGATCGCTTTAAGAGGCCTTCACCTTCATTCTCAAGAATACCCAATTTTAAAAGGGCTTTAATAGCAATATCTAGTTTATTGCGTTCTAGTTTTTTTGTTAGTTTTAGTATCTTTTCAATTTTTTTTACTTCAATTGGTTCATCTATAGAAAGGTTGTCTAGTAGGTTGGCGACCGTAAACATAGTTTCTCAGTGATTAGAGTTGAGATGAAGATTTGCTATCCCGATCAAATTATTCAAGTTTTTTACTTGGATAACTAAGATCCTTTGGCTCTTTAGACTGTTTCAATGTCATTGAACTTAGGTTAAACCAGATTCTTTGTTTTTTGGGTTAGAGGCCAAAGTAACTTTGCACCTATAATTAGAAATCCTATTGCTGCAAGGATCTTTATAACATTGCTTGGAATCATTGAAGCAATAGAGCCTCCAGCTAAAACCCCTAACATGCTTGCAAATATAAGAGCTGTTGAAGAACCTAGGAAGACTGCCAAAGGTCTATCTGAAGATCCGCTTATGGCAACTGTTGCCAATTGAGTTTTGTCTCCAAGCTCAGCTAGAAGAACGGTAGTAAATGTTGTAACTAAAAGTGGGAGCATCATTATTTGATATTAAGGTTATTTAACAATGAATGAGTTGCTTGTATACCAAGCAACAAGCCAATACCCAACATAAGGATACCTGCCATAAAATTAAATTGTTGAGTAGACATTCTTTGAGATAGCCAACGCCCAAACAAGACGCCTACTAAACTAGAACAGATCAAAGCTAGAGATGCTCCAGTAAATACAACTAATGGACTACCAGATTGTGCTGTTAGTAATAAAGTAGCTAGTTGTGTCTTGTCACCTAATTCAGCAAGAAAAACTGCTGAGAAAGTGGTAATAAATACACTATAGAAACTTGTTATGGAAGCCTTTTCTTGTATTTCTTTATTTGATGTTGATTTGACTTTATCAACCATTCTTTTCTACCTTTTGAGCCTGGCTGCGTTGGAATGTACGCATCTCTAAACTTTTTCCTCCATATATAGACCTTATTTGTTGGCGACAACATTGAATAGCAAATTGATTCTTATTCTTTTCTGCCACATTAAACAAGTGAGCAAGCTTACTGACCTTGCAGAAATCAGGTCTTTCTTCATAAATTTTACATCTACGTGACCCTGTGTCGAAGTGGATACACCAACCATCCTTTCCAACCATATTTAAATATTCTTCTGTTTGAAGGGTGGAAAGAGCCTTAAGAGCTTCAGAACGCTCAAGAGGAGCTAAACGGCAACAAGCACCGCAGTTTTTAATGCATTTCCAGTGTAATTGGGACTTTTTCATGTCAAAAGCTGTGACAACCCATCACAGCAATGATTTTTGGATGGCCTTGTAGAGCCTTTTTCTCGTAATGTGTAGATAAGGTGAAAAAACCTTTCTTATACTCTACTTCGCCTCCATCTGAAACAATCATGGGCAATCTCCTTCCACTTGCTGCTGTTGCTTTAGCGGGTCCTGCAATAATTGCATTGATTTTCTATAGAAGATGATCTGGATCCTCAAATCATGAAAGAACTTACCTATAAATAAATTTTTCTATTTATAGGTTAGAAATAAATGTAAAATCCCAAATCTCTATGGTGATAAAAATCACCATAGAGAACATTTTATTGTATAAACAAAACAAAACTAAAAGAAATATAACTAACAAACTATACCTAGGGCAATTTTAGCATCCTCTATTAATCTTTTAGAATATGCATTTTTTGAAAGATTTGAATCAAATTTTGGGCTATATGGAGCATGAGTAGAAAAAGATATTTCTTTTTGTTCTTGATTTTGAATTACAACTTCTTTCCCCTCTTTTATAAAACATTTATATGTTCTACCAGATTTTTTTATAGTAACTTTCTCTGTAGATTTTCTAATTGATTTAATTTCGAGTTGTAATTTTTTTTGTTTTGCCCAATAGTTAATACTTACGTTAAAGATGATATCTAAATATTTTGGCAAATTTTCTGATATATTTGAATCCCAATATATTCCTTCTATCATTATATCCTTTTGCGATAATAGCAATTTTAGGTGCCCACCACGTAGCTTTGATTCTTTTATTATTTTACATTTTCTAGACCAGAAGAGTGGCTTTGGATTGCCAATTCCAAAGGGTTCAAGTTTTTCTAATGATTTCCATAATGACCAGTCAATTTCTTTTAATTCTAGATATGAATCCGGCTTAAGTAATAGGGAGTTACCATTCTCTGCAAGCCATTTCTTTGCTATGCTGTTAAGCAAATTGTGTATTTGAGATATATTCTCAGGCTTTACAATGAAGCCTCCAGCTGCTTTATGACCGCCGTAACTATCTAGATAATCGGAACATTTTTCTAGAGATTTGATTACAGAAAAACCAGCAGGAGATCTTACAGAACCTCGAAATTTACCATTTTTGGCAACTGTTAATATAGCTGTAGGTCTAATGTACTTGTTCATTATTCTCGATGCGACCAGACCTATAACACCTTCGTGCCAATGAGACTGAGCTATTAATATAAATGGAGTTATATTGTTTTTATCAGTTTCTAAAAGTGAAATTACCTCAGTTTCAATATTTTTACTGATTAGTTTTCTTTCATTATTAAAGATATCACACTGAGTTGCCATTTGCATTGATTTTTCTATATCTTTTTCTACTAGCAGTTTTAAAATTAGGTCAGGATCTGCTAATCTTCCCACTGCATTTATTCTAGGAGCAATCTTAAATCCAATATCTTCAGCTGTTATTTTTCTTTCTGTTAAGCCAGATATTTTATAAAGTGATTTCAATCCTGCACATTCTGTCTCATGAATTTGTTTTAAGCCCTGAATCAATAAGGTTCGGTTAACGCCTATTAATGGAGCCATATCAGCTATTGTTCCAATACAGAATAAATCCAATGAATTCTTTACAGCAGAGTATGATTTAAATTCTTTTGCTAATGTTGAAGCTAATATATATGCAACACCTACACCTGCCATATATCTAAAAGGTGAATCATGAGATGTTTTGTGCGGATGTATTAATGCATAAATGGTAGGAACTTTTTCCTTTATTTCATGGTGGTCAGTAACAATTACATCTATGTCTAATTTGTTAGCATCATTAATTGCCTCATATGCGCTAATTCCATTATCTACTGTTATTATTAGTCTTATACCTTTGGTATGAAGTCTTTTGACCATAGTGGAATTTAGTCCATAACCTTCTTCTATTCGATTAGGTATTGCAGCTGTTACATCAAATTTTATTGCTTTGAGAGTATTAATTAATAAAGCTGTACTAGTCATCCCATCAGCATCATAATCTCCGCAAATAGCTACTTTTTGTCCTTTCTTAAAAGCCATCTTTAACCTGTTGATAGCTTTTCTTAAATCAGGAAAGTGTTCCTCTGGATCAGGTAATTCATTGGGACTTAGAAACTCGTTCACTACCTTAATGGATTCAAAACCTCTACGAATAAGAAGAGCTTTAATGCAATTGGGCAGGTTAAGAGCTTGTAAACTATTCTCATTTATCGGTTTCGGTAGGCTCCATGAAGAAGAGTCAGGTCTTAAAGCTGTCAAATTAAGTACTCTATTTGAATTTAATACTAAGCTTATTACTAAAGCGGTAAAATCATTTTATGGTTAAGTTAGAAACTGTTTTTTGGGATGTAGACGGAACCCTTGCCGATACAGAAATGTATGGTCATAGAATAGCTTTTAACAATGCTTTTTCTGATATGAGTTTAAAATGGAGTTGGGATTTAATCACCTACTCAAAACTCTTAAAGGTACAAGGTGGTTCACAACGAATTAAATATTATGCAATTTCTTTAGGAATCAATTTAGAAGAAAATACTATACAAACAATACACGAAAGGAAGCAATTCCATTACGAACAACAGATCAAGGCAGGCAAAGTACCACTAAGAAAAGGCGTTCCTAGGCTTCTAAAGGAATTAAAAAGAAATGGAGTTTCGCAGTGGATAGTCACAACTAGTGGACGAAAAGCAGTTGATTCATTAATTTCAGCACTGTTTCCCAAAAATTCATCTCCATTTCAAGGGGCAATAACGTACGAGGATGTATCTCAACATAAACCTCATCCAGAAGCATATTTAAAGGCTATTACTAAAAGTGGAGCCAACCCTAACAGCACAATAGTTATTGAGGATTCTAAAGCAGGATTATTGTCTGCAAAATATGCTTTCCTTAAATGCCTACTTACATTATCACCTTGGAACAAAACATTATCATCTGAAATGAAATTTGCGTCTGCGATTTTAGATCACTTAGGTGACTTTAATAACCCTTGTTCTGTTTTATGGGGTCAGCATTGTCCAGACCATATAGTTGACCTAAAGTATTTAGAAACCATCATTAACATGGATAAGAACTAACTTGCAGGACACTAAACTATACAATTTTTTAAAACAAATATCTTTATATTTGTCTACATCTCTTATAGGGCCTTGGAGGAGGAGATGTATTGGTTTAATAAGCTTACTTATAGGTTTTTATTTAGGCAGTAATTTGACAGTATATTTTTTACAGGAGGTTAAACAAAGGCCAATTGTAGTTTTAGTAATGCTTATAATTATCGAGGTTTTAATTAGACTTAGAAGTAGAGTTAAAAATTCAGAATGGCCTTTATATTGGTTAGCTATTGATAATATACGTATAGGTACTGTTTATTCTTTAGTCCTAGAAGCATTCAAGCTAGGCTCTTAATTTAATTAATCAGTTTTTATATTCCTACACTTCTTAAGATCTAAATCATAAATTATTAATTTATTTTAGTTGTTGTTAGAATTTATTTACTCTTCATCCTCTTCTTCATCCATGGGGTATACAAAACCTTGAGCTCTGCCACTTAGTACTGATTTTCCAAGTGAAAGTGCCCTTTGGGCCGCAGTAGCGGCTTTGGCTTTCCATACCGCATGTCTTTGGTTCCTCTTGCTCTTGGAGGTCTTCTTCTTTGGAACTGCCATTCTAAAAATGATTATTATTATCCATACTCTATGTTTATGATCCCTTGCGTCAAATCGCTAGTCTCTCTATAAGGAAACAACATTGGATCGCTTCAAATGCCGAAATCACCTATTAAAACCATTTCATAGATCTATTTCGCATTTAAAGGAAACCAGCATTACCTTCTATTTAATAAAATTTTGTTTTTGTGACACCAAGGCTTTCCCAAAACCCAAGTTATAGCAAGCTTCTTGGCGAGATAAGAGCTGGTAATGTCGAATCCCTTATATTAGTACCTACCAGAAGAGAAGTTATTGTTCGGTTTCTAAATGGAAGCCGGTTTACAGTTCCAATACTTCCCAATGATCAACAAATTCTTCGTTTTGCAGAATCTTCAGGTACACCTTTAACAGTAAAAGACTTACGAGGAGAACAAGCTATTGCCTCAATGACTGGCAATATAGGGATATTTGTAATTTTTGTAGTTGGCTTAACAATTTTAATAAAACGCTCTATCAAAATAGCTAATAGAACAATTAACTTTGGAAATAGTCAACCAAGATTAAAGGCAAGTGAAGATCTACAAATCTCATTTGATGATGTTGCTGGCATAACTGAAGCTAAAGATGAGCTTTTAGAAGTTGTTACTTTTTTGAAAGAGCCTACTAGATTAATTAAACTTGGTGCCAAAATACCTAAGGGTATTCTTTTAGTTGGCCCCCCAGGGACAGGGAAGACATTATTAGCAAAAGCTATAGCTGGTGAAGCAGGAGTCCCTTTTTTTTCATTAGCAGCCTCAGAATTTGTTGAATTATTTGTAGGAGTTGGAGCTAGTCGAGTTAGGGATTTGTTTAGCAGGGCAAAACAATCTGCCCCATGCATAATCTTTATTGATGAGATAGATGCAATAGGAAGACAACGTGGAGCTGGTATTGGAGGAGGCAATGATGAAAGGGAACAAACATTAAATCAGCTACTTACAGAAATGGATGGTTTCACTGAAAATTCTGGTGTGATTCTTTTGGCTGCAACAAATCGTCCTGATGTGTTGGATGTAGCTTTAATGCGTCCAGGAAGATTTGACCGGAGAATTGAGGTTGCACTACCGGATAAGGAAGCCAGAACGGCAATACTTGGAGTTCATGCTAGAACTAAGCCACTATCTGAAGATGTTTCTTTAAATGAAATAGCTTTAATGACACCAGGTTTCTCTGGTGCAGATCTTCAAAATCTTTTAAATGAATCAGCTATTTTTGCCGCTCGTGACAATATAAAACCAATAGGAAAGAAACAAATAGAGGCAGCTTTAGAAAGACTTACTATGGGTATTTCAAAACCACCTTTGCAGGACAATGCAAAGAAGAGATTAATTGCTTACCATGAAATTGGGCATGCATTAGTTGCAATCAATACACCTTTAGCTGACAAAGTTGAAAAAGTTACAATTTTGCCAAATAGTGGAGGAGTATCTGGTTATACAAGATTTACACCGAATGAAGAAAATATAGACTCCGGTCTTTATTCTAAGGCTTATCTATATTCAAGGTTGATGGTTGCCTTAGGTGGAAGAGCTGCTGAAATATTGGTTTTTGGCAAAAATGAAGTTACCCAAGGTGCATCTTCCGATTTACAAGATGTATCAATGATAGCAAGAGAAATGGTTACAACATTTGGATTTTCTAAACTAGGTCCTATTTCATTTACAGAATCAAACAATGAAGTTTTCCTTGGCAATACATTGATAAATAAAAAATTAAACCTGGCAGAGTCTACAATTAGCCAGATAGATCATGAAGTAAGAAAGCTAGCTAATAAAGCATTAAATATGGCTATTGAGTTGTTATCCTCTCGTAGAGAACAAATGGATAATTTAGTAGAGGCCTTAATTCAGGAGGAAACAATTTCATATAAAAGAGTAATAGAATTAATATCTATAAGCGATAATAATAACAAAATATTATAATATAATCATATAAAATGAAATTTATTAAACAAACAAATATTCACCCTTTAAAAAGAAGAACAAAATCAATATCCACTATAATATTATTCTTATTAAGCATCTTACTACTTTCAAATTTACATATAGAATTTCTTTGGTTCAAACAACTTAATTTTGAGTCTGTTCTCCTTAAGCGTCTTTTCCTACAATTTATAACATTCCTATCTTCGATATTTGTCTCAATAATATATATTTTTTGGATTAAGAAATGGATTAGATTTAATACATCCTTGCCTACAAGTGAAAAGAAGATTACTGGCTGGATATATGGAACTGCATTGTTTACTTCGATAGTATTTATCAATATAACCATATACATACTGTTTTCTATAAGTATTGATGTCCTATCAGATCCATACAAACCATATAATTTCTGGAAATACTTAAATCAATTTAAACCTAACTTAACCAACTTTTTGCCATTATCTATTTTAAATACAATATTAATAGCTAATTTAAAACGAGGCTTTCAATATATACAAATATTAGGCTGCTTCCTATTTGTTGTGATTACTACACGCTCATGGGCTATCTGGGCTCTGGCCTTTTCTATTCCACAGTCAGGGAGCATAGAACCACTTTTTGCTTCTGATGTGAGTTTTGCATTGGCTAGATATCCAGCATTTAATTTTATATTAACACTTATATTGTTATTAACATTGCTTACATTATCTTCATCTATCTGGTGGTATCTGACCACAAAGAGTTGTCTTTCTGATTGGTCTGCACCTTGGTTGAATAATTATAAAAGGAATTACCTAAGGCCTATAATAGCCCTTTTATTTTTTGATGTATTTTTATTATTTTGGCTTTCTAGACATGAATTTATGTGGAGCGATTCAGGGATAATACCAGGAGCAGGTTGGTTAGATATTTATTTTAATATACCACTTAGAAATTTTTCTTGTTTTTGCGTACTTACGCTTTTATTTCTTTCTATACCATTTAAATTTAGACACAAAAACCTTATCCGTTTTGCATCAAGTATTCTTTTTACATTATCAATAATAAGTGAGATATTATTTACACCTCTCTTAGAATGGATTTTAGTGAGGCCAAAAGAATTAATTTTAGAAGAACCATATATCTCACGCTCTATTAAAGCTACAAGGAAAGCATTTCAATTAGATTCAATTAAAACTAAATTGATAAATCCTCAAGCGAGATTAACCAGTAAAGATTTAGTCTTAGGAGAAAGTACACTAAGAAATGTAAGACTATGGGATAGCCAACCCCTTCTAGATACAAACAGACAACTACAACAACTTAGACAGTATTATCGCTTTTCTAATGTAGCTGTTGATAGATATCGTCTCAAAAGTGATTCTGTCGAAAGACAGCAGGTAATGATTACAGCAAGAGAAATAGACCAAGATCAATTACCCAAAAGTTCAAAAACTTGGTTAACCAAGCATTTTGTTTTTACACATGGTTATGGTTTTACTGTAAGCCCAATAAATACAAAAGCTGATGATGGATTGCCAGAATATTTCATCAAGGATTTAGGCCCCTCAACATCCATTGATGGAAGCAAAACATTAGGTATAACGAAAAAAGATGTAATTACTTCATTGCCAATAGGTAAGCCTTCTATTTACTATGGAATGCTTACTTCTACGTATGCTATTGCACCTTCGCAAATAAAAGAATTAGATTATCCACAAGGAGATAAAAACATTTTTAATCATTATAAAGGAAAAGGAGGAATATCACTTAATACTCTCTTACAGCGAATAAGTGCATCCATTCATCTTAAAGAACCTCGGATTCTTAATAGTGGATCTCTTAATTACAATTCAAAGCTTTTATTAAGAAGAGAAATAAAAAAAAGAATAAAAACGATAGCTCCTTTTATAGACCTTATTGGAGATCCATATCTAATTTCGATAAATATACATAATCCAAAAGAGCCTTATCAAAAGGATCAAAATCAGTATTGGATAGTTGAAGGTTATACAAGTTCAGAACATTACCCTTATGCATCACTTCTCCCAGATGGAAGACCTATTAGATACATTAGAAATTCAGTAAAAGCAGTTATAGATTCTTATAATGGAAGTGTTATGCTTTATATTAGTGAACCGAATGATCCTCTAATTAGAGCTTGGCAAAGCTTATTTCCTAACTTATTTCAGCCTTTAACGAGTATGCCACTCGAAATAAGAGAGCATTTAAGAGTACCAAAAGAATTATTTAATATGCAGGTTCAGCAATTGCTTCGGTATCATGTAACAGATCCCACTACATTTTATAATGGTGATGATCTTTGGCAGGTTCCTAAAGAACTTTATGGAACAAAAGAAGTACCAGTAGAGCCCTACCATATAACAGCACAGCTAGGAGATAATGAAGAGTCAGAATTCTTGTTATTGCAACCTCTTAGTCCTCTTGCTAGACCCAACTTGGCTGCATGGCTTGCAGCAAGAAATGATTCAAATAACTATGGGCAATTAGTACTTCTGAAGTTTCCAAGTCAAACCTCTATTTTTGGGCCAGAGCAAATACAGGCATTAATAAATCAAAACCCTTCGATAAGTCAACAATTTAGTTTATGGGATAGAGCTGGTTCAGAAGTTATACAAGGTAATCTTTTAGTTTTACCAATTGGTCAAGCCTTGCTTTATGTAGAACCTGTTTATTTAAAGGCTACAATGGGTGGTCTACCTACACTTACAAGGATAGTAGTCAGTGATGGTAAAAGAATAGCTATGGCTGAAACTCTCACAGAAGGAATCAGACAATTATTAAATCAATTTAAAGTAAATAAATAAATTTAAAAAGCTTGCCTGAGATAAATTAATAATCAGGCAAGCATCTAATAACAAGTAGATTAAATTTAATCTAAGGAACTAAAGAATTCTTTGCTCCCAACAGGATCTGGCTTCATAGTTTTATCTCCGGGTGTCCAATTTGCTGGACAAACCTCATCAGGATTTGATTGAACATATTGAAAAGCTTGTAATACTCTTAAAGTCTCATCAACATTTCTTCCAACTGGAAGGTTGTTTATTGTTGAATGCATAATGACACCATCTGGATCTATTATAAAAAGACCTCTTAAGGCTACTCCCTCATTATCATCTAGAACATTATATGCAGTAGAAATCTCTTTTTTTAAATCAGCTACTAATGGATAGTCAATATCTCCTAAACCACCTTGGTTTCTTGGAGTTTGGACCCAAGCGAGGTGGCTAAACTGGCTATCAACTGAAACACCCAAGACTTCTGTATTTTTTGAACTAAACTCTGAATATCTGTCGCTGAAAGCGGTAATTTCAGTAGGACATACAAAAGTAAAATCTAGTGGATAGAAAAATAGAACAACATACTTTCCTTTGTAATCGGACAAAGAAATCTCTTTGAAATCCTGGTCAAATACTGCAGTTGCTGTGAAATCAGGTGCTTTTTGGCCTACTCGTAGGCATCTGTTTTCAGTCATGAATAAGTTGAGTTGGAGGATGAAGGGTTAGTTGACCTAATTGGGGTCTTTGTTGGTTAGTTGTAGGTTATACTTAAATACCTACTGAAACAGTAAAAATTTCAAAAAGTCATCATCAGCTGATATGGCTCATACATTCAGTATAAAGGAAATCATCTAAACATGAATTGGAACCATCAATTGCTACGTAGATTTAGTAGTAGCCATTTTAGATTATTAAATCAGTTGCGAAGTGAGTTGTGTGCTTACCCCTTAAAAAGAGATACACCAACTAGGCAAACAATTCAAGAAAAAAAATCATCAGAGCCTTCCAATAATAACGATAAAAAAAGATATGTTTATAGTCAAGATACCAGGGTTAACGAGTCTAGTATAATATTTAATAGTAATGATGATATTTCTAAAGGCACATTTAAGGATCGATTAAATGCTATAGATATGAGGTAACCTTAATAGTTTAAACCTATTAATCAACTAATTATAAATGTTGTTGAAGAGATTCAAATAGTATCCTGCTCTATTGATGTGATAGCTTCTGTCTTAGTTTGCATAGGAACCTTTTTCATATTAGTGGACTTTTTCTTGTATAAATGTCAGAGGCGAGACTTGAACTCGCGACCCCCGCGTTATGAGTGCGATGCTCTAACCAGCTGAGCTACTCTGACAATCAGACCAATTCTATAAGACAAACCCCTAAAGTCACAAGATTATCAAAAATAAAGTAACTGAAAAATGATATGTAATCGATACTGACTTCAATTAGATTCCTTCATCATCTCATTTGCTTACTTGTTGGTATGAATGCATATCTCTTACTGAAAACACTTAAATTAGAAATAAAACAATAATTATCTTAAATCTTTTTTAGTTAAATAAACCTAATTTTAAACCTGCTTGATAAGCAACTATAGCTGTTGCACTTGATAAATTCAAACTTCTTACTCCTAATCCTTTATTGTCATTTACTCCTCCTGGCATTGGTATTGATGCTATAGAAAAGCATTGCCCCCTTACAAAGTCTGGTAAACCTAAATCTTCTCTACCAAGTAACAATACATCACCCTTTTTAAAGTTTATTGTACTTAAGTCTTCATTAGATGATTTACTAAATCCAATTAAACGTTGAGATTTACTAATCTTTTTTAAAAATGTATTAAAGTCACTGTGGACCTTAATATTAATATAAGGCCAATAATCAAGGCCTGCTCGTTTTAATAATTTACTTTCTAGACTAAATCCAAGTGGTTCTATCAAATGTAATGGTAAATTAAATGCGGCACATGTTCTAGCTATATTGCCAGTATTTTGTGGTATTCGGGGTTCAAATAAGGCTATACTTAAAATTGGGATTTGACTGTGATTATTCATGGGACAATTACACTTATTTGTTTAAGATCTATAGCTCTTCCTTGGATCACTAACCAACTTTTTGTTGACCTTGCTTCGATTCCTTGAGCCAATTCACCTAACCTTTCACTAAATAAAACCCCAATTTTTGTCATTGGAACAACTCCCCATCCTGTTTCTTCTGTAACAATTACAATTGTTTTTTTATGTTTAATTAAACTATTTATTAATGTAGTAGCCAAATTTTTCCATTCATTCATATCCTTATTTAAATGCTTAGTTACATAACCACCTAATGAATCAATTAAGATATTTTTATGTTCTAATGTGTTAATAGTAGTAGCTAAATCATCTGGTGATTCAATTAGGTTCCAATAAGCAGGTCTTCTTTCTTGATGTAATTTTATTCTCATTCTCCAATCACTATCACCATCTTTAACTTCTGATGTTGCTATGTAAGTTAGATCTCGGTTGTTTCTAACTAGATATTCCGCCCATCTACTTTTACCACTTTTACTAGGGCCTGTTACAAGAATAATATTTGAGGCTTGATTTGACTTGTCAATTTCAATTACGCTCATTTCAGCTTATATACTTTTGTTTATTAAAAAATAATTATAGCCCTAGACATTCTGTTATTATACTAAAAACAAAAGAAAATACATAATTAATTGCTTAATGTTTAAAATTTTGAATTGTATTATAATAATTATTAATTGAGTTTCTCTTTTTGGGACTATTTACAGATGGCGACGATTGCAAAGTCATACTTATCTATAGGAATAATATTCCTATTATTAACAATAATCAATGGATACCAGGCAGATATTATAAGCCCTAGTTTTCAACGAGCTGAAGTGTTATCAAGTCTATCCTCAGTTTGCTTGATGCTTGTCGCTTTCTTATGGGAACAAACTAAAACTAGAAAATTAACTACTAACTTAAAAAAGAAAAAGCAGGGTTTATTTATTCAAAAAGGTTTGCCTAGTGAATTAAAAAAAGAAATTGCATGGGGTAGTCATGTTTTCTTAACGGCAACTCCGGCATCAACGGTTTTAATTTATTGGAATAATCTGATCTTATTACACAGAGGTATATTAGGTTCTGGAAAATTTATACCTGGATCAACATGTAATGAAGCAAGAATCAAACAGGAATTAATTTCCTTAGCAAATGCTGAATTATACCCTGGTCGACATGAATTTGAGCCAATATTGGAAAATCTACCTTCTTTAATAGTATATCCATTATTAGATAAGGGTTGGATAATACTGGGCGGTTGTTCGAAAAGTTGTTTTTCTAAGTCAGATGAGAAGTTATTAATATGTTGGGCAGAAAAGCTTTTAGAAATCTTACTCTCTAATCCATTAATTTAAATGACCTTTCTAATTCATTTATTATAAAATCTGTTTTTACATCATTTTTATTTGAAACAAATTCAATCCTACTTTCACTTTTGTTTATTTTAATAGGGGTAATATTAAATAACTTTTGATGCATAGTATTATCTGGTTTATCTAAATTAAATGATAAATTACATTTGTTAGCATATGTGGTACTTATAGCTTTTCTATGGGCTATACAATCTTGTAGACTTAGATAATTAGATTGAGTATTTCCCTTTAACGATTTACTCGTGAACGTGTATTTATTATCGGCAGCATTATTATATCCTTGAGCAGTAACTTTTTCATTACTCTCTAGTTTGCCTGAATCCAGATTCCATATGATATTTTTCCCATCAATAATGACATTGTCTTTGTTGGATATAGTAAACTTTGTTTTTTTTACTATTAATTGTACCTTTCCTTGTAATTCTAAGATCTTTGAGTTCGTATCAAATGAAATATTGTGAGGATAGACTATATAATTATCTGAATAAACTTTGGGATTAGTATGTATCTTTATTTTAGAATTTATTGTGTCCCAAATTAATGAATCACCTATAATAATAAGATTTTTACTGTTCGTTTTTGATAATTTAACATTTCCTTCTAATAAAATTAAATTTGTATCATCTAATGAGGTTAGGCTATCTGCATTGATAATGTATTCTTGTTTCTTGTTTGAATATATTTTAATAGAAGTACTTTTTGATCTAATAACTTTTTTAATATCGTCGTATTTAGCCTGAGGGCTATTTAATCTCCAAGCTAAATCTCCCTGAGGGTTGTATTTTGATAAATTAATGTCATCAAATTCATATTCTGAATTTATATTGGAAGACTCTTTTTTATTATAACAACCGTACTGTGTCACAATAATTGTTAGGCTAATTATTAGTAATTTACTTTTGTTCAGATTTATTTTCATAACGTACCGTTTATTTCTAATTTTTTTATAATTGGTTGTGGTTGAGGTAGTAGTTGACCACTTTTAAGTTTACCCCAATCAAGATGATCCTTCCAGTAGCTAATATCATCTTGAATTGATAGTTGATTCAAGATTTTTTTGCTTAAGTTTGGTAGAATAGGTTTTAGAAGTACACCTATTATTCTTGATACCTCTAAAACATCGTAAATTATATTGCCAACTTCTTGTTTTTTATCTTCGTCCTTAATTAATTTCCAGGGTGCTTTTTCATTGATATATACATTCGCAATCCTAGATAATTCAAGAATCGATTCAGAAGCTTCTAAGAACTTTAAACCGGTTAAATTATCTCTTACTTCATTTATGGTTGCAGTTGATTTATTTATAAGAAAGTTGTCATTTGGAAGTTTTTTATCATATGTAGGTATACTATTAGAGAACCATTTTCTTGACATAGATGTTGTTCTATTAATCATATTTCCGATTGTATTAGCCAAATCATTATTTATTAACTCAACAAATCTTTTTTGTTGGTAATCTCCATCTTTTCCAAAATGAATATTTCGTAAGAGATACCATCTAACTGAATCCTGGCCATATGATTCTAGAAATTTCATTGGGTCAAGTACATTGCCTAGTGATTTACCCATTTTTTGTCCCTCACTCGTTAGGAATCCATGTCCAAATAGGGTTTTAGGAACTTTAAGACCTGCAGAAATAAGCATGGCTGGCCAATAAACAGCGTGAAATCTAAGAATATCTTTACCTATCACATGAAGAGTTTCTGGCCAACCTGATTGATTTAACCTTTCTATATTAATCTCCCCTCCATCATCAATTATAGCTGTTAAATAACCTAGGAGTGCATCAAACCAAACGTAGAATGTATGTCCTTTAAATCCAGGAACTGGAATACCCCATGGTACATTTATTCTTGAAATAGAAAAATCTTTTAGTCCCCCAGCAACAAAATTAATTATTTCTTTTCTACGGCTTTTAGGAAAAAGAAAATTTGGTTGTGAAATTAGATTCTCTATTTGGCTTTGATATTTTGATAATCTAAAGAATAAATTCTCTTCGTCTCGCCATTCGAGATCCTTCATATGTACTGAACAGCTAGGTTTATCATCTTTTGTTGAAACCTCTTTATATTCTTCACATTCAACGCAGTACCATCCTTTTTGATATCCAATATAAATATCACCAGATGATTGAACACGTTTAAAAAATTGCTCTACAATTATCTTATGTTTTGGAGAAGTCGTTCTGATAAATCTATCATATGTTATATCCCAGTTTTTCCAAAGATTTAAGTAATTTTCTGTAATTGTGTCGCAATGCTCTTGAGGTGTCTTACCAGATTTTATTGCTGTACGTTGTATTTTCTGTCCATGTTCATCCACACCTGTTATGAAGATAACTTTTCTGCCTTCAAGCCTGTAAAATCTTGCAAGTGTATCGCACGCCAATGTTGTATAAGTACTACCCAAATGTGCCTTATCATTTACGTAATAGAGAGGAGTAGTAAGAATAAAAGACATTGCTTACAGATTATGATATAACCTAATTGTCTATACTACTTAATTTTATCATTAATTCTCTTAATTACACCAGTTCTTTAATTGCATACTCAATACTTTTACTATTTAATAAATATTCGTCTAAAAGGCAATCAATTTAAAATTGACAAAATTAGAGGTATCAATGTCATTTAACAATATATAAAGTACCTTTCCTACCTGCCAATTTTCTAAAGTATCTAAAATGCATGCTATATCCATTTCCATATCTTCAAAACGTAACAAGGCTATGTTTTCATTTCTCTTTAATGTTCGTAAAAAATATGTTTTCCATTGCTTCTTTTTGTTTTTCCTGAACCAGTAATATTGCAATTGAAACTTATCCTCATTCATAATTTCAATAGCTTGCCGTTGTGAAAAATTAACATCCTTTATTATTTCTGCAATATCTTCTTCTGAATACATAAATCCATTTTGTAGATAACCTATTATTTGTCTATGGACAATTAAATCAAGATACCTCCTTAGAGGAGATGTCGCTTGAACATAACAATCTAAGCCTAATGATGAATGGCTATCAGGCTTAGTAGTTGTAGAAGCCTTGCTTAGCTTTTGTTTGATCTCTGAATTTTTAACTGATAAAATATTTCCATTATATAATAAATCTTTATATTGACAGTTATTACCTTTTTGTGTCCTATATGGTACAGATATATTGTATTTTTTAGCGAAATTAGCTATAACAGTGCCCATTAGAATCATGCTTTCGCTTACTAAATTTCTTGCTAGTGAATTTTCAATTATTTTTAAATTAGGTCTTCCGTCCTTATATTTAAACTTTCCTTCCGGCTGATCAAGAATTAGAGCACCATTCTGTTTTCTGAATATTCTACGTATTTCCAATAAATTCGATAAAATTGCTAAGTCCTTTTCTTGGGGAGGTTGGTAATCTATTAGCTCATCGGCTTCTTCGTAAGTTAAATTATAATGTGGGTTTATTATACTTCTTGTAATATCATAATCAATTATTTGACCTTTACAATCTAGCACTATTGATACACTTAATGCCGTTGAAACTCTTCCTGCTTTTAAGCTAAGGAATTCGTTTACTATATTTTCAGGTAACATAGGAATTATTTTATTAGCAAGGTAAATACTGGATGCTTTCTTTCTTGCTTCTATGTCTATTTTGCTATTTATTGGGATAAAACTAGACGGATCTGCAATGTGTATCCATATGATTTTTTTATCTTCTTGTTGTTCTAATGAAATTGCATCATCTATTTCAAAAGTGGAAGAATCATCTATTGTGTATGTATTTAATCTTGATAAATCCTTTACTGTTTCTGGCAAATTTAAATGGTCAAATATCAAATTAGAATTAATTGCTTCTCCACACAATTCTTCACTAATCAATTCACTAAAGCCACTACTGTCTTTTAGATTCTGTTTCAAATAATTAGGTTGAAGGAATTTTATAATTGTTGCAAGTTATCCTTCAGGGTTTACGAATGGAAGAAGGGCAACTATACGTGCTCGTTTAACAGCTGTTGTAAGGTCCCTTTGCTGTTTTGCAGTTAGGCCCGTAAGACGTCTTGGAAGGATTTTCCCGCGATCGGTAATAAATTTTTTGAGGAGATCAACATCTTTATAATCAATAGGATCCCCTGGCTTAATCGGTGAGAGTTTTTGTTTGAAAAATGAATTTGACATTTTAATAGTGAACAGTTGGATGAATTTCTATCTGAATGATCATTTGATTTCCTTATGTACAGTTGATCTATTGCAATGTGTGCAAAACTTTTTGATTTCAAGCCGATCAGTTGTGTTTCGGCGATTCTTTTCAGTTGTGTACCTAGACACTCCTGGTGAGCGTTTGGCGGGATTGGACCGGCAATCAGTGCACTCAAGAGTGATCACTATCCGGACGCCCTTGCTTTTTGCCATAAAGGACGTAGCGCCGCAGTTGCGATGCGTAATTACAAACCAGATCTTACAAGCTCGTAGGACCCTTACAAAAGGCGCCTTTCAATTCGTAGGATCTATTTCTCTTTTATAAAGGCCCATGAGGGTGTCATTGTCCTGGCTACAGGATATGGTCCATATACCAATTTCAACAGAAGAATTGGCGGAAAAGCTTTCTATAGCAGGATTTGAGGTCGAAGCTATTGATAACCGAAGTTCTAATGCGTCTGGTGTTGTCGTTGGTTTTGTGGAATCTAAGGAAAAACATCCAAATGCAGACAAACTAAGTATTTGCAAGGTTGATATTGGCATGAAAACACCTCTTCAGATAGTTTGTGGTGCTCCAAATGTGAGAAGTGGTATACACGTTCCAGTGGCAACTGTTGGTTCATATCTTCCAGCAAAAGACTTAAATATTAAAGCTAGTCAACTTAGAGGAGTTTCTAGTGAAGGTATGATTTGTTCTCAAGGAGAGTTAGGTTTAAACGTTAATGAAGAGGGTATATGTATATTTGAAAATTTAAGCGGCCCTTTTCCATCAATAGGTGAACCGGTTTCTGAATTCTTTGGATTAAATGACACCGTTCTTGAATTGGCAATAACAGCAAATAGATCAGATGGAATGTCAATGATTGGAATAGCTAAAGAGGTATCAGCTATTACAAGATCAAATCTTTCCTTGCCAACCATAGAGGAAAATCTAAAATTTAAATCATTTCAATCTGAGGAAATTAAAAGTCCTATAATAGAGAAAGGAGGCTTATATTCTTTAACTTTAATAGAAGATATCAAATGTTATCAAGATTCTAACAAGTTAATAAAACAACGTATAGAATCAGCAGGTATTAAATCTATAAACTTAATTGTAGATATAACAAATTACGTCATGCTTGAACAAGGTCAACCTCTTCATGCATTTGATGCAGATCTATTAGAGAAAATAACAAAGAAAAAGGTTAATATAGAAAACTTTGGAATAAGAAATGCATATAAAGGTGAGAAATTTATATCATTAGGTGGAAAAGAAATTTCACTATCAGAAGCAAGTCATGTCGTAACTTGTCACAACTTACCAATAGCATTAGCTGGAGTGATAGGAAGTAATAATTGTGCTGTAAATAATCAAACTAAAAGAGTTTGGCTAGAAGCTGCTGTATTTTCACCAGTTTCAGTTAGGAATACATCTAGAGATATAGCCATTAGGACAGAATCTAGCAGTCGTTATGAAAAAGGTATCCCTAGTGAGTTGACATTATTAGCCGCTAATAGAGCAATCAATATTTTAAAAGAAAATAATGAATGTTCTTTGACTGATTCTTGGGTATTTGGAGCTGTAAGCATCACTGAAAAACAAATATTACTTCGCCGTTCAAGAGTACATAAATTATTAGGAAATATAAAACTTTCATTAAATGAAAGTAACGATATATTGGAGGAAAATAAAGATAAAAGTATTCGCAAAATAAGAGACGATGAAATTGAACAAATTTTATGTGATATTGGATGTACTATACAAACTATTGATATAGGATGGAATGTAAATATAGACCCTTCTAGAAAGAATGATTTACAAAGAGAAGTTGATTTAATAGAAGAAATAGCAAGATTAATAGGTTTTGATCGTTTTGAATCTAATCTACCTCACCCAATTAGACCTGGAGTACTAAATCCTAAGCAAAAAGCCGAAAGATACCTTCGAGAATATTTGTGTGCATCAGGATTACAAGAAGTTTCCTCATTCTCTCTAGTCGGAAAAATTCATGATGTGGATGAAATGGTGGCTATTACAAACCCACTTTTGTCAGAAACAAGTCACTTGCGAACAAATTTATGGCTTGAACATTTAAATATATGTCAAAGAAATTTAAAGGCTGGAAGAACTGGGTGTTGGATATTTGAAATAGGAAATATTTATAAAAGAATTAATAATGATATTAATCAAGAATTGATACTTTCGGGAATTATATGTGGAGAAAATAGGTTAGAAATGTGGAGTGCTAATAAGGGAAATATATATTTAAATTATTATGAAGCAAGAGGTAAACTAACTGAGCTATTTGACAAATTTAAAATTAATATCTCAGATAAACAAATTATAGCAGATAATATTTTGCACCCAGGCAAGGCCGCAAATCTTATTTTAGAAGGTAAAGAAATAGGTTCTTTTGGTCAACTTCATCCTGCTATAACAGATGAAAGATCATTGCCTATAGAAACTTATATGTTTCAAATGAACTTAAACCCAATTTTAGTTGCTGCTACTAGAAAGAAAGCTTGGAATGTAACCTATAAACAGTTTAGTACTATTCCTTTTCTTGAAAGAGACATAGCCCTTATAGTAAATAAGGATATAACTTCTAAACTTGTCGTCCAATTAATTCTAAAAGTAGGGAAACCCTTAATTGAAAAGGTTGAATTAATAGATCGTTTCGAGGAGGAAAAGATAGGTGTAGATAAATGTAGTCTTGCTTTCAGAATTTGGTATAGGGATAAAAGCAAAACACTAAATGATGAAGATGTGAAACCAATTCATGAAAAAGTTAGAAAAGAGTTAATTAAATCTTTAAATGCTGAACTTAGGAGTTAATTCTGTTAAGTAATGCCAGACATTCTAAATGTGTAGTCTGAGGGAAAAAATCAATAGCATATATTACTTCTACTTTGTAAGAATTTTTATTTGTAATTAATTTTAAATCTCTAGCTAGTGTTGCGGGATTGCAACTTAAATAAGCAATCTTTTTGGGCAATTTATTTTTAATTATCTCTATTAATTTACAGTCAAGTCCCTTTCTTGGCGGATCTAGAACGAGGCCTTTTGTTTGATCTATATAATTACTTATTAAAGAATTAATGTTACCAGTTTTAAAATTTACTAAACTAATATTATTTATAAGAGCATTTATTAATGCAAGCCCGATAGATTCTTTGTTTATTTCAATACCTGTGACTCTGAAGCCGTTTTGGGCTAAAGGTAAAGATATTGTACCAACACCACAATAAGCATCTACTATTGATTTTATTGTCTTATCCTTTGAAAACCATTTAATTAATAATGAAACTACCTTTTCGGCTTGCTTTGAATATATTTGAAAAAAATTAGTTGTGGCTAATCTTATTGTTAAACCACAGAAACTTTCTTCTATATAATCTCTACCTGCAAGGACTATAGTTTCTTTCCCAAAAATCAAGTTATTATCTTCTGGTTGAATATTTAATGTTATTCCTTTAACATCAGGCCACCTGTTTAACCAATTTTTAGCCATAATTAGCAATTCTTCTTTAATATCCTTATAACTTACGATTGATATCAGGATTTCACCTGTACCTGTACCTATCCTCATGACTAATTGTCTTATTTTCTTAATATCATCTGAAATATAATTTGTCTGGTGGTTATATGATTCAAGGTCTAATTTAATAGGTTTAATTAATTTTGATATCCTTTCGTCTAAAACTAAACATTCATCTATATTTATTATCGAATGAGTTTTTCTTTTATAGTATCCCAAAGACAATTCTCCATTTTTCTGTTTTCTAAAAGGAATTATTGCTCGATTTCTATAACTAACAATTTCTTCAGCATTTACTAATTCTAGATTTATCGTTACATCTAATTTACCTATTCGGTAAATTACGTCTTCTAGATGCTTTATTTTTAATCTTATTTGTTCTTGATATACAATATGTTGTGTAGAACAACTACCACAAAATCTATAATACGAACAAGGTGCCTTTTGTCGGTTTTTTGATTTAACGATTCTTTCAACAATTGAAGTAAACCATTGGGAGCCTTTCCGATATTCTATTTTTACAGTAGCTGTTTCACCTGGTATTAAGTCTGGAGTAATAAAAACGAAGCCATTAAAATTAGAAATTCCAAAACCTGTTTTATCTATGTCTAAGCAACGTATCTGAATGTTTTCACCAATATTTGGGAATATCAATTGTTTATTTGTTGTAGTTTTAAATTGTTTTTTCAAAATTGATTTCTAGTAATTTTATATTTTAATATTCTCTAAATTACTATAACAAAATTAAAAGTCTATAGTTAGGTAAATCTGTATATAAAAATTTTAAAAGAAACCTATAAAGAAGGTTTAATTAGGTATTACTTTATGTCTAGAGAAGCATGTTAGTAATGTTAGGGCCTGAATGATTCAAAGAAGGTGTGTCTTTTTATCCCTTCAAAAAATTTGAAATTTTAATAGCATTAGAATTAAAACCACCTATTTAAAAATAGGCTCTTCAAATGCTTCCTCTTTACTAAGTATATAAGATCTTATGTGAGACCAACTTATAGTCTTAATATTAGTCTTAGATAAGAATATCAATACCAGTATAGGTGCTCAAATAATTTCATGAGGAATTGCTATTAGAGATAAATTATTACATTAGCTGAAATTGAACCAGTCTTAATATGGGACTCATGTAATGACTTTAATAGGAATAACGAGCTCTAAACAAACCAAATGCTTATTGCGCTGACTTCCCTGCGTAACTGTCATTACAACAGATACGCAGGACTTGTTTCACTTGGTACTAAAGCTCTTTCGAATCCAATATAATTAATGGACAGAAAATGGACACCAATTGTATTTCTTGTCTATTAGTCATTCATAAGTAAAAGCTCATCAATATTTAATTGATTGCAAAAAATAGGAATCATCAATATTAACTTCGGATTTTTATAAATGGTTTGCCCATAAGTCTCAACTGAGCCCCATTATAGGACTTAGAAAGAGTCTCATATGAGATACCTATATACCTTTAAACCTATTGAGTTTTGGCAAAAAAAAATCATCAAAATTTGCTTATTTAAAAGAATAGCAATCATCGATATTAACTTTGGATTTTATATATAGTTTGTCAAGAGTCTCAGCTAAGTCGCAGTATAGGACTTAGAATGTGTCTTAGTTGAGACACTCTGATTAACTTTAACCTATTGAGTTTTGGCATATAAAAAATCATCAAAATTTGCTTATTAAAAAAAATAGTAATCATAGATATTAACTTCGGATTTTATAAATAGTTTGTCAAAATTCTCATGTAAGTAGCACTATAGGACTTAGAATGTGTCTTAAATGAGACATTCTAAATAAGTTAAACCTATTGGGTTTAGGCATATAAAAAAATCATCAAAATTTGCTTATTAAAAAAAATAGGAATGTTCGATATTAACTTCGGGTTTTTACTGAATAATTTGTTCAATAGTCTTGTTTAAGACATGCTATGAAATTAATATTTTAACTAAAATGAGAAATGTAAGTTATTCCTGCTTTCTGTATAAATCTTTAAGAAGCTGGTAAGCTTCATTTACTCTTCGCATAGCTTCAGTAGAACCTCCTGCATCAGGATGAACTGAAATAGCCTTAAATTTATAAGCGTCCCTAATTCTACTTAATGTCAATGCGGCTCCAGCTTTAGTTGGTAAATCTAGTAATTTGAGAGCACCATGAATGGTCATGGTTGATTCCAACGTTTGAAAGGAAGTGACATTTCGACTTCTCTTGAATTTATTTACAAATCTGCGAATCAAGGTTGGCACTCTTTTAGCCAAGTTTTCTGCCGCGAATGGATCTTCAAGAATTCCAGCTAATACAATAACTCTTTCTAAAGAGGGATTTTGATATTGCCATTCTGGACAATATTCCTTAAGTATACGATTTGCTGCACTCCAGGTAAATGAAATTCCTTCTGTGCTTTCAAGATTTGGCCAGATTTCTTTTGCAAGCCAACTCATTGCAGCTTCTATAACATTTTCATTAGGATCATTTCCATAAAGTGTTTTCCAATGATCTTTTGAGGCTTTTATAGCATTTAAGACATGCTTATTTGTAACAGTTTTAACTAAATTAGGCTCATTAATATAGCTTTTACCTTCTGGTTGCAAACTCTCGCGGAGGTCTTTAGCTTTTTTAGTCACAAAACTTGGTAGGTTAATGACTTTATTTGTGATATTTAAATTATCTTTAGGTTGTTGAAAGTTTTGATTCCCAGATTTATTTTTCTGACTGCTATTGTTTAAACTTGTTATTTGGTTATCATCTATTAATACTAAAGCTTTTTGTTCATTATATAGAGGTTTTTTATCTATAACATTTTCAATTTTGTCTTCTAAATTATTTTCATTTGTATTAAATTCTATATTATTATTAGGAAGTATCTCTTGAAGTAATCTTTTAAGAACATCTCCTCTGCTTCTTAAGCCCCATTCTTTTTTAAGTTGATCAATACTTTCTATATCTTGATATGGAAGGTCTACTGAGATTCTTCGTGATGTTCTCTTTTGATCTGCATCATTCACTGAAAACCTCTTCCCCTATAGGATTAGCATAAGTGCCAAGCACAAGGATTCTATAATCTTATAGTAATTTATAAACAAACATTTGTTAATGCTCAATTTTTAATAATTGTTATCATCTTTTTAATATTGGATCTAAACTTATCTAAGTTTTTAATGGCTAGTAGTAACGAAGTCCATGAATGTCATAATAACTCATGAACAAAAATAATGAGCATGAAGTTTTTTGCTGAATACATAAAGCTATATAATTAAAATGATATCTGAAAATCATTAAAGAAAAAAATTATGTGTATTTATCATATAACTTACTTTCCTATTATTATACTTATAGAATCTACTTTATTACTTCACTGGTTGTACAACTTCTTCCAGGAGAGATATAGGTCCATTACACTCAAGCCAACTTATATCAGAGTCCTCAGTCGCTAGTAAATAACCTGCAAAGCCAAGAGCATTTATGCTGAAGCCTTTTATCTTTTCCTTTGACCTAACAACAATAATAAACCAATCTTTTGAAAGAATAAGATTGTATGCTTTTCTTGGTATTTTATCATTACTTGGTGTTCCAACTTCCATTTTTAAGCAGCAGTCTAGATAGGATTTGTATAAAAATTTAGAGTTGAATGATTTTGAACCTAAAGCTATTACATGAGTGCCCTTAGATATATTGTCTTTTGTTTGTACGTTATTTGTCAATTGATTGTCAAACCATTTAGCTCTTGGACAAACCTGTTCTTTGCTATCTCTTCTAAGTAGTTGTAGATGTCTGTGTGCTTGACTCGCTCCAGAAGTAGATGAGCTATTAAAAAACCACAAACCTTGTGTGTCTTCACTTACAATTTCAAGAGCTCTAAAGTCATTAATAGATAGCCATCCATTTTGAGGGGCCCAATCTTTTGTTATAAGTAACATGTGGCCTACTTGTACTGGATATTTATTCAATATTAAAATATGATCTTTTCCGATATTTGCTATCTCTAATTCTTTGTCTGGAGGAAGAAATGGGTTTTTCCTATGAGTCTCATTTATTAAATGTGGAGGTTTTTCGGCTACTAGCTTTCTGACTTCAAAATTTTGCAAATCATCATTATAGATTTTTATAATTTCTGTCTCTAATGGTTGCAATGAATCTGACTTAACAGCCTGTTTAGTTCTTTTCAGCGCTGCTTGCCAAAACGATTCCTTATTTGATTTATCTAGTTTAGTTGCCATAAGTTAATACTCTTACTTTAAGTTTATATAAAAATTCAAAATCCAGAGAATTTTGAATTTCTATCAAGTTTCTTAAATCCCGAGAAAACTCCTTTCCGCTTTTTCGGGACTATCAGTTGTTTCAGCTAGAAACTACCAAAAGCCGCTTTAAATGAATGCAAGGATGCCTTAGGGCATTGATCAGTCAAAAGGCATACGAAAGGCTGCCAAGGGGGCTTCATGGCCGTTTAAACGGCTCGGAAAGGAATTCTTTTAATTGGATCCATGAGCTTTATTTTTCAATTCCTAATAGCAGGATGAGAAGCCAGCAGTTTTTCCTTGAACCAAATGGAGCAGGGAATTTCCATCGACTTAACTAGCTTCTAGCTTTATTAATAAAAAACTTGGCTCTGGAAAGCTATCGATGAATTGTATTGATATTAAAACGGTTTTCGTATTGAAACTTTTTGATAATAGTTCTTGTAATTAGAAAAGCCTTTCAGGGGAACCGATTAGGGCAAAAATTAGGGCCTTTATACATTGTTGAAGTTGCAAAAAAATTGCACATTCTGGCCACAGAAGGTTGACGGATGCAGGGGGGAAGGGTTTAAACGTCAATGAGAAATATCTCCTCAATGGATTGGGAGTTCACTGAAGACGCTGCTTTCCTCGCGCTATGCGATGCCTTTCGTGAGAGCGGAGAAAGTACTGCTATCGAGTTTCTTGCAAATGGAGAGGGTGCTTTCCATTTTCAGGAACTAACACAAAATGCTGCTGGAGAAGGGATCGATCTCAGCGACTCTGATGTCCTAGACGAATTCCAACAAAATGTTATCGAAACATTAGAGTTACTTTGTAAGGAATAATAAATTGCTTTTGGTATATCTAGGAATCCAAGACCAGATTTGCTTTAGTTTAATTTAGATGCTAATTATGTAATCATTTAATAAAATTAAATAATTAGTACTGATCTATTTTATTTTACAAGAAGTAAGCAATTATACACTAAAGTACCTAGCCTGACTATGTAATGCGATGATTGCAGTTGTACTCTCTTCTGGCTGCAGTTGGTCGCTCTCATCTATAGACAAACCAATATCCTGAGCATTAAGCCAGTTTAGTTGTTTTCTAGAGTCTGATACATTTGGGCATGCAGGATAACCAAAGGAAAAACGTGAGCCTCTATATTTTTGTGCAAGAATTTTACTAACTTCATTTGGCTCTTTGTGTTTAAAACCACATTCAACTCTAATTAAAGCATGCACATATTCTGCTAGAGCCTCTGCTAATTGAACGGCCAATCCATGGAAGAATAGATAATCTGAATATGAATCTGAAGAAAAAAGTTCCTGAGCAAATAAATTTGCTTTAGCCCCCATAGTTACAGCTTGCATTGGTAAATAATCACAAGGTAAATCATTAATTGAATCGTTAAAATAATCTGAGATACAGTACCTATTTCCACCTTTCTGTCTTGGAAATTCGAAACTGCCTAACAACGTTATATTGTCTTTGTCGTAGACTAATAGCTTATTGTTACTTCTACAACAAGGGAAATAACCATAAACTGCCTGTGGTTGTATTAAATTATCTGATTTTATCAATTTAATCCACTTTTCTAATATTGGTTCAGCTTTCTCAATAAGAAATTTGTTATATTCTTCTTTGGATTGTTTCTTGTTCCTTTTTAATTGCCACTGACCAGCGTATAGTGCATTTTTGTCTAAATAATAAATTAATTGATCTATATTTAAATCATTTGTTCTAAGAATTTTTGAACCTATAAAAGGTGGCAATATAGCAGTTTCTTCTAAAATCTTTGTTGATCTGTTAGTTATATCCTCTTTGATAGTTTTCTTTTTGCTTAGGAATTCTGATTTAGGCTTACTATTTTTAGTATAATTATTTGCAATTATAATACCTTCTGGAATTTCGGTAAGGAATCCTTTTTTATTATCCCACATTCCCTTTGACTTTGCTTTAATATATTCATCCATGAATCGCAAATCTGTAAATGCGTCTTTACCGTAAATGACCTTACCTTTATAGACTGAACTACAGTCATTATTTACAAATTTAGGTGTCAATGCTGCTCCTCCTAGGATAACAGGTACGTTTATACTTTCTCTATTAAAAGCTTCTAAATTTTCTTTCATAAAGGCTGTAGACTTTACTAAAAGTCCACTCATAGCGATGCAATCAGCTTCATGGATCTTTTGTTCCTTAATAATAGACGAGACATCTTGCTTAATTCCTAAGTTTATTACTTCATATCCATTATTTGTAAGTATTATGTCAACCAAATTTTTTCCTATGTCATGTACGTCACCTTTTACTGTTGCGATTAGAAATTTACCTTTTGATTTCCTATTCCCTCCATTAGCTTCTATGAAAGGTTCAAGAAAATTAACTGCTGCTTTCATTGTCTCTGCTGATTGTAATACAAAAGGTAGTTGCATCTGACCTGAACCAAAAAGTTCCCCTACAACCTTCATTCCCTCCAGCAAGTATTCATTGATAATTTTAAGAGGCTCGTACTTTTTTAGTGCTTGTTCTAAGTGTTCATTTAGGCCTTGCTTTTCACCATCAATGATGTGAATTTTCAATCGCTCTTCAAGTGGATGTTTATTCAAATCTTTTGTGCTGCGAGCTTCTTTTGTAGTTACTCCTTCAAAAGATGAAATTAATTTCGATAAGGGATCATAGACACATACTCCATTTTTAAAAATTCTATTATCATTTATTAGATCAATGCAGATTTCTATTTGTGATTTATCTATTTTTGATAATGGTAGAATTTTTGATGGTGAAATAATTGCAGAGTCTAAACCTTCTTTATAACATTGATCTAAAAATACTGAGTTTAATGTAACCCTAGCTGCTGGTGATAATCCAAAACTTATATTAGAGACTCCGAGAATAATATGTACATCAGGAAATTCATTAGTAATAAGTTTGATTGATTTAATTGTTTCAATTGCATTCCTTCTGTCCTCTTCTATTCCTGTAGAAATAGGTAATGCTAATGGATCATAAAATATCTCACAGGGTGAAATGCCATAATTTATAGCATCATTGTATGCCCTTCTTGCAATGGTAAACTTTTTCTTGGCTGTTCTAGCCATTCCTTCTTCGTCAATTGTACCTATTACTATTCCACTACCATATCTTTTCGCTAATTCAAGAACTTTATAAAATCTTGACTCGCCGTCTTCATAGTTGGTGGAATTAAGTATACATTTTCCTCCTGCAACTTTTAAACCACTTTCCATTTTTTTATATTCAGTCGAATCAAGCATTAAAGGTAAGGTTATATTTTTGACAAGTCTCGAAGCTAATTCCCTCATATCTGATACACCGTCTCTACCTACATAATCGACATTTACATCAAGTATATGAGCATTTTCATTTACTTGTTCTCTTGCAATAGACACTAAACCATCCCAATCTTCTTTATTAAGTAAATCTCTAACTTTTTTTGAACCACTAGCATTTACTCTTTCTCCTATTATAAGAAAAGAGTTATCTTGATAATATGGAGTTGATGAGTATAATGATGCTGCAGATGGTAAATAATTAATTTCTTTTCTTTGATTTATTTCAGATAATGTTTTCTCATTTTTAATTGTTTCCGATAATTCTACTAATTCTTTGATATGTTCTGGTGTTGTTCCACAACATCCCCCTATAATGCGTACACCATAGTCTAATATAAAATTCATCAATTGCATTTTTAGTTCTAAGGGCTTTAGGCGATAGTGAGCAACTCCACTTCTGTTTTCAGGTAGACCTGCATTAGGAATACAACTAATTTCAAAAGGAGCATATTCTGATAAGTGCTTTATATGTTCCTTCATTTGTTCGGGCCCTGTTGCACAATTTAATCCCAAAATATCTATATTAAATGGTTCTAATATTGTTATAACAGAAGAAATATCTGTTCCTACTAACATAGTTCCTGTTGTTTCTATTGTTACAGAAACCATTATTGGAATTCTTTTTGAATGTTTTTTAAATACTTTTTCTATTGCAATAAGTACGGCTTTAATTTGCAAGACATCTTGACAAGTCTCGATTATAAATAAGTCAACTTCACCTTCTAGCAATGCCTCTACTTGAATTTGATAGGCTTTTGTAAGTTCATCAAATTCAATATGTCCAAGACTAGGAAGTTTTGTTGTTGGACCAATTGATCCAGCTACAAATCTTCTTTTGCCTTTTTTGCTGTAGGACTCTGCAATAGATTTAGCTATGTTTGCGGCAGTTTTATTTATATTGAATGTTTGCTTCTCTAGGCCATATTCTTCTAGTACTATAGAAGTGGCACCAAATGTATTTGTTTCTATTACATCTGCGCCCGCTTCTAGAAATTGTTTGTGGACTTTGCAAACTGAATCCGGTGAACTAATAACAAGATATTCATTACAACCTTCATATTCAATTCCACCAAAGTCCTTTTCTGTTAAACCAAGATTTTGAAGTGAAGTTCCAGTAGCCCCATCGAAAACTATTACAGGTTTTTCCTTATCATATAGTCTTTTAAGGAAATCTGACCCTTCTAGCTTTGATGATTTACGTCCATTTTTTAATTTAAGGTTGTTAAATCTACTCATAATAACTAAGATTACATAGTTTGTATCAATGAAGATATACCTATAATTTTATACGTGTAATCCAATGTTTATACTCTTGATTCTTTCCTTCAGTAATATCTGTTAAACAATCTCTTAGATTTTCCATTATTGGCCTAATGGGATTAAGGGTTGTTGATTCTATTTGTCTTATAGGTGTAATTTTAGCCGCAGTACCTGTTAGAAAGACTTCATCAGCAATAAATAGTTCGGTTTTGTCTAGGGGTCTTTCAATTACAGGAATCCCTTTGTCTTTTGCTATTTCGATAACACTGGTTCTCGTTATGCCTTCTAGGATATCTTGATCGACTCCTGGTGTTATTAGATTTCCATTTCTAACAATAAAAATATTCATTCCAGTTGCTTCGCAAACTTTTCCTTGCGTGTTTAATAATAAAGCTTCATCATATCCACTTAACACAGCTTCTGACTTTGCTAATGAGCTTGTGATATAAGCACCAGTGATCTTTCCTCTTAGTGGTAATGAACGATCTTCTTGCCTTGTCCAACTACTAAACCTACAACTTACACCCTTTGGAGGAAGGTAATCACCTAATTCTATTCCATAAATAAGAAAATCTGATTCAATATTATGTAATCTTGGCGCTATACCTAGGTCACTAGTGTAAACAAATGGCCTTAGGTATATAGGCTTGATAGGTTGGTTAGCCTTTAACATCAATTCAAGTGCATTGAGAATCATCTCTTCTTTAAGATCAGTCAACAGAAATTTTGCACTTTGGCTTAATCGCCTAGCGTGACGATCAGCTCGGAAAAGTAGTATTTCAGTTTTATCTTCAGGATTAGGAATTGCTCGCATTCCTCCAAAAGCCCCTGTGCCGTAATGAAGAGCATGAGTAGCAATAGAGACGTTTGCTTCTTCAAATGGCACACATTCACCCCTAAACCAGGCGTAGGGCAAGAACTGATGCATTTTAGAGTTGGTAGATATCAATAATCTTCTCACTATCTACTGCTTTATAAAACTAACGCTGGAGAATGTATGAATGCATCGTTTAGTAGCCCTACCTGGAGATGGTTCAGAAGAGGAAGTAACCCTAATTGAGCAGCCAAAAGCTCCAGTACTCTTTCTTACCAGTGTCAACTCAGACATTGCAACGCTTGCTTCTGCTTTGGCTCTCCCTGAACACAAGCATTGGACTGGGAAAATACGAGCATTACTACTGTCTTCAATAGAACACCCATCGCAAGTAGATCATTATCTATCTAATACAGCGCAATGCTCTGATTTGATAATTGTTCGTTTACTTGGAGGGAGAGCTCATTGGTCATATGGATTAGAACAACTTCAATTATGGCAACAAGCTAATTCAAATCGATCAATAATAATCTTGTCAGGTACAAAAGAGCATGAAATTGAGTTGCATTCAATAAGCAGCACCGAAATAAAAACAACGGAAAGAATTTCAAACTTATTGAAAATTGGAGGAGTTAGAAATATGTCCAAAGTTCTATCTATTTGTCAAAATATTATTAGCCATCAGAACTTTAGTCTTTATGACTATGAAATAACTAAATATAATGATCCGTATGTTTGGGATTGGAAGGATGAAAAGGGACCAAAAGTAGGGATAATATTATATAGAGCACTATTTCTATCAGGTGATTTAAGCCTAGCCAATGCAATAGTAAAAAAATTTAGAGCTCTTGGATTGGTCCCAAGAACACTTTGGGTATCAAGTTTAAGAGATCCATATGTAAAAAGAAATGTGTGTAGTATTTTTCAATCTGAAAAAATCAAAGCTATAGTAACTACTACTTCTTTTTCTTCAGTAGAACATAGTAATTCATATTCTGAAATTAATATGTGGGATAAATTAAATATTCCTGTTTTTCAACTTTTAACGAGCACTAAAAATAAAGAAAATTGGCTTAATAGTAAACGAGGCCTTTCCCCTTTAGACTTATCAATGCAAATAGTACTTCCAGAATTAGATGGAAGAATAACTACGAGACCTTGTGCTTTTAGAACAGTAAAGCAGTCTCATAGCTCATTATCAACATATATTCACTCCTTAGATCCAGAGCCTGAAAATATAGAGTGGGTTGCCAAACATGTTAAAAATTGGATTGAATTACAACATAAAAAACCATATAAAAAAAAGGTTAGCTTGGTGTTGGCTAATTATCCTATTAGAAATGGCAGAATTGCAAATGGTGTAGGTTTGGACACACCATCAAGTACCATAGAGATACTTAAATGGTTAAAAGAAACTGGTCATGATGTTGGTAAGTCTATTATTCCTGAAAATGGAAATAAACTGATTAAAGAGATTTTAAAGAAAAGGACAAATAATCCAGAAACTAATCATAATAATCCATTAGACTATCTAAGCTTAAATGTATATACCAAATGGTGGAATAAATTACCTGAAAAAGCAAAATCACCTATAGTAAAAAGGTGGGGATACCCTGAAGATGCTACAGATCTAGAAGAAAAAGGCTTCCCCATATATGGGATTGAATATGGAAATATATCTATACTAATTCAACCTTCAAGAGGTTATGATCAAGAATCACTTAGAGATCTACATTCCCCAGATTTACCACCACCACATAGATATTTAGCACAATATCTATGGATTTCTAATATACATAAATCAAATGCAGTAGTACATATAGGTAAACATGGTAGTTTGGAATGGTTACCTGGTAAGGGAATAGGATTAAGTAATAATTGTTATCCACATATAGCAATAGCGCATCTACCAAATATTTACCCTTTTATAGTTAATGACCCAGGTGAGGGATCACAAGCGAAAAGACGCTCTCAAGCAGTGATAATAGATCACTTAACACCTCCATTAGGTTTAGCTGGACTTCATGGTGACCTTTTAAAAATAGAGGATTTAATGGATGAATATTATGAATCTACAATTTTATCTGGAGAAAGGACATCAATAATTGAAGAAAAGATAATTAAATTACTAGAAATGAATAACTGGCCCGGTTTGAGAAAGTTTGACAACATACAAACATTAAACAAAAATGAGCGTCTCAATCTATTTGATGCTGTTGGATCTTATATATGTGAAATTAAAGAATCTCAGATAAGAATTGGCTTACATGTATTAGGAATAAAACCTCATAAAAAAAATCTGATAGAACTCTTATTTTTAATTGTTAAAGCGCCATCAGGAGAATATATTGGAATAACACAGTGGATTGCACAAGAATTAGGATTCGAAATTGATCCATGGATAACAGATGAAGGTAGTTTAATTTCCAAAAATGATCAATTGAGGATTGAGTCTTTAACAAATGAAAAATTTTATATTAACGGACATCTAATTGCATGGTTTGACAGCCAAGCAAAATACCTACTTGAATTTATAGTTAACCCTGAAAATTCCTTGTCAGCAAAATATCTAATAAAATCAATAAAGCAAAAAATACATAAAAATGATAATCATTTATTTAATCATATTATAAATATTTTATGGCCTAATTTATGTAAAAGTGCATACAACGAAAAAACTAGTTTTATAAAGGCTATATCTGGTACTAGAGTAAAGAGTGGACCATCGGGATCACCTACGAGAGGTCGAAGAGAAGTATTACCTACAGGTAGAAATTTTTATAGTCTTGACCTTAGGGGGTTACCAACAGAGGCTGCTTGGGATTTAGGAAAGAGAGCAGCAAATAATTTATTAGATTTATATCTTATGGAAAATGGTGAACATCTTAAAAAGCTAGCAATTTCAGTCTGGGGTACGGCAACCATGAGAAATGCAGGAGAGGAAATATGCCAACTGTTTGCTTTGATAGGGGTTAAACCTATATGGGATGGGCCAACAAGAAGAGTTGTAGATATCGAAGTAATACCGCTTAGCATCTTGGGAAGACCAAGAGTTGATGTTTTTCTAAGAATATCAGGACTCTTTAGAGATTCATTTCCTCAACTTATAAACTATGTAAATAAAGCACAAATGTTAGTTGGTTCACTTAATGAGCCATCAGAAATGAATCCCCTGGCTTCTTCTATTAAAGAAGGTAATCAAGCGGGTAGAGTTTATGGATCTGCACCGGGTTCGTATGGAGCAGGTCTACAAGCAATTATAGATTCTAGTTTATGGGAATCAAGATCAGATTTGTCTGATGCCTATCTATCATGGAGCCAGTGGAGATATAATAGTTCCGATCATGTCATAAAAGATAAGTTAGGACTTGAGAATTGTCTAAGTGATGTTCAAGTGGTTTTGCATAATCAAGACAATCGCGAACATGACATACTTGATTCAGATGATTATTATCAATTTCATGGGGGATTGTCAGCCGCAGTAGAAACTATATCTGGAAGGAAACCAAATATATTATTTGGAGATCATTCTCGTATTGAAAGGCCACGTATTCATAGCTTAGAAAAAGAGATAGATAAAGTCATGAGGAGTCGGATGTTAAATCCTCGTTGGATAGAAGGAATGAAAAATCATGGTTATAAAGGAGCCTTTGAAATGGGTGCAAGTATAGATTATTTATTTGCTTATGATGCAACAACGGGAGTTGTGAATAACTGGTGTTACTCTGAAATTTGTGATACCTGGTTACGTAATGATGATACAAGAGAATTCATATACAAAAACAATCCATGGGTTCTTAGAGATATTTCAGAAAAATTGTTAGAAGCAATAAATAGAAAAATGTGGAATTCAGCTAGCAAGACACAAATTGAATTCCTTAAGAAAATAGTTATTGAAACTGAAAAAAATATTGAAGAAGAAAAATATTAGACAACTTAGATTAATTATTTATATTTCTAAATTTTATCTAGTTCGAATATTTCTTCCGTGAGTGTCAGTACCACAAGTCGAAAGAAGACCTAATGATTTAACTTGCTTTTCAATAGATTGACATATAAATTTCGTAGGTTTCCATTCCTTAGAGTAATCATAATCATACCAAGTCTCTACACCATCAATACCTATATTGGATGCTTCATATATTAATTCCTTGAAAGGCAACCTATACCTTCCTGGATGAGCCAAGATAGAAATTCCCCCTGCTTTGTGAATACAATTAATTACATATTTTGCCTGTAAATATCTTCCTATAGTTGCTTCACCCTTAGTATAAGGTGATAGTGAAGTATGTGATAAATTAAAACCTAGTCCTATTACATGAACAAGGCAATTGAGTAATAAACAACTTATTTCTATACCGTTCCATATTGTTGGGATATTAATGATATTTGAGTTATTTTTTTTTAACCATATATTGATTTCATTATAAGCTTCAATTGAATGGTGATCTGTGATTGAGATATTTTTAATTTGTAATTCACATGCTTGTGTAATTAGTTCTATTGGATATAAACTACCATCACTATATATTGTGTGCATATGTAAATTCACATCGTATGGACAACTAGTTGGTCCAACCCTTGTGAGAAGATCTCTTAGGTTATTTATATTTTGCATTTTATATGCTTTGTTTAAGCTTCTTAGCTCTTTCCCTACGCCATTTTGCATAGAATTGTATTGATGCGGCCATAAAAATTACTAAGCCAAATAAAAGCCATGTAGCGGCACTAGTTGGAAATTGATTCTTAAAAACTACTAGCAATACAACCAAAACTAAAAATAATGTAGGTAGTTCATTAAGAGCTCGCAGTTGCCTCCCATTCCAAACACATGTGTTATTTTCTAGTTGGGACATTATTCTGTAGCAATAAAAATGATAAATTAGCAAGGCAAAGACAACTATGAGCTTTATTTGCATCCATCTTTGTGTAAGCCAACTTGGTTGAAGTGTAAGTAAACCTATAGCCATACTTACAGCTATAACCATACCAGGTGTTGTTATTATGTTTGCTAACCTTTTTTCCATCAGAGTATATTGTTCTTGAAATGCTTTGCTTAAATCTGGATCTAATTCCATAGCCTCAACATGATAAATGAAAAGCCGTACTAAATAAAAAAGTCCTGCAAACCAAACCACGACTCCTATTATATGTAGTGATTTGAACCAAAGATAAGCCTCTGCAGTTAAGTTCATATTTTTGTGAGAAATCAGTATAAGAAGGGTGAGAATTTATTGAGAGTTGTGATATGAATTAGTAGTTACTCTAAAATAATAGGCAAAACTGAATGAATTGACTAGATATATTTTGCTTTCTTAGGATTTTGAATCATGCTTTGGGTGAAAGTAATTCCATATCTCTATTGCTTTTTTATTTCCAACGCTAGGTGTTTTCGTTATTTCATTAACTGTTGCCATTTGGAGAGCTTCAAGCGATTTAAAGTTCAACATAAGTTCACGAATTCTTTTAGGTCCTATTCCAGGTATTTCATTCAAAGTTGACCTTTTCATTCGTTTACTTCTCTGTTGCTTGTGAAAACTTAGAGCAAACCTATGCGCTTCATCTCTAATTCTTCTTAAAAGCATTACACCATCTTGTTTTGGATCAGTCTCTAAGTAGTCAGAAAACCCTGGTGTATATATCTTTTCTTCTTTTTTTGCTAAGGAACAAACATTTAATTCATTATCTAAATCTAATTTTCTTAAAACTTGCATGACTTTGTTTAATTGACCCTTTCCACCATCGATCATAATGAGATCTGGCCAATCGTTTAATCCTTTTGTGTCTAGGGTACTAGATTTGTTATTTTCTATTAATTTTTTTAAACCTAATTCTTTTTTTCGTCTAGACCATTTAGAGAATCTTCTTTCTATTACTTCTGCAAGCGACTTGTAATCATCACTATGACCAATATGGACACTATCACTCCTAATTTTATATTTTCTATAATGTTGTTTGGCAGCTACTCCATTTATAAAAACAACCTGTGAAGCAACCACATCACTTCCTTGGATATGACTGATATCATAACCTTCTATGCGTTTTGGTAAGATGTCTAATCCTAGTATTGAAGCTAAATCATCTATTGCTAATTGTTTCTTCTCAATATCTTTTTGAAGTCGTGATAGCTCATAGTAAGCATTTCGTTTTACAAGTTCGATTAACTCTGCTTTTTTGTTACGCTTAGGGAAAAATAACCTAACTGTGCGCCCTTTAGTTTCAGTAAGCCAATCAGAAATTAAATCTACTTGTTTTATTTGGCCACCTATATGTATTTCATTTGGTATTTCTATAGCTTCAACTTTACTATAGTGTTCTTCTACAACTTTTTGTAATATATCGTCCTCTCCATATTTTAATGAGTCAGCTATATAACCTAATCGTCCGACCAATTTTCCACTACGCATTTGAAAAATCTGAATTGAAGCTATAAATTTGTCCTTTGCCATAGCGATAACATCTCTAGAAACTGATTTGTCTGGTATTATCATTTTTTGTTCTTCTTGGAGTTTTTCTAAAGCTATAATTTGATCTCTAACCTCAGCTGCCTTTTCATATTCCATCCTGCTTGAATATTTTTCCATTTGTATTTTAAGTAATTTTATAAGTTCATCACTTCTTCCCTGAAATAACATAGCAACCTTTCTTAAGGTAGCTTGATAACTTTCTGGAGTAATTAATTGTTGACATACTCCAGGACATCTTCCAATAGAATAATTTAAACAAGTTCTATCTTTATATAAAGGATTTAATCTTTGCCTTAATGGAAATACTTTTTTTATTAATAATAATGATTTCCTCAATAAACCTACATCAACATATGGACCATAGTATCTGTCCAATGTGTTGCTCTTTCTTCTTCTTCTGGTTATGTATATACGAGGATATTCCTCACTCCAAGTTATGCATAGATAAGGGTATTTCTTATCATCCTTTAAAAGGATATTGAAATATGGTTGTTTATCTTTTATTAAATTAGATTCTAGTGTTAATGCTTCAGACTCACTATCTGTTACTATAAATTCAATATCATGTACTTGTTTAATCATCAGTCTAATTCTTGGCGTTAATTCTTTACCATTTCTAAAATAACTTCTTACTCTATTCTTTAGTTTCTTTGATTTTCCAACATATAACACCCTATCTTCTTTGTCTAGCATTAAATAACAGCCAGGTTCATTAGGTATTTCACTTATTATTTCATTGATATTATTAAAGGCAATCATTAATTCAATTTAATATTGTCGCCATAATTAACCTCCATAGGACCATCCTGTTGCAGCTAGATTTAAAGAATCTCCATCCTTGTGTAAATAGGCCTCTTTTACTTCTCCAACAAAAACCGTGTGGTCACCGTGACAAACTTCTCCTATAACCAAGCATTCGATTGCACCGATACAATCTTCTAAAATTGGTAATCCTAACTTTCCTTCCCTAAAAGGAGCCATTTCAAATCTTCCTCCTAATGCTTTTTGAGGTTTAAAAAAAACAGCTGCTAGATCTTTTTGATCCGCTCTTAGTATATTTAGAGAGAATTTTCCAGTACGTTGAATCATTCCATGACTACTGCCATCTGACTTCACAGCCATAACAACTAAAGGTGGTTCAAATGAACCTTGTGTGACCCAACTAGCCGTAAAACCATTTACTTCCTCTGCTTCAGAAACTCCACAAATGAATAAACCATGTGGAATTTTACGAAGCAAAGTCTTTTTAGCTTCTAGATCAAGAGTCATAACTTCAAGTTTATTGCTACAACTCTAAGCAAAATCCATCTAGATTTCATATGAGATTTACTTAATACACATGAAAGCTTTGTATCCAGGTAGTTTCGACCCTTTGACCTTTGGCCATTTAGACCTAATCAATAGAGGGCTTGATCTATTTGGTGAAGTTATAGTGGCAGTGCTAGAGCATCCTGAGAAATCGCCAACTTTCGACCTAGAGACCAGATTAAAGCAAATTCGTGAGTCAACAAATCACCTTGATGGAGTAAAAGTTATCAGTTTCGAAGGACTTACAGTCAAATGTGCGAAAGAAAACAAAGCAAATTTAATTTTAAGAGGGCTAAGAGCTATGAGTGATTTCGAATATGAATTGCAAATAGCTCATACGAATCGATCCCTAGAAGCTTGCTATGAAACAGTTTTTCTTGTTACTGCAGCTCATCACAGCTTTTTAAGTAGTTCCGTGGTTAAGGAAGTAGCACGTTTTGAAGGAAAAATTTCCCACATGGTTCCAGAAATAGTGGCAAAAGACCTAAGAAGGTTATTTAATTAAGTATCAAAAGATGATTTTGGACATGGATGATTTTCGTTTATCGATCGTTGAGCAAATCGATCAACTTGAGGAGGTTTTTCTTGATGGAAACAGAATCCCTTTTAGTGGTAACCGTCTAGTAAACGAACAAGAAGCTATTGATCTCCTTGATGAGATAAGAGAATGTCTTCCTGAAGAGCTAGTTAAAGCTGCGAATCTAATAAAGCAAGGAGAAAATTATATAAAAAAATCACAACAACTAGCAGATGAAATAATTAACAAAGCGAATCAAGAACGTAACAAACTGATTAGCACGAGCGGAGTTAGAAAGGAGGCAGAAAGGCAAATCCTAGAGTTGCAATCAACTACTCGAATGCAATGCGAGAAATTAGTCCAGGAAGCTCGGAATGAAGCTATGCGTATAGAGAATGAAATTAAACACAAATCTACTCAATTAGAAAAAGGCTATTTAATAAAATTGCAAAAACTCGAAGAAGAGTTTGTAATTCGCAAAAAGAAATTAGAATCTGAAAACTTGGAAAGCTCATCTAATTTCCAAAAGTTTATTGAGCAATCAAATAAAACTGCTTTAGAAGAGCTTGAAACAAAAAAGAGGGAAGGATTAATGATTCAGACTCAATCAAGACAAGAAGCCGAGAGAATATATACGGAGGCAAATGAATACAAACAAAAGATTCTAAATCAATGTGATAATACGATAATAAAAAGCAGAAATGAAGCAGCACTGTTACAGGACGGAGCCAATAGATATGCTGAACAAACATTAATTGAATTGGAAAAACGATTACAAGAACTTAATCATGTAATATTAGCTGGCAGAAATGAATTAGCCAAAATTAATCCAATTATACCCACCTCTAAAGAACATTTGAATTCTAATCAAAAAACATTACCATTTAGGAGAATTAAAAACAAAGTATCTAATTTAAATAACAATATTAGGAACATTGGCTGAACCTAAAAATTAGACCAATAAGATTACTGATAGTTGTATCTTGTTGATAACCATTATTATTAATTATACTTACATATCTAACATTCTCTGGAGTATTTAGTATTCCTGAAATAGCTCTAACTCCTGACAATGTTCCAGTTTTACCAAAAAAGTTTCCATAGATACTGGTATCATAATTAAATTCTGTTAATGTTCCTCTTAAACCAGCTATAGCCATAGAAGATTTAAAAATCGATCCATAATTATTATTATCCATATACCATAATAATGATGCAAGACCTATACTCGTAACCCTATTATTCCTTGATAAACCACTACCATCAACTAAGACAAATTTTTCTGCAGGTATTTTTTTTGATAAAAGCCATTTATAAACCTTTTTTGCTGCTTCTTTTGAGTTCCAAGTCTCTGATGCTTGTCTCATTAAAATTTCTGCTGTGAAATTATGACTTTCAGAATTTGCTAAACTAAGCAAACTAATCATTGGTGCTGATTTAATTTCCATAATTACTTTTCTCCCCATATATCTAATTTGCTGATTTAGATGTTTTTCATTTTGTATAACAGGAGTTATTCCATAAGAAGAAATTTCTTCTTTAAGTAGATTGACAAAACGAGAGATAGGGTTTTCTACGGATCTTCCGATTTGATTACTTGTAATCGCAAGCCTAGTGATTGGGGAGCCATAACTTTCTAATCTGTCTTGTGATAACCATGTTTCAGGCCACCAATCTTTATATGGTTCTTCGTAAATTATTATCTTAGGTTCTTGATTTTTCCTTATACGTTTTTCTAATAGGGGTATTGCTTGCTTTGATATTTTCTTAATATCTAATACATTAAGATCTGGATCACCTTGACCCCAAAGTTCTAATATACCATCTCTACGTTTAATTAACTTTGTCCTTAATTGAAAATCTTTCCCTAAAATATCAAGAGCATAGGCTGTAGTCAGTAACTTGACATTTGAGGCTGGAATGAATGTTTTACCTCCATTAATGTTGGCGATTATATTTCTGTTATGATCTAATACAGTGATACTCCAATTATCATTAATTTTCCCTATTTCTTTATCTAGTTTTCTCTGTAGAACATCACATATTTTGACTTTTGGTTGCCCTTCTTTTGTATTTATTAGGTATTGTGTAATTGATTTAAGGTATTCGTTGTTTTCTAATTGGACTACTAAAAAGATAATACTGAAGGATCCTATTAAATAAATTAATTTACTTTTAACTAGTTTAATTAACTTTTTGAACATATTTATTTACTGAGTTGATAAAAATGATTCGAAAATCTGGTCTGGTGATGGTTTGAGTTTAAATGTTTCTAAGACTGAATATTTATTAGAAGATAATTTATATAATATCCAATCTGAAGGATATAAATGAATCATTGCACCATTCTTAATGGGTTCTAACCAATAAATATTAACCCAATTTGACAAAAATAATTTTCTCCTCTCTCTTGCTACACTACCGATACCAACTGCAGATTCTTCTAATTTACCATTTAACATTAATATTATACCTTTGTGTTGCTTCGAAACATTTTCAAAGATTTCATAGTCATAATGTTGTGGTGATATAGCAAAAAGTATGAATTCATTGTTATTGATATATTCAGTTTCTAAAATTTCTTTAAAGGAGAATATATTTTCACTGTATTCAGGTGCATCTCTTTTAGCTAAGGCTGTAGCTCCAGCATCAGGCCAAATCAAGATAAAGTTTTTATTATTTTTTGAAAATTCTTTTATTAACCTAATTGCTATTGGTAACAAGCGTAATCCTTCAAAGTTAATGTTAATAGATATCCGATTTAATTGTTTATCATGCAAGGCATTTCTGATTGAAATCAATACTTGAGATTCACAATCTAATAGTTTCTGAGGTAGTTCTGGTAACATGAATAAAAAGTTTAAATAGAGGTTAATGAAAGAATAGAATCATTTAGGATTTCAGGTATCAGATCAATCTCTTCATCTCTTAACCATGGTCCTAATGTGAATCTTAGACCAGACTGTCGCCATGCTTTAGGTATATTCATAGCACTCAAAATTTGACTATCACTTAATTGGCCTGACTTGCAAGCTGTCTCATTACTTGCAGATATTCCTCGTTTTGCTAATTCTCTTACTAATGATCGACCATTAATTGGCTTATTAGAGCTTTCTCCTACAAGCATGGAAATGTGATTAGCCAATCGCTTATTTGGATGTCCAGTAAATCTAATTGTCTCTAGTCCTTCTAATTTTTTTCTTAATCTTTTGGTATTATAGGAAACTTTTTTGAATTCAGATGAATATTTTTGATCACCGTTGCTTAATTTGCTATTTAAAAGTTCCATCGCAAGTGCCATACCTGATATAAGTGAAACTGGTTCAGTTCCAGATCTAAAGCCATCTTCTTGTCCTCCTCCACCATATAATGGTTTAAGTGTTTGCTTGATACTTTCATTACATAAAAGAAACCCTATCCCTTTAGGACCTTGAAACTTATGAGCAGATCCGCTTAATAGATCTACTGGTAGATTGCACCAATTAATAGAATCTTGTGCAAGAATTTGTGTAGCATCTGTATGAAATATAATATTATTAGAACGACAAGCTTCACCTATTTCCTTTATTGGTTGAATAGTTCCAACTTCCCCTTGACCCCATATTAATGAAACAAATTTAGTTGGCTTCGATAAAAGTTCATCTAACTTGTCTAATTTTATATAACCATTTATATCTACTGGCCAATATTCCAATTCCCATCCATTCTTTTCAAGTATGCTTGCTGCATAATTAACTGATGGATGCTCTACAGCAGATATAACTATACGGCCCGGTTCAATGCACTTTGTAGATCCAACAATTGCTAGATGTATTGATTCAGTAGAACCAGATGTAAAAATCAAATCATTGGTCTTAGCTCCTAATTTTACAGACATTATTTTTCTACTTCTTTCAAGTATTTCTGCGGCTTTGTAGCCATGAGAATGGATGCTTGAGGGATTTCCCCAAAATGATTTTTGTATCTCACAAATTCTATTTATAACTTCTATACGAGGAGGTGTAGTTGCACTTCCATCGAGATAGATATCATTCATTTTGTTTTTATAAATCATTAGTAATCTAATTTTTTACAAAATTTGATAGATCAAATCTCCCTGAATATATCTTTTTTGCTTCACCTTTCATGATAATATTAGACTCTTGTTTAGGCCAAAATATATTTAATTCTCCACCCGGTAGTTTTACTTTCACATTAGAATTGCAGTATCCCATGATTTTCATAGCAACTACGGAAGCACATGCTCCGGTCCCACAGGCAAGAGTAGGTCCACAACCTCTTTCCCAAACTTGAATTTTTAACAGTTCTCTTGATTGGACCTCTACAAAATGAACATTTGTTTTGGATGGAAATGTGGGATGTATCTCTAATAATTTACCCCAGTTTTCAAAAGGTATAACGCTTAAATCATTCACTCGAACAATCATATGAGGATTTCCCATACCTATACCCAAGATTTTGAGTTTTCTATCTTCTACTTCTACAAAACCTTCTGGAACACCTAATAAGTTTGTTTTTAAAGTTGTAGGAATCTGAGAAGGATCCAAAAATGGTCTACCCATATCTACTGAGATTTCATTATTCTTATTAACTGATGCCTTAATAGGTCCTGCTAATGTCTCAATTAATAAATCCTGATCTTTACTTACTTTATGATTATCTAATAAAAATTTAACTATACATCGGACCCCATTGCCGCACATCTCTGCTTCTGAACCATCTGAATTATATATTTGTATTCTGACATCATTATTATTTTGGGGGGGAAGTGTAAAAATTAGACCATCTGCACCTATACCAAAGTGCCGATGACAAATTCTTTTTACAAAGTTTCTCTTAATAGTTTCAATTAGTTCAGGAGTTTGATTTTGAGTTTCATCTATTATTATAAAGTCGTTACCAAGACCATGGTATTTAAAAAATTTGACCATGACACAAAATTGAATTTAATGATTCTGGAATAATTGCTAGGTAATTAGCCCCTTAAGAGTTTAACCTGGCAATACAGAAGGAACTCCATCAGACTAAAGGCACATTATGTGTCACTATCTTTAGACAATAATCCAATTCCGTGAAGGAGCAAGCACCCATCAAACCTCATTCAGATGAAACTTCAAATAGTTATAAGCCAGTTGAGCTTGAAAAATATTGGCAAACTCAATGGTCAAGGAATGGAATAGATCGGACTCCTATTCCTACACAGAATCAAAAGCGGTTTTATGCGCTCTCAATGTTCCCATACCCGTCAGGGACACTCCATATGGGACATGTAAGGAATTATGTCATCACAGACGTAATTGCAAGAGTTCAAAGGATGAAAGGGAAGGCTGTTTTACATCCGATGGGTTGGGATGCATTTGGATTACCAGCTGAAAATGCCGCAATTGAAAGGGGAGTTGATCCTAGTGATTGGACAAATCAAAATATATCTCAGATGAGAAAACAACTAGAGAGACTTGGTCTTTCAATAGATTGGGATAGAGAACAAACTACATGTCATAAAGACTATTACAAGTGGACACAGTATCTTTTTATTGAGTTACATAAATCAGGTCTAGCATATCAAAAAAATGCAATAGTTAATTGGGATCCAATAGATCAAACTGTTCTGGCAAATGAACAAGTTGATTCTGAAGGAAAATCATGGAGATCAGGAGCAATAGTTGAGAAGAGAGAACTAAAACAATGGTTTCTTCGAATAACAGAATATGCCGAATCACTTTTAAATGATTTAAAACAACTTAAGGAATGGCCTCAAAGAGTTCGTACAATGCAAGCGAATTGGATCGGCAGATCTGAAGGTTTAGAAATTGATTTTATAATACAAGATTTACCACAAAAAAAGATAAAAGTATTTACAACACGACCTGAAACAATTTATGGTGCAACATATATAGTTTTATCTCCAGAAAATAAACTTCTGAATGAACTTATAAATAATAATTTAAAACACGATGTTAATAACTTTAAAAAAGAGATTTCAAAGTTAACGAACATTGAAAGAACAGATGAAGGAAGAATAAGTAATGGCATGTCAATAAATTTAAATGCTATTAATCCAGCCAATGGCAAAACGATACCAATTTGGATAGCTGACTATGTTTTAGCTGAATATGGTACTGGAGCAGTTATGGCTGTACCAGCTCATGATAAAAGAGACAACCTATTTGCAAAAAGGTATAATTTACCTTTAAAAACAGTAATAATTAATGATAAAGATGAATTAAACAAAAGTGATATATTGACAACAGATGGTTTTCTTAAAAATTCAAATGAACTAGATGGCTTAACTATTTTTGAGGCAAGAAAAGCAATTATAAACGTATCAATAGAATCAGGATGGGGAAGAAAAAAAATCCAATATAGACTGAGAGATTGGCTTATATCAAGACAAAGATATTGGGGTTGTCCTATTCCAATTATTCATTGTCCAACTTGTGGAGAAGTAGCTGTACCAAAAGAAGATCTGCCTTTAGTACTTCCTGAAAACATAGCTTTAAAAAATAATAGTAGATCTTCTCTATCTTTAATGAAAGATTGGGTAAAAGTAGCTTGTCCTAATTGTGGTATAGAGGCCAGCCGTGAAACGGATACAATGGACACATTTATGTGTTCTTCATGGTATTTTTTAAGATTTGCTGATCCTAAAAATCTGTCATTACCATTTAGCAGCAATGCGATAAAAGAATGGCTGCCAGTTGATCAGTATGTAGGGGGAATTGAGCATGCCATTTTACATCTTTTATATTCAAGATTTTTAACTAAAGCTTTATGTAGAAGTGGCATGCATAATTTAAATGAACCTTTTAAAAGACTATTAACACAGGGAATGGTTCAGTCAATTACTTATCGTAATCCAATAACTGGAGCTTACATTAAATCTAACATGGTTTCTGATAAACAAAATCCTACAGACCCCAATACAGGTCAAAAATTAGATGTTTTTTATGAGAAGATGTCAAAGTCGAAATATAATGGTGTAGATCCTTCTCATGTCATCTCTCGTTATGGCGCAGATACAGCGAGAATGTTTATTTTATTTAAAGCCCCACCTGAAAAAGATTTAGAGTGGGATGAATCAGATGTAGAAGGACAGTTTAGGTTTGTTAATAGAATCTGGAAATTAATCAATTCTTATATTAATAACCGTACAGTAATGTTAATAGATGAAGATAAATATTTAAATGTAATTAGATTAAATTCTGATTTAAATAAATCTGAAAAAGATTTAAGACGCGCTGTACATAGTACTATTAAGTGTATTTCTAATGATTTAGACAAAGGATTACAGTTTAATACAGCGATTTCTGAACTAATGAAATTGACAAATTCAATTAGTGATAACATAAAAAATTCAAATGAATTTGTAATTAATGAATCAATTGTTGTCTTGATTAAACTATTAGCACCTTTTGCTCCCCATATTTCAGAAGAATTATGGAAAAAAATAGGTGGTAGTAAAAGTATTCATCTACAAAGATGGCCTACTTTTGATGAAAAGGCACTAGTTATCGATGAATTTGAGTTGATAATACAAATTAAAGGTAAAGTTAGAGGTAAAATATTAGTTTCAACTAAACTTAACGATAAGGAACTCAAATCTATTGCTTTAGATAGTGAGATTGCTAAAAAATGGTTAAAAGGAAATATACCATCAAGAGTAATTGTTGTTCCTCAGAAATTAGTTAATATAGTTCCTTAATATAATCTACATATATTTAATCTTGATACTTAATGGTTTTTGCCAGTTACCTATATGGGAATATAAAGTATTATTTGCTACTAGATGTCTAATTATAAAGTATATTGATTCATATGATTCTACTGACAATGAAATCGCTATTTCCTTAACAGATCTTTCAACTTTGTCTGAAAGCAACTTTATGATCTCTTTTTTTAAAGAAAGAATTTGTGAAGCCGCCATTTTTCCTGCCTCTACACCTGGTTGATCGTAGGCGTTGATATTAATTATTTCTGCATAGATGGAAACTGTTCTTTCAAAAAGGGCTATTAACGAACCAAGCCTTTCAGCATCAAAAGCTTTCATTGAAATTGTTATACTTTGCTTTCCAGCCTCTGATAAAGCTTGCCTAGTACCTTGTAGAAAACCTGATAGATAATCACCAGGATTAATCTTATCTATTTCCTTAATATTGGGATCATCTTCAAGTACTTCTATGAATGTAGCAAAATAATTATCGAGACCATCTCTCAACTGTTGGATATATGCGTGTTGGTCAGTTGAGCCCTTATTCCCATAAACTGATAAACCTTGATTTACCAAATTTCCATTTCTATCATGACTTTTACCTAAAGATTCCATTATTAATTGTTGGAGATAGCGGCTAAATACAATTAATCTATCTCTATAAGGAAGTACAACCATATCTTTATGTCCCTTACCATCTCCAGATTTCCACCATGCGGTTGCTAAAAGTGCTGCAGGATTTTCTAAATAAACTTTGCTTCGGGTTAATTTATCCATTTTAGCTGCACCAGTAAGAAATTCATTTATATCAACTCCAATTAATGCTAGAGGCAATAGACCTACTGAGCTTGTAACACTAGTTCTACCTCCTACCCAATCTGGCAAATCAAAAGTTTTTAACCAAGACTCACTTTCAGCTTTCTTATCTAACATGCTACCTTTCATAGTTATTGCTATAGCTTGCTTAGACCAGTCTAGCCCATTTTTTTCTACCATCTTTTTAGTTTGTTCCATACATATACGAGGTTCAGGTGTAGAACCTGATTTACTAACAGTTACAAAAATAGTGGAATCTAGTTTACTTTTAATAGTTTTAAAGACCTGATTAATTCCTGAAGGATCTACATTATCAAGGAAATGAAATTTTAAGCCTTTCTCATGTTCTTGTAATGCGTTAATCAAGAGTAATGGGCCTAATCCACTACCCCCTATGCCAATCCATAAAACATCAGTGTATTGTTTTTTATTTGGTGTTGTTATACTGCCATTTAAGATTGCTTTACCGAAAAGTTCTATTTTATTTATTTCAGTTGTAATAGAATTTCTTATTTCGTCCGTTGGAGAAATAGTTGCATTTCTAAGCCAATAATGACCTACTTGCCTTTTCTCATCTTGATTGGCTATAGATCCTGCTTCAAGATGTTCAATAGATTTAAAAGATTCAAGAAAACTAGGCTCTAAATATTTTAAGTCAGATTGATTTATATGCATTCTGCTTATATCTAACCAAATACCAAGGTCATTGTCGTACCATAAGAGTTCGCAGAAACGGTTCCATAGGCTCTCAGGACTATCTTTGTTGAAATCGGGTAATTTCATCTTTACATCAGTTTTATATACAATAACGAATGTTTTTCAAGGTAATATGAAAATGAGATAATTGAAATAAATTCTAATAAAGTTATTTTAGCAAATACACATTTAATTGTTTCAATGGATATCATATTATTTTGATTATTTATAAATAGTAACTTGAAATCTAATCAGAAGCACAAATAAATAGAAATTTGGTATTTTTTATTAGATTAATTTTATCCATTTTTCTCTAAAACTTTCAATATCTGAGCTTACCACTTTCTTTTTTTGTATTGACCATTTTTCTTCTAAACTTTCTTCTGGTAATAGTTCAGTATTTCTAATGTTACCTAATCTAGAGAGTATTATTTCATTTTTTTTATTTACAACTAGAGTATTATTGAAATCATCTAAATTACGAATTCTAAAATTATTGATAGATAATATTTCATCGTTGACAATAATTCCTGAATAAGAACCAGGGCTATTAGTATGAACTTGTTTAACTAACACAGTTCCATTATTGGTATTTAATTCTAAACCTGTTTTAATTTTATATGATTTTGATTGAACTAGCAAAAGTCCTATGGCTTGTAAACTAGAATCTATTGGCAAACTATCTTTAAAATCTAAAAAATAATCTAGATAGTTTGCATCTTTATTGGTTAATTCGTAAATTTCTTTCTTTATTTCGCTTCTACTATAGCCCAAGAATATTTTTCCATATTTATCCCATAAAACACGAATCAATTCTATTAAACTAGTTCCTGACTCTCTTAACTTAATATCTAAACAAAAAGCCAATACTCTTCCGAATTTATAATAGTTAATTTCAATTGTAGATCTTGCTATTGTCCGATTATAAAATTTAATCCATGATTCCTCAGAACTTTCTGAAATACTTTGATGAAAACGACCTGGTGTAGAGATTACATATCCAATATCATCTGATAGTTCTTTTAATAAATCCTCTTCTGTAGTTATACCTGCAAATTTTGGTATTAATAATTCTATGTAGCTTGTAACACCTTCTGCAAACCATAGATTTTCTGTTATTACTGGTTTGCTATAATTATATTCTATAAGTTCTTTAGGCCTAAGTCTTCGAATATTCCATTGATGAAAATACTCATGGACTAAAATCTGCAGCAACTTCTTATAACCATCTATATTAGATAAGTTTTCCATGGAAATTGTATTATTGAAGAGTAACTATGCTCAAGTCCACCAAAAGCTTTATCGTTAAATTGAAGTCCAAAAATATATCTATTTTCACATGGAGGATGTGTATTCATCAACTGACAAATAGACTCACAAACCTTTGTTAAATCTTGTACTAAATTTTTAGGAACATCTTTCGGAGTTTGACCAATTACTATTAGTTTATGTTTATAATTACATACAGAAAACTTAAAAGATTTGAATTCCCCAGCTAATATAGGTGAATCTAATAATTCATCATAATCAGTAGCTATCCATTCATTATCTTCTTTGCACAATGGTATATAAGGTATCCATTTCTCTGGGTGGACAATTGTAAGTTTATGTTTAGAGAATCTATGTTCATTTATTTGAATAATGGCAGCAGGTAGACACAATAAAGCAAATTCAGGATCTATATAGCATGTTCTAACTGTTAAGTCTCTTGCTTTAACAGTATATGTAAGTGTTAAAATTTCTTTTTTATTTAGATATGCAATCCATTTATTAGTTTCAACCCTTGATAATGGGACATTTTTTTTACTTGCTTTAGAGTAATATCAAATAAATGCTGTGAATGATCTCTTACTTTATATGAACCTGGAGTCCACACTGGTAATATTAACTCTTGCAAATTAGATTTAGGTTTACACTTAATTGAAACTTTAAGAAGTTGTGAGTTTCTTTGCAATAGATTAATTTCTATTGATACATCCTCATGATTTTTTATATTAGAAATACTTGCTGTCAAAATAAAAAAGATTATGTTTTAAATAGTGTATTTCATATTGCTTTTCTTTTTAGCTATATTGTATTACTTTACAATAAAGGTTATAATGTTAGACCTAAGACAACTCTATATTTAGAACATGGAAGCAGACGATAGAGTTGCAGAGAAAAATTATGTATTAATATCACCAGAAATATTACAAATTCCTAGATTTACTCCTAAAATTAATCTAGGTGTAATGGCATCAGGTAATGGAACAAACTTTGAGGCTCTAGTAAATTCAACAAAAAATGCTTGCTTAGATGCTGAGATAAGATTATTAATTGTCAATTCACACAAGTGTGAAGCTATAAATAGATCTAAACGATTGGGTATTCCTTATTTAATATTAGATCACAAAGAATTTAATTCAAGATCAGAGTTTGATAAAGAAATTATAAAACAATTTAGTATTTATAATATTGAAGGAATAGTAATGGCAGGCTGGATGCGTATTGTCTCTCCAACACTTATAAATGCTTATCCCAACCGTTTAATCAATATCCACCCTTCCTTACTTCCTAGTTTTAGAGGTGCGAATGCAATAGATAAAGCTTTAAATTCAAATGTTTTTATAACAGGTTGTAGCGTTCATTTAGTAACTCCAGAGGTTGATAATGGTCCTATACTTATTCAAGCCGCAGTTCCAATATTTAAATCTGATGATAAACAAACTCTTTTAGAAAGAATACAAATACAAGAACACCGAATATTACCTATAGGAGTTTCTATTGCTGCTGAAGCATGGAGGGATGAATCAAGTCAGGGATAAAAGGGATCCAAAGGAAGAGCTGTTTCCTGAGAAATTCCAGACATTATATTCAAATTTTGTATTCCTTGACCTGCTTGTCCTTTTATCAGATTATCAATTGCAGAAATAAGTATAAGTTGTCCAGTTCTTGGATCTACTTGTACCGATAGTAATACTTTATTTGTGTTTCGAACCCATTTAGTAGAGGGATAGGTCCCAACAGGTAATACAACTATATTGTTATGATTTCTGTAGACTGTTTCTAATACAGTTTTGCAATCATCTGCTGTCAAACCAGGATCTCTTAATCTTCCATATACAGTTGAAAGTATACCTCTAACCATTGGAACTAAATGTGGAGTAAATTGAATTTGTATTTTTTGACCGGCAACTTCAGTGGAGAGTTGTTCTATTTCTGATGTATGTCTATGTCCTATTACTCCGTAAGGTGCAATACAATCAGATAATTCAGCAAAAAGTAAATTTTCTTTAACGGATCTACCTGCTCCAGAGCTACCAGATTTTGCATCAACGATTATACCGTCATTATAGATTAATCCTTGTTTAAGGAATGGTAATAGAGGTAATAGACTTGCCGTAGGGTAACAACCTGGAGATGAGATAATCCTGGCTGATGATATTTGTAATTTATTCCATTCAGTGAGCCCGTAGACTGCTTCATTACACAATTTATAATCTTCACGTTTATAATTCAGAGCCTCATTGACATAAACAGATTTCCATTGATCTAATGAGTGATATCGATAATCAGCAGAAAGGTCTATAACTCTTACGTCATTTTTAATTAATTCAGGAACAAGTTGGCTAGCCATTCCATTTGGAAGGCTTAATATTGCAAAATCTGCTTCCCTAGATATTTTGTCAGGTTCTGCTGATTCAATAAGAGGATTATTTTGAAGTGGTAAAAATGGACAAACTTCATTCCATCTCCGGCCTGAACTTCTTTCTCCGCCTAAAAAAGTAATTCTGAAATAAGGATGGTTTTTTAGAAGTCTTACCGTTTGAAGTCCACCATATCCTGAGGCACCCACAATTGCTACTCTCTTTGCAGAGCCATGTGAACTAGTTTCTGTATTAGAAAAAGCAGTGCTATCCATTCCTATTTGCTATTGATACAAATTTTACTTCTGCTGAATATGAGTTAATGCACTTTGATCCTTAGAATCATTAGAAGTTGAAATCAAATGAATCCATCGAAATCATTTTTGACGAAATTGCGGATGCTCTAGCTGCGATACGCAACGGGGATTGCGTAGTAGTAGTAGATGACGAACGTCGCGAAAACGAAGGAGATCTCATTTGCGCCGCTGAATTTGCTTCACCTGAACAAATAAATTTCATGGCCACAGAAGCTCGAGGGCTTATATGTCTCGCGATGCAAGGAGATCGATTAGACCATCTGGACCTTCCCTTAATGGTGGACCGAAATACTGATTCAAATCAAACCGCTTTTACAGTAAGCATAGATGGAAGTCCAGAATTTGGGGTTTCAACAGGAATATCAGCAGAAGACAGAGCCCGAACTATACAAATAGCCCTAAATCCTGATACCCGACCAATAGATCTATGTAGACCAGGACATGTCTTCCCCCTAAGAGCTAAGAAAGGTGGTGTTTTAAAAAGAGCTGGTCACACAGAAGCAGCTGTAGATTTATCAGAATTGTCTGGATTATTACCAGCTGGAGTGATTTGTGAGATACAAAATCCTGATGGTTCTATGGCAAGATTGCCTCAACTACACAAATATGCTAAACATTGGGGCCTTAAGTTAATTAGTATTGCAGATTTAATAAGATACAGATTAAAAAATCAAAGATTTATTCATCGAAAAGCAACAGCTAAATTGCCAAGTTTATTTGGAGGATTTAAGGCAATAGGGTACAAAAATGAACTTGATGGTTCTGAACATGTAGCTCTGGTTAAAGGTAAGCCTGGAACTTTCAAAGAACCTGTATTAGTTAGAATGCATTCAGAATGCCTTACTGGAGATGCATTTGGATCATTGAGGTGTGATTGTAGGCCTCAACTTGAAGCTGCCTTATCAAGAATTGAACAAGAAGGAGAAGGAGTCGTTGTATATTTAAGACAAGAAGGAAGAGGCATTGGGTTAATCAATAAATTAAAAGCATATAGTTTGCAGGATGGAGGCCTAGATACAGTAGAAGCAAATGAAAAATTAGGTTTTCCAGCAGATTTAAGAAACTATGGAGTAGGTGCACAGATACTTACTGATTTAGGTATTCACAGACTTAAGTTGTTAACTAATAATCCAAGAAAAATAGCTGGTCTAGGAGGGTATGGACTACATGTTGAGAAAAGAGTGCCATTAGTAATTTGTCCTGGGGACCATAATGCTGCTTATCTAGCAGTTAAGAGAGAAAAGTTAGGTCACCTAATTGAAGAAAACGATAATGAATATAAAAAGATTATAGTAATATTTTGGGACGGAGATATTAACAAAGGCAAAAGAGCAGGATTAATGAAAAAGGTTAAAGAATATACAATGTCTAATGGAATTGAACTGCTAGATGAAAATTCCCCTCGTTTATTAGCTTTATGGGGTAGGCCAATATTTATTTGGCAAGTGAAGATTATTAATTCGAACCTAAAATCAAATGAGAATGATAACAGTTCTTATAAGTTAAACAAATTATTAATTAACTTAGCAAATTTGGAAGGCACCACAAGATTAGGAATTTTTACAACAGATGAAGTACAGCAAGTAATACATCCTTCTCAAAATATTATTAATCAATCTAGAAATATAAATGAACTTCTAGCTGATAAGATCATTGAAATTGATGATGTGGAATACCCAAATACACCTCAAATGTTCATATGGTCTTAATTAGCCAAATTATATTATTGATACTTTATTTATCTTTGTACCATTTTTGATGGCAAGCACAACATCTATATTTTTTGTCAAGCCAAATACAGTATGTACACCATCTAAATGTGGTTGAGGCTCATGAACAATAAAAAATTGACTTCCTCCAGTATTTTTACCAGCATGTGCCATTGAAAGTGAACCGGCTAAATGTTTATTACTATTAATTTCACAATCAATTTTGTAACCTGGGCCTCCTGTCCCTGGAATTCCCTTTGAGCCTTCCCTGGAATTTGGACAGCCACCTTGGGCCATGAATCCTTGAATGACCCTGTGAAATGCAAGACCATCATAAAAGCCTTCTTTTACCAACTTAACAAAATTAGCCACAGTATTTGGAGCATCATCTTCGAATAAATCAATGTCTATTCGACCAGCCTCAGTATCCATTACAGCTTTAATCACAATCGTAAATTAAAAAATAAATACTAGTACTTTTAGAGTGATTATGCAAATTTATTAAAAGAAAATTTAGTTTATTGGTAATAGAAGATTACTTTCACAAGGAAAGTTATATTTTATTCAATTTTACAAGCTTTTAAAGCTAAACGTAAATACTGATCATTTTCTTCCAAAATTTCCTTGGCCTGTTTTGCAGACAAGGATGCTAATGCCATCAATATTGATACTTTTACTGAACCATTGCTTTCATCAAGGAGGCTTTTTGCTTTTTCTTTGTCCACTTTAGTAACATCAATAATGATCCTTAATGCTCGGTCTTTTAATTTACTATTAGTTACTGACATGTCGACCATTTTATTACCATAAACTTTACCCATTTTGATCATTACTATTGTTGATATTATGTTTAGTGCCATTTTTGTAGCAGTTCCTGCCTTAAGGCGTGTTGAACCTGTTAGTAATTCAGGACCTGTTAATAATCTTATATCAATGTCACAGGGGATATCTACTTCTTTTTTGGGTACACATGAAATAGATATTGTCAGTGCATTGATATTTAGTGAATATAATAGTGCTGAATGTACATATGGTGTGGTACCTCCAGCTGTTATTCCTATTAAACAATCGTTAGAAGAATAGTCTTTACATTTCAAGTCTTTAATACTTAGTAAAGTATTATCTTCTGAACTTTCAGAGCTGTTTCTTAAGGCTTTATTACCACCTGCAATAATAGCTTGAACCAAATCTGGGGATGTACAAAAAGTTGGTGGACATTCAGAAGCATCTAAAACTCCTAAACGTCCTGATGTTCCTGAACCTATATAAAATAACCTACCACCATGTTTTAACCTTTTGGTAATTAATTCTATTGCTTTAGATATTACTGGTATAGCTCTAGAAACCGCCTTTTGTGGTTCAAGGTCCTCTTCAGAGAATAAACTTACTAATTCCATTGTTGATTGCAAATCTAAATTCTTGCTTTTATAGTTTGACTGTTCAGTAAGTAATTCGCCTCTTCCCTTTAGTAGTTTTGACTCTTCATTTTTACTCATAGTAAATCTTCAAGCTTTTTTCTAATTTGCTCTAGGTTTTCATTGTTTTCTTCATTGCTCCAATTTGAGGTCTCTCGATTTTGTTGAGGGGGGACTAAGCATAATCTTTCTTCATCAGATTTTGGAACAAATCCAGCCTCAACAAACTTTGCCTCATATCCTGATTTTTCACAGAATAATTCAATTTCGGTTTTTTCAATGCTTACTACCTTTGGACTTGGGAAATCTTGAGCTTCTAATAGGCCACAATATCTTTCAGCATCATCTTTATTTTCAAACATTAAAATAATAGTTTTACCAGCAAATTCCAAAGAATGAATACCTTCACTTTCCTTGGCTGTTTTATAAAGTAACACGTATACAAGTTTAATCATTTTTAATTTATCCTCTTAGATTTACTCTTAACCGAGAGTTAGTTTTATTCATGTTCTAAGGCTATTTCTTGTAACCTTCTATACAAGGCATCTTCAGCTTCTCCAATATCTGTAGGAATGATAACAACTATTTCTACCAATTGATCACCTCTTATACCGTTAAACTCTAACCCTCTTCCTCTTAATCTTAGTAATCGACCACTTGAGGAACGTGGCGGGACTTGAAGAGTTACCGGCCCACCAATAGTTGGAACATCAACTGCGCAACCTAATACTGCTTCTGGTGGAAATAATTCTAAACGATATAAAACTCTAAGTCCATCAACTCTTAAGCCTTCCTCCGTTTGTACACTTAATTGCAAAAAGTGATCACGCCCCCCACGAGCCACTCCAGCAAGTCTTAATCTCCAGCCATCTCCAGCAAATGGTGGAGTTTGGATTTCAACTAATTGTCCATCAAGAAGTTCGATTTCTACATGGGTTCCGTTTAATGCTTGTTCTGGAGTTAATTGAATTAGGGTTTCTTGATCTTCGTAGATTTGTACAGGAGGTGGTGGGGGTGGGGAAGCTGTGGTTGGCCAATCTCGTTGGTAATCAACTTGTGAAATTTCTGTTTCTGTGCTTTGAGTATTATTTTGTATTCCTAGTACAACCTCTAGATATTCATTAAATTCCGGAAAATTATCTATATAAGGATCTTGAACAGTTGCAAAAGCCTCTAATGAGTCTTCCCAAGCTTTTCTTTTTAGCGGATCACTAAGTACAGCATATGCTTCATTAACTAATTTAAATCGCTCCTCCGCTTGAATATCATTTCCATTTAAGTCTGGATGCCATTTCCTGGCCTCCCGTCTAAAAGCTCTCTTTAATTGCTCTGGATTACTTCCAGGTGTTAGTCCCAATAAGGACCAATAATCTGGATTATCTATAGAAGTCATTATCCCAGGGGTCTTGATCTCTTCGATTTACCTTGCTTCTTCCTTCATTTCTACGGTTAGGGTTATCCCAAGGGTCATCATCCCAATAGTCGTCCGAAAACAATTCATCTTTTAGTGACCCAAATGTATTTTTGATACCTTGAAGAGGATTATTATCAAATTTCTTTTCAGCTGAAAGTCTGCGATTCAAACCAAATAAAGCTTCCTGAAGTCCTGCTACAGCTAATTCCAACTCTTGTAAATCATCACCTTCTAGTAATTCTTCAACATCCCTCAAAGCAATTTCAACAGATCTTTGTTGACGTTCAGCACCGTATGGCCCTAATTCAAGGGCAGCATCTCTCAAACGTCTTTCTGCCTGACTTACAAGCGTTAATGCTGTATTTCGTTTTTCTATAGAGGCACGACGCCGTTTATCTTCTGCTAATTTTGATTGAGCTTCTATTAATAAGTTTTTAATTTCATCTTCATTAAGATTTGACCCTCCCTGAATATTAACTGATTGTTTTCTACCTGTAGTCCTATCAGTAGCACTTACTTCTAATAAACCATTAGCGTCAATATCAAACGAAACTTGAACTTGGGGTACACCTCTTGGAGCTGGTGGAATACCAGACAACCGAAATCTGCCTAAGGATTTATTATCAACAGCCATTTGACGTTCTCCTTGCCATACATGAATTTCCACTGAAGATTGATTTACCTCTGAAGTACTAAACACATCTGATTGTCTTACTGGAATTGGTGTATTTCTTGGAATTAATACTTTCATAAGTCCCCCTACTGTTTCTAATCCTAAAGAGAGAGGGGTTACATCGTTAAGCAAAAGATCCCGCAATTCTCCTGTAAGAATTCCAGCCTGAATAGCAGCACCTATTGCTACAACCTCATCAGGATTGACAGATTGACAGGGAGGATTAGGAACAAGTGTGTTAACTAATTGTCTAACCATTGGCATGCGCGTACTGCCCCCAACAAGGACAACATCATCAACATCTTCAGATGCCCAACCAGAATCATTTAGGACAGACTGAACTGGGTTTAGTAGACGATCTAATAAATCTGTGCAAAGACCCTCAAATGTATTTCTATCCAAAGTTGATTCGATATGAAGTGGGCCATCAGAACCTGTTGCAATAAAAGGCAGAGATATAGGTGTGTTTTGAACGCCAGATAATTCTTGTTTTGCTTTTTCAGCTGCTTCTGTAAGACGTTGCAATGCTTGTCTATCTCTTCGTAGATCTATTGAATTCTTTTCTAAAAAAGATTCAGATAACCAATCAACTATTCGTTGATCAAAATCATTTCCACCGAGCTGAGTATCCCCACAGGTAGCTTTCACATCAAATACACCATTGGCTACTCTTAAAAGAGAAACATCAAATGTGCCTCCTCCTAAATCAAACACTAAAACGCGACGAACAGCACTTTTATCAAATCCATAAGCAAGAGCAGCGGCTGTGGGTTCATTTAGAATTCTTTCGACACGTATTCCTGCAAGTCTGGCGGCATCTCTAGTGGCTTGACGTTGAGAATCGTTGAAATACGCTGGCACAGTTATTACTGCAGCTTCAACTGTTTCACCAAGATAAGTCTCGGCATCATCAACTAATTTCCTGATAACACATGCAACGAGTTCTTCTGGTGCATATTCCCGTTCTGTTATTGGACAAGTGATTCTGATGTTGCCTTGTTCATTAGCCCTAAGGGAATATGGAACTGAAAGGCTACTGTCTTCTAACTCATCCCAATTTCTACCTACAAAACGCTTAAGATTTGAAAAGGTGTTCTTAGGGCTAAGAACCAATTGTCTTCTTGCTAGCTGCCCTACTAAAAGCTCATTGTCATTTGTATAGCCAACAACAGTTGGAGTAGTTCTTGAACCTTCTGAGTTGGCAATAACGACAGGGCGCCCAGCTTCTAGAACTCCTGCTACGGAGTTGGTCGTTCCAAGATCAATTCCAATGATCCGCCCCATGTTTGTTTTTACTTGAACCCCACCGTAACGGCCATTCATAAAAAGGACGAAGCTTTTTGTGTAGAAATGACCACATTATTAATCGACTATTAATGAAAAAGCGGTTTTATATGACTAGTTTTAGAACTATTGGCTATTTAATTAGTGTCTAATGATCAATCTGGCCAATATGAACTCAGAAGAAGAACTGATTCTGAAAGATTCTTAGATCGAGCTTTTAGGGATCTATCTATCACAATGGCCTCTGTGGTAGCAGTTCTATTAATTGGAATTTTTTTATTTGTATTTTCAGGAGCTTTTGAATCTATAGGTCGTTATGGCTTGAAATACCTAGTCACATCAGAATGGAATCCAGTTTCTGACCAATATGGAGCATTTAATGCAATCTATGGAACTATAATTACTTCTCTTACATCTATATGTGTTGCAGTACCACTTGGTATAGGGACAGCAATAGTAATTACAGAAGATATTTTGCCAAAGAAGATAAGAGAAACAATAGGACTAATGGTTGAATTATTGGCTGCCATTCCATCAGTTGTTCTAGGTCTTTGGGCAATATTTGTTATGGAACCTTTTTTAAGACCTATTTTTATTGCTGTAAATCACTACTTTGGGTGGTTCCCATTCTTCAGTACTAAACCAATTGGTCCAGGTATTATGCCAGCTACACTCATATTGGTTATTATGATACTACCAATAATTACATCAATATCTAGGGATTCTTTAAATCAAGTTCCTTTACCATTAAGAGAGGCTGCCTATGGCATTGGAGCTACAAGATGGTCCGCGATATTACATATCATTCTACCTGCAGCAATTTCTGGAATTGCAGGGGGAATTCTTTTAGCACTAGGAAGAGCAATGGGAGAAACTATGGCTGTGACAATGATTATTGGCAATTCATTAAACTTTAACTGGTCTTTATTTGCTCCTGGCAATACAATTTCAGCAATGCTAGCAAACCAATTTGGCGAGGCAGATGGAAGTCAAGTTTCTTCTCTTATGTATGCGGCTTTTGTTCTTATGATACTTACTCTATCTGTGAATATAGCAGCACAATACATAGTCAAACGACTGAGCCTAAAATATTGAGATTGAATTATTTTAAAAAAAAGACTATAGTGTATTTATGAACCAGGATCTTATCTACAAGAAATCTATCAAAAGAAATATAATAGAATTTTTATTAAATACTATTGCCATTACCTTTACATTTATCGTTGTACTTCCTTTAGTCCTAGTTTTATTCTACGTTTTAATTAAAGGAGGTGAACAATTAAATTTTGCCTTATTCACACAACTACCTGAACCACCGGGAGACGATCTTTTATCTGCTGGAGGGATAGGAAATGCAATTTTAGGAACAATTATTGTAACCACTATTGCTTCTATAATTGCAATACCTATTGGTGTAGGTGGAGGAATCTATTTAGCTGAATATGCCAAGGGAGGTTCCTTTTCAAAATTTATCCGATTTGGTACAAATATTTTGTCAGGAATTCCCTCAATAATTGCAGGAGTATTCATTTACGGCACAATTGTATCGACAAAAATAATTTTTGGAAGTTCATTTAGTTCTTTAGCGGGAGGAATGGCATTATCAATATTAATGTTACCAACAATAATTAAAACAACAGATGAAGGGCTCAAATTGGTTTCAGACAATCTGAGAAAAGGAGCCCTTTGTGTAGGAGCATCTAAATTCACTACAATAACTAGTATTACTTTACCAACAGCTTTTAGGCCTATAGTCACTGGGATACTTTTAGCTGTTGCAAGAGCTGCAGGTGAAACAGCCCCGCTAATTTTTACAGCCCTTTTTTCATTCTATTGGCCACAAGGTTCTGAATCATTTCTTGAGCCCATAGCCTCATTGTCAGTACTTATATATAATTTTGCTCTGGAGCCATATAAAGCTCAGAATGAATTAGCTTGGGCAGCATCGTTTATACTAATTATACTTTTACTTTTCCTAAACTTACTTGCGAGGTATCTAAACAAATTAACTATTCAAAATAAATAATCTAACATAAGAATTCTTAAAATCCATGAACACTAGCGCTCCAATTGAAAATCTTATATCAAAAGAGAAAATAGCTATAGCTTTTGAAAATGTATCTATTAGTTATGGAGGCAATGAAGCGATAAAAAACTTATATCTTAATTTCCCAAAGGGTAAGGTGACAGCACTTATAGGACCATCTGGATGTGGTAAATCTACAGTTTTAAGAGCAATTAATAGAATGAATGATCTAATTCCTGATTGTAAAATTAAAGGTCGTATATTTTATGAAGGAAGTGATCTATATGATCCCAACATAGATCCTGTTGAAGTCAGGAGACGAATTGGTATGGTTTTTCAGCAACCCAATCCCTTTCCTAAAAGTATCTACGAAAATATTGCATTTGGGGCAAGGATAAATGGATACTCAGGAAATATGGATAAATTAGTTGAAAAATCTCTTAAAAAAGCTGCTGTATGGGATGAATGTAAGGACAAGTTAAATAAAAGTGGATGTTCCTTATCCGGAGGACAGCAACAAAGATTATGTATTGCTAGAACAATTGCTATACGTCCGGATATAATACTTATGGATGAACCATGTTCAGCATTAGATCCAATTTCTACATTAAAAATAGAAGAGACAATACATGAATTAAAAAATAACTATACTATTATTATAGTAACGCATAATATGCAACAAGCATATAGAATCAGTGACTATACAGCATTTTTCAATGCAGAAAATGTTGACGATGGAGAAGGAGGTAAAGTTGGATATTTAGCTGAATTCAACGAAACAGAAACAATTTTCGGATCTCCAAAACAGAAAATCACTAAAGATTATATATCAGGTAAATTCGGTTAAAACGATTACCTTTTACTTATTGATAAAGAATATATTATAGATTTGTTTTGCTTAATAAAAAAACGGAGAGGGAGGGATTCGAACCCTCGATAGAGTTGCCCCTATACAGCATTTCCAGTGCTGCGCCTTCGACCGCTCGGCCACCTCTCCAATTTAATTAGACCTTTAGAATCTAGCAGGCAATTTAGATCCTTGTATCCAAGAGGAGCTTATATACTTATTTACAGACTTATCTTTTATAGCCAAAAAGGCTTAAAATTAGTCTAAAAGTTTGATTCTGTTAAATTGAATCAATCTAACACTACAAATAATGTCTTTAGAAAGTAGCATTTTATTTGTAGATTAACATTTAAAAAAAATATATCTAATACAAAAAATATATATAATTTGTCTCTAAATTCTATATTAAAACTAATTAAATAAAACTATAAATTCTTGAAAAAAAATCAAAATAAATATAAAATAGATTGTGTAAATTAAAATTATAATGACAGACTTGAATTGTATCTATGCTACACGGCAAGCTGGTTTAGTCAAATCAGAATTAATAATGCTAAGCAAGACTGCTCAAACGGCTGTAACAATTGGGGCACGAATTCTTATGAAATACTATGGTCATTTGACAAGTATATCGAACAAAGGCAGAGTTGGAGATCTAGTTACTGATGCTGATCTGGAGTGTGAAAAACAAATTGTTAGCTATTTAAAGTCTAAAACACCAGATATAACTATATTAGCTGAAGAAAGTGGCTTAGATATTAAAAGTGGGGATTTATGTTGGTGTTTGGATCCTTTAGATGGAACTACTAATTTTGCTCATGGCTATCCATTATTTGCGACTTCACTTGGTTTAACATGGAATGATATTCCAATACTGGGAGCAATTTCTATTCCCTTTCTTAACCAAATTTACTGGGGGGCCCCAACTCTAGGTGTATTTTGTAATGAAGAACCAATTAATGTTTCTTCTAGCAAACTACTAATAGATTCGTTGTTAGTTACAGGCTTTTCCTATGACAGATTTATAAAAATAGATAATAACTATGCAGAGTTCTGCTGGTTAACACATAGAACACGAGGTGTAAGACGAGGAGGAGCAGCAGCTGTCGATCTAGCATTTGTTGCTTCTGGTCGTTTAGATGGGTATTGGGAAAATGGTTTAGCCAAATGGGATCTTGCTGCTGGGGTAGCCCTTGTAGAACTTGCTGGTGGTTTGGTTAGTGACTATCCAGTTGGATCGTTCAACCTAAATAACGGTAGAGTGCTAGCAACAAATACATTGATTCAAAAAGAACTAAAGAACGAATTAACTAAAGTTAAACCATTGAACAGGCATTTATATGCTCCGACAAATTAAAATTACCTCACCCAAATTAGAAAACTAGATAACTAATGGCTCTCCAACCTGCTTCAGGTTCAAAGGATTTAAATCCAAAGCAAGTGGAGACAAACCACCTGCTCACATCAAAACTTGCAGAAGTTTATCGGAAATGGGGATACGAAGAAATTTCACCTCCCAGAGTAGAAAGGTTGACAACATTAACAGCAGGAGGAGCAATAGAAATTGAAGATGTAGTTAAGTTAGTAGCAGATGAACCATTGGGTTTAAGACCAGAGATGACAGCCTCAATTGCAAGGGCGGCCTGTACAAGATTTGCTCAGCGGCCAAGGCCACTTCGATTATGGGCTTCAGGTACAGTTTTTGAAAATAGAGAATCTGTAGAGGGAGTTCATTGCATAGAAGAGAACCTTGTTTCTGGTGTGGAGTTATTTGGTGTAAAAGATATAACAGCTGAAATGGAACTCCTATCTTTACTGTTGGAATCTATGGATAAACTGAATATTGATAGTATTTATAAGCCTACCTTACTAATAGGACATACATCATTAATTGATTTAATTTTATCAATTATAGGAAATGAAAATAGAGAATCTATTCGTAACTATCTATTAACTTATGACAGATTATCACTGGAAAACATAAAAATAGACAAACAATCAAAGGAAACCTTGTTGCTTTTACAAACTTGTAGAGGTTACCCTACAAATGTATTAAATACATTACAAAAAGAACTGGGTAAAAATAATATAACTGATAATCTTATCAGACTATTTTCCATGATTGAACCAATAGCAAAACGACATGGAATAGAATTGCAGCTAGATCCAACATATTTACCACATTTTGAATTATATACTGGTATTGTATTTCAATTAATATGTACAGGTTCTTCAGCACCATTAGTAATAGCAAGAGGAGGCAGATATGATGAACTAGTTAAACGTTGTGGAGCCAAAGAAAATCAAGCTGCAGGACTAGGATTTGTATTTGCAATAGACAAGATTAGAGAGTTAATCAATGATTTTATGCCTAATAAAAGTGAAAAGAAGATTATAATTGCGTATGGCTTAAATAATAGTTTAGAAAAAGCATTAGATAGGCAAAGTTTTTGGCACAAGAAAGGTTATACTGCCATTGTTGAGTTAGACCCACTTAAAAACAAAGATGAAGCTATTTATAAAGCTAATGAAAAAGGGATAAAAGAGCTTGAATGGGTATCTTAGAAGGTTAGTATATTTCAATAGAATTTAATTAATATGTAAAAACCTAAATTCTATTTTCTACTATAGTTATTTGTTATGTACGGTGACTACTCCAAATAGAATCATCAGAGAGCCGTATCTCTTTGTATAATTAACGAAACACTATTCTCTTATGTCGCTTTTAGAAGAAGGTCAAATTCAAATCCACACTGAAAATATTTTTCCAATTATTAAAAAAGCAGTCTACTCAGACCACGAAATTTTTCTTAGAGAACTTGTTAGTAATGGAGTAGATGCAATTAATAAAAGACGTATGGCTTCTATCGCAGGTGACTGTATTGAGGGAGAAGAAGGCAAAATTCAAATTAAAATTGACCGAGAACTAAATACATTAACAATTTCAGATAATGGTATAGGAATGTCTGCGAATGAGGTAAAAAAATATATAAATCAAGTAGCCTTTTCTAGTGCAGAAGAGTTTCTAGAAAAATACAAACAAGATAATGATGGAATAATAGGACACTTTGGATTAGGTTTTTACTCTTCATTTATGGTTGCAAAAAATGTAGAATTAATAACAAAGTCTGCAATTAATAAAAGTAATGCAGTTAAGTGGACATGTGATGGTTCTCCCAAATTCACTATACAAGAAACTGAAAGAGAAGAGATAGGTACAGATGTAATACTATATTTAATGGAAGAAGAACTTGAATATATAGAACCAACTAGAATTAAAAATCTTATAACAAAATATTGTGATTTTATGCCTATAGAGGTTCTACTAGAAGGAGAGACTGTTAATAAAAGAAATCCTGCATGGAGAAAGAATCCTAAAGAACTTAAAGATCAAGACTATATAGACTTATACAAGTATCTTTACCCTTTTCAAGGTGAACCACTACTGTGGGTTCATTTAAATACAGATTATCCCTATTCGCTACAAGGTATATTATATTTCCCTAAAATTACTGGTAGAGCTGATTGGGAAAAAGGAGAGATCAAGCTATATTGTAATCAAGTGTTTGTTAGTGATTCTATTAAGGAAGTCGTACCAAGATATCTATTACCCTTAAGAGGAGTAATAGATTCTCCTGATATTCCACTTAATGTAAGTAGAAGTGCACTTCAAACTGACCGTAAAGTTAGATCTATAGGTAATTTTGTGGCAAAAAAAGTTGCAGACAAATTAAAAGAAGTTTTTAAAAATAACCCAAATTTCTACTCTGAAATTTGGGATTCATTAGCCCCATTTGTAAAAATAGGAGCTATGGAAGATGATAAATTTGCAGATCAAGTAGAAGAAATTATTGTTTTCTCTACTACAGCAACTAACTCAAAGGAAACCAACACAGATCCAACTATAATTTCATACAAAGAGAATAACTTTACTTCAATTAATTCTTATCTTAATAGACTAAAGTTGGACTCCAAAAAGAGGATACTATATTGTACAGATGAACTCTCCCAAGCGACAGCATTAAATTTATGGAAATCTCAAGGAGCTGAAATACTAAAAGCAGAAACTGTTGTTGACACTCAATTTATTCCATGGTTAGAAAATCGTCATGAAGAAATTACCTTTCAGCGTGTAGATGCAGAATTAGATGACTCTTTAAAAGATGAGCAAGTAGACATTACAGACAAAGATGGAGATACAAAATCTGATATTTTGCGTAAATTATTAATAGAATCCTTGAATAATGAAAAGATAACAATACAAATACAAACGTTAAAAGGTGATGATGCCCCTCCTGCTATGATTCTTTTACCAGAACAAATGCGAAGGATTAACGATATAGGCGCATTGATGGACCAAAAATTACCAGGATTACCTGATTATCATGTCCTTGTTGTGAATCTTCGTCACCCTCTAGTAAAAGGAATAATAAAACTCAAATCTGGAGCATTGTTGGTTGGAACAGGAGAAGAATCTCCTAGCACAGCACTAGCAAAAGAACTTGCTAAACATCTTTATGATATGGCTAGACTTGGAATAGGAGGTTTAGAGCCAAATGAAATAGCAGGTTTCCAGACTAAAACAGCTGATCTTATGAGTCAATTAATGGAAAAGATTTTATAATGTCGCCAATATTTGCTACTATCAATATTTGGTGTAACACACAATCAGTCCTAGGAACAGTAAATGTCTAGAGTATGCCAGCTCACTGGAACACGCGCTAACAATGGAATGGCTGTAAGTCATTCACATATCCGTACGAAAAAATTACAACAAGCGAACCTTCAGCAAAGACGCCTATGGTGGGAAGAAGGTAAAAAATGGATTAAAATAAGAGTAAGTACAAGAGCACTAAAAACTATTCAAAAAAAAGGACTTGGCAACTATGCCAAATCACTTAATATTAATTTGAACAAAATTTAGATTAACCGATAATTAAGAATAAAAATGCTTCTTATAACTACGTTATTAATTAAATAATTAATAATTAAGTTTAAAATTATTAATTATTTTCGATACATTGAAAATATTTGTTATTATGAAATTATTGAAAAATTACCAATGCTAATTAAAAAATGCAAGAAGCAATCTAAATTGTTAATTCGCTAGGAAAATTTCATTTACTAATAAATTGTTTCTTGGAGTATGTTTTGAACCAAAACGAAGGAAAAAGTAACTTTATCATCTTATATCATAGAACACCTTATGAAGAGTCATTAAATGAAAAGGGACAGAAAGTTTGGAGAGATCATAAAAGTCCTAATGGAATAATTCCTACCCTAAGAAATCTATTCTACTCTCGACCTGAAGGGACATGGATTGCTTGGCGTCAAGTTTGTTCAATTGAAAATGAGGAAGATGACAGAATAAGGATGAGTGAACCAACTCCCTTTGTTTTGAGGAGAATTCCATTAACAGAAAAAGAAGTTTCTAGTTTTTACCATGTAACATCTAAAGAATCTTTTTGGCCTATTCTTCATACTTTCCCTACATTTTTTGATGTCAATAATGCTGATTGGCAAATTTTCCAAGAAGTAAATCGCCGGTTTGCAGAAGCTGCATGCCTAGAAGCCTCAAAAGAAGCAATTGTTTGGGTACATGATTACAATCTTTGGCTTGCACCATCATATATAAGAGCAAAAAGACCGGATTTGAAAATTGCATTTTTCCATCACACACCATTTCCTGGAAATGATGTTTTTGCCATACTTCCCTGGAGACGTCAAATAGTAGAAAGTCTTCTTTGTTGTGATCTTGTTGGTTTTCATATACCTAGATATACAGAAAATTTTGCAAGAGCAGCAAATTGCCTTGTAGGTGCAAAAAGAGGGCCTAAATTGAATGTTGATAAGAAGTTTATAGCTGTTGGGAGTGCACTTACAGAGCCTGGAGAGACGCCATGGTTGTCTCATGCGGGTAGAAAAATACGACTTCTCTCTTCTCCTGTAGGAACATCTCCTGATTTAATACAAAGTTTACTTGAAACTGAATCTGTAAAGAAATATTCTGAAGAAATTAATAAAGGAACTAAAAAAGGTAGAAAGTTAATACTTTCAGCAAGTAGAGTTGATTATACAAAAGGAAACGAAGAGCTTCTTTTAGCCTTTGAGAGATTACTTGAAAAAAGAAATGATTTACATGGAAAAGTTGTTTTAATGCTTTCTTGTGTAGCAGCAGCGAGTGGGATGAAAATTTATGAAGATACTCAAAGATCAATAGAAGAAATGGCGGGAAGAATAAACGGACGTTTTAGCCTTATAGATTGGGTCCCTATAAGATTTTCAACAAAGAGAATTCCATACGAGGAAATGGTAGCTTGGTTTTCAGAAGCAGATATATGTTGGATAACTCCTCTAAGAGATGGCCTAAATCTTGTTGCAAAAGAATATGCAGCCGCTAGAAAAAACAGAGGAGGAGTTCTTGTACTATCTGAATTTACAGGAGCTTCAGTACTACTGAATGGAGCAATCTTGACTAATCCATATTCACATAGGCGAATGGATGAAGCTATAGAAGAAGCCATTTCTATGGATCAAGAAGAACAAAATGTAAGAATGAAGACAATGACATCAGCAGTAGAATCTTATACGGTAAACCATTGGGCAAATGATCAAATCAATTCAGTAGAGAAACCTTTTTAAATTAATATAAATGAGCAATAAAGCCTTAAAATTATTTTTTATACTTATTTTAATTAGTTTTTTCACAAGTATAAAATCACGTTCAGCTTCCTTCAAGACAAAAAGAATAAATATATTAATGCCAGCTCCATTCGCTGAATCAACTAAACCTTTGGTAGATGATTTTAATAAAAAAGAAAAAGGACTTATAAAGCTTAGAGTTACAAAAGGACCTCTTGAAACAGAAGCAGTATCTGATCTTGCCATTAGTAGTCTTTTATTGGGCAAAAGTCCATTTGATGTGATTTTAATAGATGTAACTTGGCTTCCTAAATATGCAGCTGCTGGATGGTTAGAACCTATGGATAAATGGATTAACACCGAAAATTGGCATTCTCTTGCTAATGGTGCTCGATTAGGCAATACATATAACAATCAAATATACAGATGGCCCCTTGTAGCCGATATGGGTCTTCTTTATTGGAGAACTGATTTATTAGAAAAACCACCTAAGACACCAGAAGAACTTATAGAAGTATCACTGAATTTAAAACGTAAAGGATTAATTACCTATGGTTATGTATGGCAAGGGCGCCAATATGAAGGATTAAGTTGTGTGTTTCTTGAAGTATTAAATGCCTTTGGAGGAGAATGGCTAAGTAAAGAAAGTAAACAAATAAACCTTAAAAGCAAAGAATCTAATAATGCAGCAAAATGGTTAAAGGAATTAATTACTAGCGGGGCAAGTCCAAGTTCAGTTACTAACTTCTCTGAAACTGAATCTCTTCAAGCATTTGAAACTGGTCAAGCAGCTTTGATGAGAAACTGGCCATATGCATGGGCAGAACTTCAAAAAGAAACAAGTTTAGTGAAGGGAAAGGTAGGTGTTACTACTATGGTCTCCAAAAATGGAATTTCACCGACCGCTACTCTGGGTAGTTGGGGGTTTTCAATCTTAAAAAGTTCAAGCAATAAAGATGCAGCATACAAAGCTATTGAATTTTTAACTTCTGTAGAATCACAAAAGAAACTTTTTCTAATTAATGGTTATACTCCAACAAAGAAAATTGTTTTTAAAGACAAAGAGCTTAAAAGAACAGCACCTTTAATTACTGTATTAGAAAAAGCTTTGTCTATTTCAAAACCCAGACCACAGACACCGTTATATGCACAAATAAGTAATGTACTTCAAACCCAATTGAGTACAATATTAACGAATCAGATAACACCAGAGAAGGGTATGGCATTGGCACATGAAAAATCACAAAAAATCATCTCATCTGCAAGTATTAAGAGATGAATATTTTACTGCTATTACCAGCCTTAATATTAATTTTTATAGTCTTTGTTATACCTATTGTAAGATATTATTGGCTAAGTATACATGCATCATCAGTTATGACAGGTCTAATTCCTGTCCCAAATAATGGTTCGAATTGGCTAAGAATTTTAAGTGATGACCGCTTTTGGCAAGATCTATTTCAAACACTTAGATTTACTTTTACTTCAGTAACTATAGAAATTCTTCTTGCAATAGTAATTGCACTTCTATTAAATCAGAAGTTCCAGGGTAGAGGAATTATTAGAGCTATCAGTCTTCTTCCTTGGGCGCTTCCAACAACAATTATGGCTCTCGGGTGGAGATGGATATTTAATACACCATATGGTCCTATTGAACAAATTTTCACATTACTAGGAATTGGAACAATTAATATTTTGTCTAATCCTCATTTAGCATGGATAGCAACAGTTATTGCTGATGTATGGAAAACTACACCATTTATCATGATAATCTTATTGGCAGGATTACAAACTATTCCAAGTGATCTTTATGAAGCATTTAAACTTGAAGGAGGTACTGAAATACAATCATTTTTTAAAATAACATTTCCTTTATTACAACCATATTTAATTATTAGTATTTTGTTTAGAATAGCACAAGCATTTGGAGTATTCGATCTTATACAAGTAATGACTGGAGGCGGCCCTGCAAACAGTACTGAAAGTTTAGGCCTATATGCATATATAAATTCAATGAGATTCCTTGATTTTGGATATAGTGCTACAATTATATTTCTTACTTTTATAATATTAATTGGTTTCTGCATATTAGGATGGCTTTTAATCTCACAGTCTAAACGATTTCTATCCTCAGAAATCTAATGAAAAGAAATACAATACTTATAATAATTTTGCTATTATGGTCTTTATCACCATTCCTTTGGCAAGTTTATACATCGTTTAGTACGACAACTTCAATCCTTAAACCATTTTCATTTATCGAGCATAAATGGACTCTACAAAATTATATAAAAGTCATTGAATCTAATCCACCATTTTGGCGATATCTTTTGAATAGTGCAATAGTAGGATCTACATCAACTATCCTCACACTATTTTTAGCTATACCAGCTTCCTATGCAATTTCAAAATCCAATAATCATCAAAGAAAGATCACAAAGATATTTTTATTCTTAACATCTCTATTCCCTTATGTATTACTTTTTCTCTCACTTTTAGAAATGGCAAGAAAGTTAAATATTGGTAATAACCTATTAGCATTGAGTATTCCATATTCAGCTCTTTCATTACCACTTGCAATTTTGTTATTATCTTCTGCTTTCCAAGATCTGCCGAATGATATTGAAGAAGCTGCAAGAATAGAAGGGTTAGGACTTGTACAAAGAATGAAATGGATTTTGTTTCCTTTAATAGCACCTGCGACAGCAAGTACAGCAATCATAATATTTTTATTCTCTTGGAATGAATATCCAATAGCTCTTACATGGATAAGTAAATCCGAAATGATTACTCTACCTGTAGCAATAGCAAGAATTGCAGGTTCTTCAGTCTTCTCTGTTCCTTACGGTGCTTATGCAGCAGCTACTGTTCTAGGAGCTGTACCTTTGATGATAATTGTATTATTATTCCAAAAGCAGATAATATCAGGTCTGACTCAGGGGGCTATAAAGGGATGACATTAATCCTAAAAGGAATTAGCCGAAGTATTAATAGGAATTGGATTATTAAAGAATTAAATTTTGAAGTAGATGATGGTGAATGTTTAGCAATTCTAGGTCCAAGTGGTTGTGGGAAAAGCAGTACACTTAGAGTGATAGCAGGTCTGGACAAACCAGATGAAGGGGAAATATATATAAATAATATTGATGTAACTAATGTTTCCCCTGTAGCTAGAAGAGTTGGCATGGTATTTCAAAACTATGCGCTTTACCCTCACTTATCTGTAGCCTCCAACTTATCATTAGGTCTTAAGGTTAGAGGTGTAAGTAAGGTAGAGCAAAGAAAAAGAGTTTCTTCAATATTATCGGTCCTACAATTAGATCATTTATCTACCAGATTACCAGCAGAACTTTCTGGAGGTCAGCGTCAAAGAGTAGCATTAGCTAGAGCTTTATTAAGAGATCCTCTTGTCTATTTGCTTGATGAACCTATGAGTAACTTAGACGCTCAACTTCGAGAAGAACTAAGACCCGAATTGCGACGATTAATACTTAATGGCCAGCAACCAGTTCTGTATGTAACACATGATCAACAAGAAGCTATGGCAATGGCTGATCGAATAGCTTTATTAAATAATGGATTTCTAGAACAAATAGGAACACCAGAAGAACTATATAAAAATCCAAGGTCTATCTTCACTGCAAAGTTCATTGGTAGACCACAAATTAATTTTCTTAAGTTTAAGGATGGCCTTATTACAGCAGTTAGACCAGAAAACATTTATCTTAGTCGAGAGGGATACCAATGCAAGGTGATTTATAAAGAATGGTTAGGTATGAATCAATTACTATTTCTAGAATCTTCTTTAGGGAGTATCAAAATGATTTGCAAATCAGATTTAAAAGTTAACGAAAAAGTTACAGTTAATTGGGATACAAAAGATGAATTTCAATTTGATACTCATACTGGAAAACGTTTAGATAAGGCAATAACAAAATCTAAACAAATTATTTCTCGATGATGAATACCTAAAAACTAATTCCTGTTTCCCATAGTTCTTCTTTAAGCTTTAATTATCGATTCAAAGACAATGCATGCTCTTTCAGTTGGAACCTGGTTTATTCACATAGCCACATTATTTGAATGGACATTAGCCATCATTTTTGTGGCTCGTTGGTCTAGAACCAGCAAAAATAAAGCTTTAATATGGCTTTCTTATGCAATGCTACCTAATTTAGCCAGCGCTATGGCAGCCATAACCTGGCATATTTTTGACAACAGTGATCCTTTAAAAGGGCTTGTTGTTCTCCAAGCAGCCTTGACAACATTAGGCAATAGTTGTTTAGCACTCGCCGCCTGGAACCTTTTAAGGGTAAAGCCAGAGGAGCCAGCATCATGAATTTTGCTAATCAGGTCTTGCATTGGCTAGGAGAAATAGATCCCAGTCCTTTTTTTGTCTTATCCCTAATTCCATATTTGTTTTTTCTCTATTGGGCCCAAAAAAGCAGTTATATTCCAAAAATTTCTCTATTAGGCTTTCGCCTGACATTGCTCTTTGTCCTAATGACAATTGTCTTTGCGATCATCGCAAGTGTGTTTTTTGAAAGCTCACTTACGGATATAGACCCATTGCATGGAGCTGCTGAAGCTTTTTTGACCCTCAGTGATGCCCTTATAGCTATTGGCTTTATACGATTAGATCAAAACAAAGTGGTAAAAAACTCTTAAGAGGCAATACATCTTTTTGCTGAATGACCTTTCATATCGGAAAATAGATATGTCGCTTCCGGTGTCCATGATCTCGACCTTATTAGCTGCTGCAGACCCAGCTACATTCCAGTGGTCGCCAAAATGTGCTGCTGTAATGATTGCATGCAATGTTTTTGCCTATGCAATTGCTAGAGCTAATATTTCTAGGCCAAATGAAGGCTTCCAACTACCAAATTCAAGCTTTTTTGGTGGATTAAGCCATGCTTCAGTTGTTGGAGCTAATGCTTTAGGCCATATCTTAGGAATAGGAGCAATTTTGGGCCTCGCATCAACTGGAGTCCTTTAAAATCCAAATTGAACACTTGGTTTATCTCAAACCAATTAGGTAGGGCAAAAGCCTAAGCCCATAACGTTCAAATTCATATTCAAAAAGCAATGCGCTGATATCCTCAGCGCTAGCTTTTAATGCAAGGCCATTTAAAAGCTTGAATAAACGCTCATCCCCTATTTTGCCTGACAAACCCCACCAAGTTTTTTTAGCTATCCTGTTAGATACAGTCCAACGCCATCCCAAACACCTAGATAAAGATTTTTGATATTTCTGAAGCACAAAAAACTCTCCATTCTTAGAAATATTCAATGAATTACAAGCCTCTTCTAACAAAGGAGCAAGAATTTCTGCACTTAATAATGCATGACGAATACCTTCTCCACCTAACAAATTTGCTGTACTAACAGCATCTCCAATCCCTACTAACCTTCCATCTGAATGAGATTCTCTTCGTTTAATAGTGCTTTTAATTTCACCTCCATGTCTTTCAATCACTGGAAGAGTGTTCAGGGAAAATTTTGAAAGAAGCTTTTTAAGAGCATTAATATTTGAGGAATTAGAACATAAAGTCGAATTTGGAGGAATAATGCTACAGAAACCTACTTTCAATTTATTTTTTGCCATTGGAAAAATCCATCCGTACCCATGATTTATCCAGCATGAGCCTAAGAAAAAAGAAATGCTATTTTTCCATTTATTAGAACTCTTTTCATCTTGAAGGATCCACTCAATTCCTGTTCCCTTCAAAAGCTCATCATTGCCAAAATTTGACGAGGCTTGTGAATGTTTTATTAAGGATCTTTTTTGACCTGTTGCATCAACAACAAATAAAACTTTTCTCAAATGTTTATTTCCGTTTGGATCTTGAAGTTCAACCTGTGCGTGGCTGGATAAAGAGTGTACAGAATTTACTTTCCAACCAGACAACATTTCTACACCAGCATTTATTGCTTTTGTCCACAACTGTTGACGTAATTCTCCAAAGTCAAGTACTACTCCTAATTCATTCTTACTAGACCATTTATGACTTGAACCATCTGGAGCAAAGATTTGCCAGCTTTTCCAATAAGCCGATATAGATTTAATTGGAATTGAAAAATTATCAATGGAACTTATCGGAACAACTGCACTAGAAAATGAATTTTGATAGGCATTCTTAAGTCTATCAACAAGAGTTACTTTGCAACCCCTATTTGCAAGTATTTCAGCTAGACGTGACCCTGCTGGACCAGCTCCAGCTATTAAAATAGACAATATTAATAAACCTTATACTGGTTGGTTTGATGTTTTACTAGAGATTAATGTATTTTTTTCTTCCCAGCCAAATCTTTTTAAAATTCGTTTCGACATCTGCTCAGGTGTAAGACCTAAGGCTTCCTTACTCTGTTGAGGAGTCGCATGATCTACTAATTTGTCAGGAATTCCAATCCTTAATGTTGATATTAATAAATCCTGATCTGAAAGAGATTCGAGTACTGCAGCTCCGAATCCACCTGGGAGTGCGCCTTCTTCAATAGTAACAATTTTACCTATTCGTCTTGCTAATGGATGTATTAAACCTTGATCCAGAGGTCTAAGAAAACGTGCATTTACAACTGAAGCTTTGATACCCAAACTCTCAAGGATTTGTGCAGTTTTAATTGCTGGAGGTACCATTGCTCCATATGCAACTATCAGTAAATCATTTCCTTCGATAAGTAACTCACCACGTCCTATTTTTAGAGGTTCCCAACCTTCTTCCATTAAAGGGACACCTTCTCCTGATCCTCTTGGTATTCGTAAGGCTGCTGGACCATTATGTTGCAAACATGTCACCAACATTCTTTGCAATTCTGCCTCATCCTTAGGAGCCATTACAGTGAAGTTTGGTACTGAACGAAGATAACTAATGTCATATTGACCTTGATGTGTAGGTCCATCAGCTCCAACTATGCCAGCTCTATCTAATACAAAGGTTACAGGTAGGTTTTGAATACCAACATCATGAATTAACTGATCATAAGCCCTTTGAAGAAAAGTACTATATATAGCTACTACAGGCTTTAAGCCCTCACAACTCATACCTGCCGCAAGTGTGACTGCATGTTGTTCAGCTATCCCTACATCTACATATTGTTTAGGAACTGCCTTTTGCAAAATATCTAAACCAGTACCGGTTGCCATTGCTGCTGTAATTCCAACAACAGTACTATCTTGTTCACATATTTTCACCAATGTTTGTCCAAAAACTTTGCTATAACTGGGAGGTTTTGGTGTTTTAGAAGGAATAGATTTTCCTGTTGTTAAGTCAAATGAAGATTGAGCATGATAGCCAACTTGATCAGCCTCTGCGTATGGATATCCTTTTCCTTTTTTAGTAACTACATGAACAAGTACAGGGCCTCCAACCTTATGAGCTGATTGAAAAGTTCTAACCATCTCGGGAATATCATGACCATCAATAGGACCCATATATGTAAAACCTAATTCTTCAAAAACAGCTCCAACTTTTGGGACTGCAAGTCTCCTCATACTGCCTGATAGAGATTTAAATTCTTGAGGAAGTTCACCTCCCATAAAGGGGAGGTTTTTAACACTTTCCTGAACACTTTCCGAAATAAACTGAATAGGTGGACTGAGTCTCATACGATTTAAATAACTAGAAAGTGCTCCAACTGGAGGAGAAATAGACATATCATTGTCATTAAGTACTACTAAAAGAGGAGTACTGGGTAAATGACCTGCGTGATTAATTGCCTCTAATGCCATTCCGCCAGTAAGGGCTCCATCGCCTATTACAGCAACACACTTAAAATTTTCTCCCTTTTGATCCCTAGCGACTGCCATACCAAGGGCAGCTGATATAGATGTACTTGCATGACCAGCTCCAAAATGATCAAAAGAACTTTCTGCGCGCTTGAGATATCCCGCTACCCCTTTTTGTTGTCTAAGTGTGTGGAAATTTTCATAGCGTCCAGTTAAAAGTTTATGTGGGTAGGCCTGGTGGCCAACATCCCAAACAACTTTGTCCACATCCAAATCAAGTGTTTGGTACAAAGCAATGGTCAGCTCAACCACTCCTAGTCCTGGCCCCAAATGGCCACCACTAGTAGAAACCACTTGAAGATGACGCTCTCTTATCTGACATGCCACATCCTCCAAGTCTTCCGTGGACAAGCCATGAAGCTGATTCGGATGGGTTAACTCGCTTAGACGCATTCCCTTCCATTATCAACTTAATCAATCTAAGAGGTTCTGGACGTAGTTTGGTGACATTATTACCTAATAACTAATGCAATTTAGAAAACAAAAGCGGACAAGATTGCCAAAATGGAAAAATGGAAGACTATCTCCAAAAAATTCTTAGGGCTCGCGTTTATGACGTAGCAGTTGAAACCCCTCTTGAATTAGCGAAAAATCTATCTAATCGACTTGAAAATCAGATCTGGTTAAAGCGTGAGGACCTTCAACCAGTTTTTTCATTCAAGGTAAGAGGTGCTTACAACCGAATGGCTCAATTGAGCAAAGATGAACTTCAAAGGGGAGTAATTGCTTCAAGTGCAGGTAACCATGCACAAGGCGTTGCCTTAAGTGCTTCATTTCTTAAATGTAAAGCCGTAATAGTTATGCCCGTCACAACCCCTGCAACAAAAATCAAAGCTGTTCATAGACATAAAGCAGAAGTTGTTCTGCATGGTGAAACATATGACGAGTCCTACCAAAAGGCATTAAAAATAAGTAAAGAAAAAGGACTTACTTTCATCCACCCATTTGACGACCCTGAAGTAATTGCAGGGCAAGGAACAATTGCTTTAGAAATCCTTCGTCAGACCACCAATCTACCTAATGCCATTTATGTGGCTGTAGGCGGAGGGGGGCTCATAGGAGGAATTGCAGCTTATGTGAAAAGTCTCTGGCCTCAAATAGAGGTAATTGGAGTAGAACCTCAAGATGCAGCTGCAATGACAAAATCGCTGAAAGCAGGAGAAAGGATTCAATTAGATGAAATAGGCTTATTTGCTGATGGAGTTGCAGTTAGAGAAGTAGGTGAACATACCTTTTCACTTGCAAAGAAATATGTTGATTCAATGGTGACAGTAAATACAGATGAAATATGTGCGGCGATCAAAGATGTTTTTGAGGATACCCGTTCAATTCTTGAACCTGCCGGTGCCCTTGCTATAGCAGGATTGAAAGCAGATATCGCTAACAGGAATTTAAATGGTCAAAACCTTGTAGCAGTAGCTTGCGGTGCAAATATGAATTTCGACAGACTTCGATTTGTTGCTGAAAGAGCTGAGCTTGGAGAAGAAAGGGAATCTATGTTTGCTGTAGAAATACCTGAAAAAGCAGGAAGTTTAAAAGATTTATGCAAAATTTTAGGTAATAGAAATTTAACAGAGTTTAGTTATCGAATGTCAGGAAATATCACAGCTCAAATTTTTATGGGTGTTGAAGTTAAAGGCTTTGAAGACCGCCTTTGCCTTATTAACGAATTTAAGAAATCAGGAATAAATATTTTGGATTTAAGTAGAGATGAATTGTCAAAAATGCATCTGCGGCACATGGTTGGAGGACGTTTACCTACATCATCAAAAAATATTTCAACAAGTACTTGTGAAGAACTTCTATACCGTTTTGAATTTCCTGAAAGACCTGGAGCATTAATGAAATTCGTTAATACCCTAAGACCAGAATGGAGCATAAGTATTTTTCACTACCGAAATCATGGGGCTGATATAGGCCGAATAGTTGTAGGCGTACTAGTTCCTGAGAAGGAGAAAAAAGATTGGAATAAATTTTTAAAAGACCTTGGTTACAAAAGCTGGAATGAAAGCAACAATCCTGCATACAAACTTTTTCTAGGTGCACAGACTCGATAGTCACGGTACTTTGATTTATTCACCTATTCGGCCTCCTATGGCCATTAATTTCCCAATTAACAGCCAAGACCATTCAATAAACCTATCGCTTCCAGCAAAACTAGAAGCAATTCTCTATCTCAAGGGAAAACCTGTTTCTCTAAAAGAGATGGCTGAACTTGTCCAAGAAACACCAACATCTGTAGAAGAAGCCCTGATGGCACTTATTGCTGGTTATGCCCAAAGGGATACGGCACTTGATATTCAAGAACAAAATGGCTTGTATAGTCTTCAACTTCGTAAGGGCTTGGGAGGACTTGTTCAAAACCTCCTGCCAGTAGATCTTTCCTTAGGAACATTGAGAACACTTGCAACTATTGCATTAAAAAAAAGAATTCTCCAGTCTGATTTAGTAGATCTGCGTGGCTCGGGGGCTTATGACCATATAAAAGAATTAATTTCTCAAAACTTTATTGAAAGAAAGCGTCAAAGTGAGGGTCGTTCTTATTGGATAACGCTTTCAGATAAATTTCATAGGACTTTTTCAGTATTGCCTGATATACCTGATGTAAGTTCTATTGAGCCTCCTAAGGCAGCATAGAATTCTTATCCTAATTGATCTTCCCCATGGAAATCCTGGCTACATTTCTACAGGTTCTTACAAAGACCATAGAAATTTATTCACTTATTTTAATTATAAGAGTGTTACTTAGTTGGTTCCCAAATATAGACTGGAGCAATCCAATTTTTAGCAGTATTAGCTCAATTACAGATCCTTATTTAAATACATTTCGGGGAATTATTCCTGCCATTGGAGGTTTGGATATTTCTCCAATTCTCGCATTTATCGTTCTCAATTTAATGGAACAACTACTTGGTAGAGCAGCATTTTCTGTATTCAGCACATCAGTAGGCTTCTAGAAATTTGAACTTAGTATTATTAATTTATAAATTTATTAAGATGGTTTTGATTATTAAAGTTTTTTCTGATAAATCATAAATAAGTTACATTTAATTTATTCTATCGATCATCTCCTTCTCCAGATATTCGCCCTTTTATTGATCTATTAGTAAGTTTCTCTAAGTTGGATAGAGCAACATGCTCCAAATCAAATCCAAGTTCACTGCTTAACTGAGATACGTACCATAGCACATCCCCTAGTTCAAGCATAATTGCTTCTTTTGTAGTTTGATCGAAAACTCCACCATGGTCTCTTATAACCTTTTTTACCTTGTCAGCGACCTCTCCAGCCTCTCCTGTAAGCCCTAACGTAGGGTAAATAGGGTTCTCTCCAACATTTGGATATAAGGCAGTTTTACGAGCTTTGATTTGATATTCATTTAAGTTCATGATTAGTCCTAAAGGAATGACTAAAGTATTGCTGATGACAACCGGATGGTATTTTCCGAAGGTCACCGGTCCATTTAATGCCTGAGATTGATCTAACAAGAAGGACAAAAATTGTCGCCACTATTGGACCGGCGACAGAGAGTTCTAACCGTATCAAAGAACTTGTAAAAGCTGGTGCAACAACCTTTAGGCTCAATTTTTCTCATGGTGATCATCAAGAACACGCAAATCGAATAGACACAATAAGGAAAGTATCAAAAGAATTAGGATTTAATATTGGTATTCTCCAAGATTTACAGGGACCTAAAATTCGATTAGGAAAATTCAAACAAGGGCCAATAACTTTATCAACTGGAGATAAATTTGCATTAACATCTAAGCAGGTTGAATGTAGTAAATATGTTGCTTGTGTAACTTATGAAAAATTAGCTGATGAAGTAACTTCAGGTAGCAGAATCTTGCTTGATGATGGTCGTGTAGAAATGAAGGTAGAATCAGTAAATGTGAAAGAACAGACTCTTAATTGTTTTGTCACAGTAGGAGGAGTACTTTCAAGTAGTAAGGGAGTTAACTTCCCTGATGTTCAACTCTCTGTAAAAGCATTAACCGAAAAAGATATAAAAGATTTAGCTTTTGGTCTAAAGCTTGGAGTTGATTGGATAGCTTTGAGCTTTGTTAGAAATCCAGCAGATATGATAGAGATAAAAGAATTAATTAAGAAACATGGATGTAACACTCCAGTAGTAGCAAAAATTGAAAAATTTGAAGCAATAGATCAAATAGATTCAATACTTCCTTTATGTGATGGTGTAATGGTTGCGAGAGGAGATCTAGGTGTTGAGATGCCTGCGGAAGAAGTACCCCTTCTTCAAAAAGATCTCATTAAAAAAGCTAATAGTCTCGGAATTCCAATAATTACAGCTACACAAATGCTTGATTCAATGGCCTCTAGTCCAAGACCTACAAGAGCAGAAGTTAGTGATGTTGCAAATGCAATCCTAGATGGTACTGATGCTGTAATGCTTTCTAACGAAACAGCAGTAGGTGACTATCCAGTAGAAGCTGTTATGACGATGGCAACAATTGCAAAAAGGATAGAGCGTGATTACCCTCTTCGACCTATAGAAAGCAATCTCCCAAGTACTATTCCTAATGCAATTAGTGCCGCTGTTAGTAGTATTGCAAGACAATTAAATGCAGCAGCAATTTTGCCACTTACAAAAACAGGTGCTACTGCTCACAATGTCAGCAAATTCAGACCAGCAACTCCGATATTAGCTATCACAAATGAAATCTCAGTTGCCAGAAGACTACAGTTAGCATGGGGTGTAACTCCATTGTTAATAGACGATCAAGAAAGTACTTCTAAAACATTTTCATTGGCAAATAAGGTTGCTCAAGATATGAATATTCTAAGGAAAGGTGATTTAGTTGTAGAAACAGCAGGAACATTAACTGGCGTTAGCGGTTCTACAGATTTAATCAAGGTGGGTTATGTCTAGAAACATATCTATCGCTGAGTCAATTAGTATGGCGATAAAGACTCTTAAATCGAATAGATTAAGAAGTCTTTTAACTATGTTAGGTATAGTAATAGGTAATTCTTCTGTCATAGTTTTAATAGGAGTAGGTCGAGGAGCGCAAAATTTAGCAAAGAATCAACTAAGTAATTTAGGAGCTAATGTATTATTTGTCGTTCCTGGAAATAATGACACCCGTAGGAGAGGAGTTTCATTCCCGAAAAATCTTGTTCTGGAAGATGCATTTGCTATACAAGATCAAGTCCCAACTGTAAAAAGAGTAGCTCCGCAGATAAGCTCTAATGAAGTTGTCCAGTTTGAATCAAGAAGCTCTACAAGTTCAATATCAGGTATAACACCTAACTTTCTAGGTGTAAGAAGTTTTGATGTGGCAAATGGAAGATTTATTAATGATCAAGATGTGAAGTCAGCAAATAATGTGATTGTTATTGGTCCAGATCTAAATGAAAAGTTATTCCCATATAAAACAGCCATAGGTTCTAACATAAGAGTTAAAGATCAGTCATTCAGAGTAATTGGAATAATGTCTCCCAAAGGAGCAGTTTTTGGCAACAATCAGGATGAGAATGCATATATTCCAATTACAACAATGGTAAGTCGCTTAACTGGTAGGGACCCAACTTTCGGAGTAAGTTTAAGTTTTATAAGTGTAGAAGCTAAGAATGAAAAGAGCACAAGGGCTGCTAAATTTCAAATAACAAATCTACTTAGACAAAGACACAAAATTATTAGAGATGATGACTTTGCTGTTCGTTCTCAGAAAGATGCACTGCAGATAGTGAGCACAATAACAGGAGGCCTAACATTAATGTTAGCCGCAATAGGTGGAGTTTCCCTTTTAGTGGGCGGCATAGGAATCATGAACATCATGTTAGTTTCTGTAAGCGAACGTACGGAAGAGATTGGCCTAAGGAAGGCATTAGGAGCTCGTTCTTCAGATGTCCTAACACAATTTTTAGTGGAATCGTTAATCCTTGCAGGTCTAGGCGGATTAATTGGAACAACCGTTGGTGTTGGTACTGTAGCTGTAGTTGCTATATTAACTCCATTACCAGCAAGTATAAGTTCTGGTATAGTTTTTACTACAGTTAGTTTATCAGGTTCTATAGGATTAATATTTGGAGTATTACCTGCAAGAAGAGCTGCAAAACTTGATCCTATTATAGCACTTAGAAGTTTATAGAAAAGTTTTAAATAGTTACATTCCATTAAAAATGCATACAAATACTTTTCAATTTCACTTCTTTAATATTAATCAAATCAACTGTAAGTATAGTAATTAATTTTTATTTAAAAAACAATCTTGCTACATAAAGAAAATATTTAGTCAAATAAATACGTTGATTTAATAGCAAATTCTCATAAGTGCCTTCAATCTAGGGGCAAATACCTTTACAATCAACAAAAGTTTCTTAGCTCTGATGAATCAACGCTGGAGGTCAATAGCTCTATGGGTATTGCCAATAGGCATGTTGCTATTACTGTCTTGGCAAATCTTTGGTGCAGCTGATTTAAGTAAAGACCTTAAGTCAAATCAAGCAAGTGCGGTCTCAAGAAATGCAGCTGTCACTAGAATGAGTTATGGCCGTTTTCTTGATTATATAAATGCAGGCAGAGTTACTTCAGTAGATATTTATGAAGGTGGACAAAAAGCAATAGTTGAAGCTATAGATCCTGACTTAGATAATCGCGTTCAGAAGATTCGTGTAGACCTGCCTGGTCTCGCACCTGATTTAATAAACAAACTTAAAGAAGAAGGTATAAGTTTTGACATTCACCCGATCAAGTCAACACCACCAGGATTAGGAATTCTAGGAAATCTCTTATTCCCATTAATATTAATTGGTGGACTTATTTTGCTTGCAAGAAGATCCAATTCTATGCCTGGAGGTCCCGGACAAGCAATGCAATTTGGCAAAACAAAAGCAAGGTTTGCAATGGAAGCTGATACTGGAGTTAAATTTGATGATGTTGCAGGTGTTGCAGAGGCAAAACAAGACTTAGAAGAGGTGGTCACATTTCTAAAGCAACCAGAAAAATTCACATCAGTAGGAGCTCAAATACCAAAAGGTGTTTTATTGGTTGGACCTCCAGGTACAGGAAAAACCCTTCTTGCTAAAGCTATTGCAGGAGAAGCAGGAGTTCCCTTTTTCTCTCTTTCTGGATCTGAGTTTGTTGAAATGTTTGTTGGAGTAGGTGCAAGTAGGGTAAGAGACTTGTTTAAAAGAGCTAAAGAAAACAACCCTTGTTTAATTTTTATAGATGAAATTGATGCCGTAGGGCGTCAAAGAGGAGCTGGAATTGGTGGAGGAAATGATGAACGTGAACAAACACTTAACCAATTGCTTACTGAAATGGATGGCTTTGAAGGTAACAATGGAATTATCATTATTGCTGCAACAAATAGACCAGATGTGCTTGATTCAGCCTTAATGAGACCAGGAAGGTTTGATCGTCAAGTAATGGTAGATGCGCCAGATATCAAAGGAAGGCTTTCTATTTTAGAAGTACATTCAAGAAATAAAAAGCTATCTGAGAATCTATCGTTAGAAAGTATTGCGAGAAGAACTCCAGGTTTTACGGGAGCAGATCTAGCAAATTTACTTAATGAAGCGGCTATTCTTACAGCAAGAAGGAGAAAAGATTCAATATCTATAAATGAAGTAGATGATGCTGTTGATAGAATAGTCGCTGGAATGGAAGGTCAACCACTAACTGATGGGAGAAGCAAAAGATTAATTGCCTACCATGAAGTTGGTCATGCATTAATTGGAACTCTTTTAAAGGCACATGATCCTGTTCAAAAAGTTACAGTAATTCCAAGAGGCCAAGCTAAAGGACTTACATGGTTCTCTCCAGATGATGATCAAATGCTTATCAGTAGGGCACAATTAAAAGCTCGAATAATGGGAGCGTTAGGAGGAAGAGCCGCTGAAGATGTTGTTTTTGGAAGAGAAGAAGTAACAACAGGTGCTGGAGGAGATATACAACAAGTTGCATCTATGGCAAGACAGATGGTTACCAAATACGGCATGAGTGATTTAGGCCCAGTTTCACTTGAAGGCGATAGTCAAGAAGTTTTTCTGGGAAGAGACCTGATGACAAGAAGCGACATATCTGATGCTATTTCTCGCCAAATAGACGAGCAAGTTAGAGATATGGTTAAGCATTGTTATAAAGAAACAGTATCGATTGTTGAAAATAACAGAAATGCTATGGATAAACTTGTTGATATCTTGATTGAAAAAGAAACTATAGATGGAGAAGAATTTTGTAAGGTTCTTTCCGAGTACACATCAATTCCAAATAAGGATAGAGTCATTCCAATACTTAGTAGTAAATAAAATAAACCAAAAACTTTGTAGTAGGAATCAACTCAAAAATTAAACAGGGTTGACAGGTCGTTTATTTAAAACAGTATCAATTAGTCCATAAGAAACAGCTTCAGTAGGAGACATGAAGAAGTCCCTATCTGTATCTTCCTCAATCCTCTCAAGAGGCTGGCCTGTTCTATGAGCTAATTCCTTATTCAATCGAGACTTAAGAAAAAGAATTTCATCTGCTTGGATCCTTATATCACTTGCTTGACCTCTAGCGCCTCCTAGTGGCTGATGAATCATTATTCTTGAATGTAGAAGACTACTTCTTTTCCCTTTAGTACCTGCACAAAGAAGAAAAGCCCCCATGCTTGCCGCAAGGCCAACACAAACAGTATGTACATCTGGCTTTACGTGTTGGATTGTATCAAAAATGCCAAGGCCATCATAAACAGACCCTCCTGGTGAATTTATGTACAAGTAAATATCTTTGTCAGGATCTTCAGCCTCAAGGAACAACAATTGAGCAACTATTCTATTTGCTGAGTCGTTAGTTACAGTTTCACCAAGGAAAATTATTCGTTCTCTTAGAAGTCGAGAGTAGATATCAAAGGCCCGTTCCCCTCGTCCTGACTCTTCAATGACTATAGGAATCATTTTTGTCTCTAATCGGTTTACATGATATTAACGGTGGCTGGCCTGGAGCTATGGTCACATAAGAATCAGAACTTACTAATCAATTGAGTGAGAGACAAACCATTTCAGACAGTAAGAAAGCCTTTCATAAAGCTTTCCCCTATGTCATTCCTCCTATTTATAGGAGGATTACTGATGAATTACTTGTTGAACTACATCTTCTAAGCCATCAAAAGGATTTCAAGCCTGACCCAATTTTTGCTATAGGTCTTATCAATGCTTTTGAAACTTTTACCCGTGGTTATCGGCCAGAAAAACACTTAAAGCTACTTTTTGATGCTCTTTGCAAAAGCAATGGTTTTGATCCCGTATTCATCCGTACCGAGACAAAAAGAACACTTGAAAGTATCAAAGGAACTACAATTAATGAAATTACAAATTTCGTCAAATCAAAAGGAACTAATATCTCTGATGAAGAAAAAGAAAAATTCGAATGGCTTTCTAAAGTTAGAATTCACTACTCAAGAATACTTGTTATAGGTCTCCTAACACTTTTAGAAGGAGCCAAACACGAAGGTATAGCTGACAAAAGTTCAATAAATGACCTAGTCAAAGATATCATAGAATCATATGGATTTTCAAAGGAAAGAGTCAATCGTGATTTAAATCTATATACTTCAAATATAGAAAAGATGTCACAAGCAATTGAATTAATGAAAGAATCAGTTGCTAGGGAGAGAAAGAAAAAAGAATAAAAAGTTTTACATTTAATATAATTAATTTTTTATTTCTGGTTACGCCTACGGCGATCTTTTGCTTCTATTATTGTAAGATAAACAACAGATATGGTTACAAATAGCAACAAGGACAATGCAACTGTGCTTAATATTAAATTAGTTGAGAATAATTCCCAGTTCACAATCTTGTCTTAGAAATCGATTGAGCCATCTCCATTACGACCCCAAACGACCATGGCGATGGAGAGAGTAAAGACTGCTGCTAGTGCAGCCCAAGCGAATGTAAATAACATGGATGATATTCAAACTTATATTCTAGTAGTCTAGGTCAAAGTCATTCGTCACTATAATTGCTGTCTTATGGTATTTGCATCTCCAAACACGGGCACAGTCCTGGAACGCTCAAAAGAGACTTCTCGATACCCTGAAGCACGTGTAATAGTTCTTGATGACAATGTAAATACGTACGAGCATGTTGTGAAATGCTTACGCAGGGTAATCCCAGGTATGTCTGAAGATAGAGCTTGGGAGCTTGCACAAAAAATAGATAGAGAAGGCTCAGCAGAAGTTTGGTGTGGCCCTCTAGAACAAGCAGAGCTTTACCATCAACAATTAGCTAGCGAAGGCTTAACAATGGCGCCTCTCGAAAGGTATTGAAAAAATGATATTGAATAGAGTTTATAAAGGTAATAATTTTATAGACCTATATTTAGTTAATATAATATATTTTACAAATACTAGTTTTCATCTATGATCATCTAAAATGTAAGATCTCTATAGAATTAAAAGCTAGAAGATGGGAAGACTAGTCTTAACACATAGTACGTATATAAATGGTCTTATTCCTAAATTAAAAGTATTGGCATCAAAGCCAGCTATAAAAACAGTAACTCCAGGTATTATAAAACAAACAAAATCCAAAGCTAGTAGGTTTAAATTAAAGATTTCTATATCAACTAAAGCAGGATATAAATTACTTGCTCGTAAAGGGCATAGTGTACAAGAAGTATTCGTGGTTACTCTTTTAGACAGAATTGCTTTGAATAATTATTTAGAGGAATAATAGTGAAGATTTAACATTTTAATTGATGGTGAGGTTATCTATAGGGATTTCGCTTTTATTATCAAATAAAATAGATTCTGACAAATCTTTTATAAGTTCTTCTTTAATTGCATGCATAGCTTCATCAAGGATTTCAGTATCATATAGTTGCATTTTTAATATCAAATTTGCTTATCAAATTAATTTTAGCAGAATTTACTTTGCATAATCAAAAAGTACGTAAAATTGCGAAACAAAAAATTTATAGTATCTTAAGATCAATGCTAATCTATGTTGAAAAGGGCGGAAACAAAAATGAAAATTATATACCTCGTAATTGTAACAATTTTGATTCAGTCAAAAGTCTATTCTAGTCAAAATAAAGAAGTAAATGATTTTTGTAAAAGCAAGGAAGATATAGTCGCTTGTGTCAAAGATTATGATGGGTTACCAAATCTAGAAGAATTGCCTTCATTAACCAACGAAGAACCTATACCAATTAAAGTAATTCCATTTAATAAAGAGGACAAGTAGAGGTTAACACTAAAGTCAAGCAATGCTTATATGATCAACTATCAATATTTTTACAATAGTCATTTAACAAATTGGATTCAAATCTATAATTGGGACTAAGCCAGCCTTTCCAGGTTAAGTTAATACCGGTTGTATTTAATAGCAATTTATCGCAGTTTATAGCTATAAAAATGGGCTTTTTTTGTAAATTTAATGCTGGTACAATATGATTTCGTTCTTTAGTCTTCCATCTTGACCAATTAATCCTCAAGGGTCCATAACTTCTCCATGAATCAAGCGATTGTTTTTTATTTTTTTTTGATGGCAAAAAATTAGAATTGTATTTTATACAGCCAGAATAATCAGACGTTTCATTACACATTTTATGTATTTCATTAATGTCATGTGCTTTCGTAGAATTGATAACAAGGAAAAAAGCAAAGATAATAATTACCATAATTTTATAAGTAATTTATAATTATAAGAGATTTTTAAATTTAACAATATATTAGTTCGTTTGTTTAATTGTAAGAGATAATATAAATTTATTATGTTATTTGATTTCTTAAAAGATTTAGTATATAATACTTTAATTTAAATTTCATAACCTTCTTCAAATTCTTTTAGGAATTTATAATAATTTAAAATAAGATCAGAAGTTTGATTGGTATATCCTTCAGTATCATACAAAGCTGCTAAAAGTAAATATGTATTTTTGACTGGTTCAAATGCAGCATTATATTCTGCTAGTATATCTTCTTCTTGTATATCATTTATTTTGGCTGAAATAAGTTCGACCTTTTTTGATGCCAGAGATATTTCTAATTCTAGTTCCTTATTTAATTTTCTCCGTTTCTTTGCCATAGGTTTAAGGTTTATAGTAAAGGGTAATGTATTATAAAAGATCAATAATACCAGTTATGAAATTTTGAGAAGTGTAAACAAAGAATTATAAAATTAAGTAATATATATATTAATAGGAAATTTTATACAATCATATTTAAAAATAAACTTGTAATTATTGGATTAACTTTAGCTTTGAATAGTATATTTAATATATAGAGAAAATATTTATTATAAGTTTGGATAGATATTACATCATTTTTTAATATAACATACAAAATTGAATAACTTGTAATTTCTAACGCTATGATGAGATTTCCATTTATTAAGGAAACCGAATTTAACATAGAAAGCCATGTTGAAAAATACTAACAATGATAGGCCAAAACTTCCTTGGTGGGTTGAATTTTTATTTGTTCAAATTGGTCTTCCTGATAATTGGCTTAGGATCTTTCTCAAAAGTAGAAAGAAAACTAGACTATTAATAAAGGAAAACAAAAAATCATTAACTCTCTTGTTAACCTTTTGCTTCTCTATAATCTATATGTACCCTATAATTAAGCATTATTCTAATCATAACAAATGTATAAGAATGGGTTCAAATCTAGTTAGACAAAAATTTACCAATGAAGAGTTAAGTAAAGTAGATATTTTGGTTTTCTCTACGCATTATTGTAATGGGGGCTCTCTAAAGTAAAAATAATTATTATATTTCTTCAATATTTGAGAGAATTAAATATTATTTAATATAACTTTTGCAAGTACTAATTCTTTGTAGTTTCCTATTAGAGTGACTTGTTTGAAATTAGAAGGCTTAAAATCTAATAGTTTGCTGTCTTTAATAATTATATAATTAATTAATTTTCCTAATTGCTTAGAATTAGCAAGATGTTTATATTTAGGAATATAGCATTGCATTAAAGTTCTATCTTTACCTTGGATGTCTATTAGCATTATTGATTCAGATTTAAGAATATTTGAAACATCCACCTGATTAACAAATTCTTTTATTTCTGGGTTTGGATTTCCCATTCTTCCTGTACTATAAAGATTTGAAAAAGTGAATAATTGAACTAAAGCCAATAATAAGATTATATATTTAATTTGGTAATTAGAAAATATTCTAAGTAATATAGACAACCCTGCTAATGTATATACAACAAAAAGTGGGAGCAGTTTATTAGAAAAAGATTTTATGTTATGAATACTCGATACTAAATTATTATCAGGGGCAAAAAATAGTAAATAAAAAAATATAAAACTAATGAATAAAAAGATCAAGCCCAATATTTTAAAATAGAAGTTTAGAGAAAAGTTATTAAGTTTTAAAGTAGTATTAAATGCCTCGCCAAATAATATTGAAAGAATAGGAAATAAGACTAACGAATAATGTGAATATCTCGTCGGCATTATAGACAATATTATAATAATTATCAAAGGGTATATTATTAAAAGTAGCCTACATCTATTCCCTCGCCTTGTTAATACTGATTTAACCCCAATAATAGAAATCAATAAAGTTGGAAATGATAAAATTAAAATATTTCCAGGATAAAAAAATAAGCTCTTAAAAGAATATCCACCAATGGCCTTATCTTTTGCAAAAAAATAAAGGCTATTTAGTGCGCTAATCCCATAATGTGCATAAGCCATATAAACAGATAGAATTGTAGGTATTAAGCCAACAAAAATACCAAGAAATATATATTTTAATTGATCCCAATTCTTAATATTAGGTAAATGATATATATATGGTGATAAACCTAATAAGGGTAAAAATACCATAAAGCTTCGAAGTAAAAATGCTAAAGAAAACAAAATCCCGATAATAAATAAATAAATATCTGCTTTATTAACTTTCAACAATACATTTTCTTCATATTTAATTAAACATAATATTATAAGCAAAATAATAAAGACGAATGGAATATCTGGGCTTGCATAACGACTATATTGCAACCATAACGGCATAGATGGCAACAAAATAGATGAAATTAAGGATGCATTTTTAGATAAAAATCGATTACTTATAAAGTATACTAATACTGAACAACCTATAGAAAAAATACCACTGGGTAATCTTGCAGACAACTCACTAAAACCAAAAATCTTTAAACTAATGGCTGTTAGCCAATAACTCCCAACAGTTTTATGGTGTGCTGTGCTGAAAGGTGTGAACCAATTTTCACTATTGAGCATTAATTTAGCACGGCCAACGTATAATCCTTCATCATGAGCTGTAAGGCTTTGTGATGAACCTTCTAAATAACCAGAGAAGTATATAAAACTAAGAAACAAAATAATTATTAGTATTCTATAATTTAAAAGAAATTGAATTTTGATAGAACTAATAATATTATTAATAAAATCATTTTTAAATTTTATTATATTTTGATTAGACAAACTCATGATTACATATTTAGATTGATTAGAAAATTTAAGGGTAAGCTAAATTTCTGTTATCCTATTTTCATTTTATTACAGACATGTCTATATTACAAGAATATTTATCCATTGTTAGTCAAACTTATATAAAGTAGATTTCATAAACAACACTAATTACTTATTAAATCAAGCCTAAACATACTACCTAAATTTCTGTCATGAAACTACAACCCCCAGAGACAAGAATATGTGATGAATGCCAAAATGATATGACATTAAATCTATTCCAACTCAACAGTTCTAAATGTCGATATTGTCAAGAAGGACTACCCATACCAAAACGTCTAATAAAGGATAAACAAACAGAATCTAATCATTCTTCTCATGATATAACCCCCATAGATAGTTCAGATATTCATACAACCACTAATGCTTTTAACGGTGAAAATAAACAAACAATAAGCAATACGCCTAATATTACAGATTTTGTAGAGGAATGAACAATTATTCTTTTCCCAACCTAGAAATTATCTAGAAACGAAATGATTAAAGTAACTATAATTGTTTATGTAGAAATTAATTAAATTTAATAGACTTTTATCACCTGAAATATCATTTTCAAAGTTTACTTTATTTCATTCAGAGCATATAGTTTCTGAATCTTTTGATGAAGAACTCATTATCTTCTCATTTTGATCTAAATAAATTATCTTTTCAGTTCTTTTTACTCTTCCATCAAAGCGTATAATCCATTCTTGTGCCTTTACAGTTCTATTAGTAACATTAGTCATGTTGCTCTATAGAGTATTTATTCTATTCTAAGGATACCTTATGAAGGGTTATGAGTGAAAATTTATATAACATAACTGATACTTTATTAAGGTAGTTAATTCATAATGTCAAAATATATTCAAATTTTCTCAACGAACAATATTTATGAAACAAAATTTAGAACGCCATTAATATGTTTAATTGGAAGCTTATTGATAATGTATATTGTCTATGGCCTCCTAAGCCAGAATTAATTATTGAATTTATAGGAGGAAGCTTTTTATCTGCCTCTCCACAAATTAGTTATAGAAAGCTATTGGAAGCTCTTTCAAGGAAGAACTTTGCAATTCATGCTTGGAGGTATCTTCCATCTTTTGATCACCAACTACAAGCAAACCAAGCATGGAAAAACTTTCGTACTTGCAGAAATATCTTAGAAAAGCGTATTAGCTATAAAATTAAGACGTTAAGAATAGGCCATAGTCTTGGGAGCAAATTACATCTACTTGCACCTGATGGGGGAAGGAAAAATAATGGTTTAATTTCATTAAGTTTTAACAATTATTCGGTCAATAAGTCAGTTCCTGCAATTAATCATCTTGGTTCAAGATTAGGTATAAAAAAAGAATTCTATCCTGATCCAATTATGACAATTAAATATATATCAGAACAATATTATCAGCCAAGAAATCTCATAGTAGGCTTCACAAACGACAAATTGGATGAGAGTTCAACTTTATTTAAAGTACTAAATCATAGAATAAATGACAAATCAAAATTAACATTTTTAACGGGAGATCATTTGACTCCCACAAGTTCTGGAATCTTAGAAAATATTTTAGTAGATATAAATTTAAACAGAGAAAGTAGTAGAGCTAATGAATTAGAGCCACTTATTAGTATAATTTACAATTGGTTTATGAAAAGCTAAGCTCTTAACTTATCAAGCACAGTCCTATCTTCCAATGTACTTGTATCACCACTAACCTCTTCCCCGGATGCAAGTGCCCTTAATATACGTCGCATTATTTTTCCACTTCTGGTCTTAGGCAAAGCATCACTAGATTTGATTTCTTCAGGGCGAGCAATCGCTCCTATCTCTAAAGCAACATGAACTTTTAAATCATTTATTAGAGCATTGTCAAAGTTTCTACCACTTTCCAATGTCACAAAAGCAACAATTGCTTCACCCTTAAGTTCGTCCGGTCTCCCTACTACTGCCGCTTCTGAAACAGCTGGGTGACTGACTAACGCAGATTCTATTTCCATCGTTCCAAGACGATGTCCAGAAACATTGATTACATCATCTACTCTTCCCATAACCCAAAAATATCCATCAGCATCACGTCTTGCTCCATCACCAGCGAAATAAATATGTTTACCATCAACAGGTTTTATATATTCCCAATAGCTCTCACGGAATCTTTGCGGATTACCGTGAACAGTTCGCATCATTCCTGGCCAGGGTCTTCTAACAACTAAATAACCACCTTCCCCTGCTTCAACTGATTTGCCTTCTGCATCAACAACATCTGCCTCTATACCAGGTAAAGGAAGGGTTGCAGATCCAGGTTTTGTAGGGGTAGCTCCTGGTAAAGGGCTTATCATTACTCCCCCTGTTTCTGTTTGCCACCAGGTATCTACTATTGGACATCTTCCTCCACCTATAACGTCTTTATACCAAATCCAAGCTTCTGGATTTATTGGTTCACCAACTGTTCCAAGTAATCTAAGGCTAGTCATGTCATATTGGTCAGGAACTGTTCTGCCACTCTTCATAAAAGCTCTTATAGCTGTAGGTGCTGTATAGAAGATAGAGATCTTGTGTTTTTGAATTAATTCCCAAAAAGCTCCTGGGTTTGAAGGTCTTGGAGCACCTTCATACATAACAGTAGTGGCACCATTTGATAAAGGTCCATAAATGATATAGCTATGCCCTGTTATCCACCCAACATCAGCTGTGCACCAATAAACATCTTCATCACGGATATCAAATATCCACTTAAATGTTAGATGTGTCCAAAGGTTGTACCCCGCAGTTGTATGAACTACACCCTTGGGCTTTCCTGTCGATCCAGAGGTATATAGAACGAACAGACGATCTTCACTCTCCATAGGTTCAGCATTACACTCCGCTGATTGGGGAGATATGAGCTCATGCCACCAATAATCCCTATTTGATTTCATATTTACGTTTTCATTTGTGCGTTGAACCACAATCACAGAGTCAACACTTGGACAGGCATTACCTTCTAAAGCTGAATCCACAGAAGGTTTCAGAAGAACAGCCTTATCCTTTCGGAAACCACCATCTGCTGTTATTACAGCCTTGGCTTCACCGTCAATAAGTCGGTCCCGTAATGCTTCTGCAGAAAAGCCGCCAAATACAACTGAATGAGGTGCTCCTATACGAGCACAAGCCAGCATTGCTATAGCGGCTTCTGGAACCATTGGCATATAAAGAGCCACAAGATCACCCTTCTTTATTCCTATTGCTTTTAATGCATTAGCTGTTTTACAAACTTCAACATAAAGTTCCCTATAAGTGAAGCGCCTGACATCACCAGGCTCACCTTCCCATATAAGAGCTTCTTTATCAGCTTTAGAACTGTTTAAATGCCTATCTAAGCAATTGTATGAAAGATTCATTTTGCCACCCTGAAACCAAGTAGCAAAAGGTGGATTAGACCAATCAAGAACTTTGTTGAAGGGTTCAAACCAATGCAACTCTTTTCGAGCTGCATCACCCCAAAATTTGTCAGGGTCAGATTTAGCCAATTCAGCCAAATGCTTATATTCACTCAAGCTGCCTATGCTGGCTTTATTTGCTATCTCGTCGGCAGGCATGAAAACTCGCTGTTCTTGCAAAACCGATTCGATTGTGTTAGAGGAATCAGAAGACATAGAAAAGTCAATCGTTTATTTAGGCATTCAAGCCATTTCATAGCAAGCTGACACGTTTATTTAAAAACCCTTTCGAAACAACTTATATGCATAGGCCTGCAGCATGTCTATTTGATTTAGATGGTGTCTTATTAGACACTGAAAATCTTCATAGTCAAGCATGGTCGAAGGCAGCCGAAATTTACGGCAAGAAGCTATCAAGAAAACAGTTAATTCTTTTAAAAGGTAGACGCAGGTTTGATTGTGCTCAACTAATTGTCAATTGGATTGAAAAACCAATAAAAGTAGAAGATTTTCTAAAAACTCACAAACCTATTTCAAACGAATTAATGAAAAAAGGAAAAGCAATGCCTGGTGCTGAGAGTCTAGTGCGTTGGTGCTTTACTCATAAATTACCAATGGCTCTTGTAACAAGCAGCACAACAAGCTCTGTAACTTTAAAAAGTTCATCTCACTCCTGGCTCAAACTTATAAAATGTAGAGTTCATGGAGATGATCCCTCACTTAGAGAAGGTAAGCCTTCACCAGAACCATTTTTATTGGCAGCAAATAAATTATTAGTTAATCCTAAAAATTGCTGGGCTTTAGAAGATTCTGATTCAGGGACAAAGGCTGCTTTAGGAGCAGGCTGTAAGGTGTGGGTCCTTAATGCTATGTCAAAAAAAATAATAAAGAAGAATACAGAGCAACTACCCCGAAAACTATTTCATATTCAACATTTAAATGAGATTTTAGAAGAATTAGTAAAATTAGAGCGAGAAGTTCAATAAAGTCGACTTAACACGAAATCTGGTAGTTCTAATAATGCTCTACGAGAAGGTGAATCTGGAAGCCATAGAATTGCCTCATGTGATTGCTTAGCAAATTTTTCTGCTAGTTCTCTTGTACGTTTAATGCCTCCAGAAGTAGTTACAATCGTTATTGCTTCTTCAATATCACCTTCAATTGAAAATTCTCTATCAATTAATAAAGATAGTTTTGGATTTTCTTTAAGAGCATAAAGTGCTGGTGCAGTTAAATAGCCACTAGCTAAGTCTGATGATGCTGGTTTACCTAATTGCTGATCATTTCCAGTAAAGTCGAGTATGTCATCTACGACTTGGAATGCTAATCCAAGTTGCTTTCCAAAATAGTGTAGTAATTTTAAGTGTTCATCTGATTGTTCACTTAAAACCCCAACTGCTTGGACACTATTTGCGATTAATGAAGCTGTCTTACAATAGCTCTTTTCTAAATATGTCTCTAATGTTTGACCAGAATCAAATTTATATAGACCCTGTTTTACTTCTCCGTCTGCAAGATCCATAATTACTCTACTCAGTAGTTTTACAACATCAAGATTGTCTAGATTCGCTAAATGCCAACTGGCTTGTGCAAAAAGAAAATCACCTGCAAGCACAGCAATCCGATGATTAAAACGACTATGAACTGTGGCAACTCCCCTTCGTGTGGAGGCCTCATCAACAACATCATCGTGAACAAGTGAAGCTGTATGTATCATTTCTGTTATCTCAGCAAGTCTGCGATGTCTAGAAGAAAGCTCTCCATCAGGTGAAAGTGCTCTTGAAATAAGCAGGACTATTCCAGGACGAAGCCTCTTCCCCCCAGCACTAAAAAGATGCTCTGCAGCAGCCTGAAGGATTGGGTGCTTAGCTCCAATAAGGCTGCGAAGATTTGACACCAAGTTCTCAAGATCCAACTCGACCGGCTGTAGCAGCTCAGTAACAGTGGTCATGAAAACCCTCGATAAGTTGATCTTAGGAGAAACATGCCTTAGGTAGTAGTGAAACAAGCTCAACGTCAGGACAAGTTCCTAACCAAGAAGTTGTTCTACTTGCAAAGCCAATAGGATCTGATGTAACACAAAAGCGTGTTTTAGAAATATCGAGAGATCTTTGCAATAAAGATTTTGGTGAACCAAGAAACCTATCTAACTGTTTTGCTAGGCCTATTGCTGGATCCACAATACGTACATGCTTAGGAATTAATTCCTGGAGGAATGGCTGAAGTAAAGGGTAATGACTACATCCAAGAATGATTGCTTCTACCCGTGCATCTAATAGGGGGGCTAAATATTCAATAGCCAACCTTCGTATTAATTCTCCAGAAATTTGACCTGCTTCTATCATCTGGACAAACTCTGGACATGATTGTTCAAAAACAATTGTGCCAGGTAGAGCTGCCTCTATCTCATTCTTATATGCATTAGAAGACGTTGTAGCAGTTGTAGCTAATACCCCGACTCTAGATTCAGTGATCATTTCTGCTGCAGACTTTATTAATCCAAAAACGGGCACGCCTGAAATTCTTTGGACAACATCAAACGCTAATGAATTTGTTGTATTACATGCCACCAGAATTGCTGAAACATTTTGAGCAACTAACCAATTCACAACTTCAGTGGCAATTATGCGAATCTCTGAAGATCCTTTTTCTCCATATGGGATCCTTGCAGTATCACCTAAATATAAACAAGACACATCACCATGGCGTTCTATTACTCTTTTAAGGACAGTAAAGCCTCCCACTCCACTATCAAATACACCTAACAAGGGTGTCATCGTCCACCCTCATTTTGGAGATATAAAAGGATCCCTCTAGAAATTGCCCATGCAAGGTTTTGACGATGAGAGGCCTTAGATAATTGGGAAGAATCAAAACGACCGGTAAGAAAACCAGTCTCTACAAGCGCTGCTGGCATATCAGTTCGTCGTATTACATAAAAGCGACTTCTACGAACACCTCTGTTTGGACTGCCTGGTGATGCCCTAAGTACTTCATTTTGAATAAAGTTGGCCAATCTGAATCCTTTTGAACCAGAAAAAAAGAAAGTTTCAATTCCATTTACATCTTTCCTAGGATTGCTTGATGCATTTGCATGAATACTGATGAAGGCATTTGCTCTAGAATTATTAGCTATAGAAACCCTTGGATGAAGATCTAGATCAATTTCTCTAGTTCTTGTTAACTTGACGTTTACACCTTTGACTTTAAGAATTTCCGCAACTTTTAGTGATATATCAAGTACCACATCTGTTTCGCGTAAACCACGAATACCAACCGCACCAACATCAGGGCCACCATGACCAGGATCAATTACCACTAAGTAGCGCCCTTGAACAACCTCAGGCATATCTGAGAATTTTGTATAGGGATAATTTTGATTAAATGTTTTTCGAACCTTGTCTTTTTTAGGCCTTTTTATAAAGTCTCCTTCTCCAATACTTAAAAGTTCTGAAGTTGGTAGATTTTCTAAATTCAACTCCCATTGATCAGGTGACGTTCCAATCAATTTGAGTTCTTTTGGATCAATTAAAATTGATTTATTAAACTCAATAACAAATCGTGTAAAACCATCCTGTGGTTTTCCAAGTCGGATTTCATGAATAGGTCCACTACCAGGAAGAGTTCTTGGGCGAATTGGTTCTCCAATAAAATCAATCCATAAACGAGCACCTTTCCCTGGCATTGGATATTGAAAATATGCCTGAAGTTTTGCTCCAACGGCTGTTCTTAACTTCAAAACACCATCACTTCCCAAATGCCATGCCGCCAAAGTACTGGCAGATTTAACAGGTTGAGTAAAAGCCAAGAGGCCTATCTGGATTGTGCTTGCCAAGAACGCGGCAAGACAACGTGATAAACCCAAGGTCATCTTCTCAAAAAAGGATGGGTTTTCTATGCTTTAGGCAAGGCATTTGCTCTCTAATCCGAGCAACATGGGAGGTATCAATAGGTGCTATTGCAGCTCCTTGAATAACTCCAGCATCAGCCAGTACTGTTCCCCAAGGATCAATTACCATTCCATGACCGTGGCTATGCCTACGTTCATAATGCAATCCTGTTTGAGCAGGTGCCAGAACATAGGCGGTATTTTCTATTGCCCTAGCTTGAAGTAACACTTGCCAATGGTCTTTTCCAGTAAATGCAGTAAAAGCAGCTGGAATCATTAGTAACTCAGCTCCATTTTCAATTAAATGACGGTAAAGCTCAGGAAATCTAACGTCATAACAAATCGATAAACCTACTCTGCAAAGCCCAGGGACATCAACAACAGGTGGAGCATCCTTTCCAGGGACAATCGTTGAAGATTCTCGATAGGTATTCCCTTCTGGCAGATCTACATCAAAAAGATGAATTTTGTCGTATCTAGCAAGTAATTGTCCATCTTGCCCAAAAAGCTCAGCTCGATTAAGGGTCCGTTGACCATCTCCTACTGGAACAGGATATCCACCCCCTAAAAGTGCTACCTGATATCGCCTAGCCATAGTGATCAGAAAACGACTGCACTGATCTGCAAGTGACGAAGAAAGCCTTAGCCTCTCTTCGTCATCTCCCATAAATGCAAAGTTCTCTGGCAATCCAATAATTTCGGCCCCTCGACGAGCTGCAAGTTCAATTTGCTCTTCTGCCGCTGAGAAATTCTTCTCAGGTTGTGAGGTGCTTGTTAACTGCACAGCGGCCGCTAAAAAGTCAGACACAGAGTTAATACATAGAAAGTGACTTTAAGAAATCATGATGCACTAAGCACTCCTGGTTCAACTTGAGTTGGAACGACAGAGAGTTGATCCATTGCGGCACAACATTTGAAATCAGCATCATGATTACCAAGCATTGCAAGTCTTCTTCCATGACTTGCAATACGCAAACAACCTTCTGGATCATTTTTCCAGCGATCCCATAATGCTAGCGCTGCGATCATTTCATCATTTATAACTTTTAAAGAGTTTGAATTCTTTTCCAAAAGGAAAGATCCCAAGGCTCCAGCAGCAAGTGAGTCCTCTAATGAATAAGCTCCTTCCCAACCACTACCAAGAACGCAAAGGTGCTTGGGTTGATCAAAAAGTAACTTCTCAGCTACAGCCTTACGGTTAGGCAAAGACATTGTGTACAAATTTACTGAATTTCTAACTGCATCCAAAGACCGAGTGCCATTTGTAGTACTCATAAAAAGTCTTTTGCCTGAAACTAATTCAGGAACTACATCTACTGGAGAATTCCCCAAGTCAAATCCTGTTATGCGTTTACCTCCGCGTTCTCCTATTAAAAGCCTAGAAGATTCGGGCCATTGATTTGATCTGTTTTTAAGTAGATTCAAATCAGCAAAAGTTTCAACAGCTTCTGCACCGTTGTTAAGGGCCCATGCAATTGTGGTAGTAGCTCTAAGTACATCAATTACGACTGCTGCTTCAGGAACAAGTCTTTCTGGCAAGTCACCAGCCACATGAAAATAGGAAAGTTCCATAATTCCAAATCGCTAGGACCGTGCATAAGAGTAATTAGTTCATTAGCCTAATTGTTTAAAAGCTCATGTCTCTATTTAGTAATGGTCCAGCATCCCGAGATATGAGGAGTTTCATTGCTCTATTAGAAAAAAAAGGCCAACTTAAGAGAATCAAAGCAGAAGTAGATCCTGATCTAGAACTTGCTGCTATCAGCGACAGAGTACTTTCTTTAGGTGGTCCAGCAATTTTATTTGAAAATGTTCGCGGTTCCACAATGCCAGTTGCAGTAAATCTGCTCGGCACAATGGAAAGAGTTGTTTGGAGTATGGGTTTAGACAAAGCAGAGGAACTAGAAACATTAGGAGAAAAACTTGCTCTTTTACAACAGCCAAAACTTCCAAAGGACTTTCAAGAAACGAAAGAGTTCGCCAATGTGATTTGGGATTTAATAAAAGCTCGACCAGACCTTGATCTAACTCCACCTTGTCAACAAAATATTTTAAATGAAAAAGAATTGAATCTAGATAAATTACCTTTAATTCGGCCTTGGCCGAAAGATGCAAATACTGTCATCACCCTAGGTTTAGTAATAACAAAAGATCCTGAAACGAAAACACCGAATGTTGGTGTGTACAGGCTTCAACGCCAATCAGCAAAGACAATGACAGTTCATTGGTTAAGTGTTAGAGGAGGTGCTCGTCACCTTCGTAAAGCTGCAGCAATGGGGATCGAACTTGAGATAGCAATAGCCATAGGTGTACACCCACTACTTGTTATGGCAGCAGCTACACCTATCCCAGTAGATCTAAGCGAATGGCTATTCGCTGGGTTATATGCAGGGCAGGGAGTTAGACTAGCTAAATGTAAAACAGTTGATTTAGAAGTACCCAGTCAAAGTGAGATTATCCTTGAAGGAACTATTAGGCCAGGTGAACAATTAGAAGACGGTCCATTTGGAGATCACATGGGATTTTATGGAGGGATAGAAAATTCACCATTAATTCATTTCCATTGCTTAACACATAGGAATAACCCAATATTCTTAACAACCTTTAGTGGGAGACCACCAAAAGAAGAAGCTATGTTAGCAATCGCATTAAATAGAATTTATACACCCATTCTTCGTCAACAAATTCCTGAAATCACCGACTTTTTCCTTCCAATGGAGGCTTTAAGTTACAAGCTTGCTGTGATTTCAATTGATAAATCATACCCAGGCCAAGCAAAAAGAGCTGCAATGGCATTCTGGAGTGCTCTTCCACAATTTACCTACACTAAATTCGTTGTTGTAGTTGACTCGACTATCAATGTAAGAGACCCACGACAAGTGGTATGGACAATAGCCAGCCAAGTAGACCCACAAAGAGATCTCTTTTTATTAGAAAACACCCCATTTGACAGTCTGGATTTTGCAAGTGAGGAAATTGGTTTGGGAGGCAGGTTGGCGATTGACGCTACGAAAAAAATTGGGCCAGAAACAAATCATCCATGGAGTGAAGTATTGACTCGTCCTAAAGAACTCGAAATGAAAATAGATGCTAGATGGGAGGAGCTGGGATTAGGAGATTTAAATAACAAAGAAACAGACCCAACACTTTTTGGCTATGTGATTGAAGAGCTTTTAAGACAAAAGCAACTTAAATAGTCTTTAACAAGTCTACTTCGCACACAAACTAATAATATTAATAAATCAAATTAGTCTAGCCCTTGAGTTCTACTAACTCCCATTCATCATCTAGAAAACTAAAGGCTGGCGGTAGTTTGGCCGGCAAAGTTCAAGTACCTGGAGACAAATCAATTTCTCATAGAGCATTATTGTTCGGAGCAATTGCGGAAGGATTAACAACTGTCGAAGGCTTGCTTCCTGCAGAAGACCCTATAAGCACAGCATCATGCTTACGTTCATTAGGTGTACACATTAGTCCAATTCAAAAGGGACAAATAGTACAAATAGAGGGAGTGGGACTAGATGGTTTAAAAGAACCAACTGAAATTCTCGATTGTGGGAATTCTGGAACTACTATGCGATTAATGCTGGGTTTATTAGTTGGTAGAGAAGCGAAGCATTTTGTTCTGACAGGAGATCAATCACTACGAAATAGGCCGATGAAAAGAGTTGGCCAACCTTTGAAATTAATGGGAGCACAAGTTAGAGGCAGATCCAACGGAAATTTTGCACCATTGTCAGTATTAGGACAAAAAATACATGGTGCAGTAATCGGAACACCTGTTGCAAGTGCTCAAGTTAAATCAGCCATTTTACTTGCAGCACTTAATGCCGAGGGTTCTACAACTGTTATTGAACCAGCCCATTCAAGAGATCACAGTGAAAGAATGTTAAAAGCCTTTGGAGCCAATCTTGAGGTAGGTGGCGAAATGGGTAGACATATAAGTGTTTCACCTGGTGTAAGCCTAAAAGGACAATCGATTGTTGTCCCTGGGGACATCAGTTCTGCTGCTTTTTGGTTAATTGCAGGATCAATTATTCCAGGATCAGAAATCACAGTGGAAAATGTTGGCTTAAATCCAACTCGCACTGGAATTATCGAAATCATGAAAACTATGGGAGCAAGCATCGAGATATTTAATCAACGGCAAGTTGCAGGAGAACCGGTAGGAGACATTAAGGCTTCTTATGTCAATCAACTAATGCCATTCAAAATTGGAGCTGATATCATTCCCCGTTTAGTAGATGAAATACCGATACTATCTGTAGCTGCATGTTGTTGCGATGGAGTGAGCCACATTACAAATGCAAGTGAACTAAGAGTAAAAGAGACCGATCGTTTAGCCGTTATGAAAAGACAACTTACAACGATGGGAGCAAAGATAGAGGAGCACTCTGATGGACTTACTATCTATGGAAAAACAAAGCTTTTTGGAACCAATATAGATAGTGAGACTGATCACAGAGTAGCTATGAGTTTAGCCGTAGCTTCCCTAATAGCCAATGGGGACTCAACTCTCTCAAGAGCAGATGTTTCGGCTGTTTCTTACCCTGATTTCTGGAAAGACCTTGACCATTTACGGCACTAAAGACAACAACAAATTAGAAGCGTTTTCTGTATATCCGACAGATGATGGAAGCATCACTCTTCATAGCAATAATTTTAATGAGTTCTTTCATTCGACGAGTGGTGCACGAAAAGAAGCACTGGAAAAATATATTATTCCTTCTCAATTAGGTAGGTTTAAAGGAAATTCAGCTGTTCAAGTGCTGGATGTATGCGTCGGCATGGGCTATAACTCAGCTTGCTTAATGGAGGCATTGAGTACTAATTCAACAAAACTTAATTGGTGGGGATTAGAAATAGACCGTAAGCCATTAAAGATTAGCTTAAGCAATCCTACCTTTAAATTTATATGGCCAAATGAAATTCAGGAAATACTTTTTTCAATCTTAAAAAATGGATCTTGGAAATATAGAAAAAGCCAGGGACAAGTCCTTTGGGGAGATGCAAGACAACAAATTTCAAATATTCCCAAGAAGATATCTTTTGATCTCATCCTTCTTGATGCCTTTTCTCCAAGTAAATGTCCAATGCTTTGGAGTGAGGAGTTTCTTAACCACTTAAGTATGAAATTAGCTCCAGGTGGTCGCCTTATTACATATTCTTGTGCCGCTGCAATTAGATGTAGTTTAAGGAGATCAGGTTTAGATTTGGTATCGCTACTGCCGGTGAACTCAGCCAAAGATAGATGGAGTAACGGCACAATTGGAATATCTACACCTAAGGCCCAGACATCCATCAATCAATGCCAAAGCAGGCATTTACTAAGCCCTATGGAAGAAGAACATTTGTTGACTAGAGCTGCTATCCCATACCGAGACCCAAGTGGAAAAGGGGATACCAAAGAAATTATTGCCCGTAGAGAAAAAGAGCAAAGAGATAGCAAATTAGAGCATACCAACGCTTGGAGGCGACGATGGAAAAAGACGTCCTAGACCTTAGCCAGTAAATTCAGTTGAGATGAAGATTCCTTATGCTCGCCATAGCAATATTGGCTGCAGGTAAAGGCACCAGAATGAAAAGCAGCCTTCCAAAAGTATTACAGCCACTTGGAGGGGCCACACTTCTGGAAAGAGTTCTAAAAAGCGCTAGTTCTCTAAAGCCTGATCGTCTTCTTCTGATAGTTGGACACCAATCTGAACTCATAAAAGAAAAACTAATCAAAGAAACGGAAATTGAGTTCATTACACAGAAGCCTCAAAACGGCACAGGTCATGCCGTTCAACAATTAATGCCTATCTTGAAAAACTTTGAAGGCGAACTCTTAGTTCTCAATGGTGATGTCCCACTATTGACACAAGAAACATTACAAAAGCTTATAAGAAACCATCGAAGATTTAATGCAGGGGTGACCTTATTAACTGCAAAAATGAAGAATCCCAAAGGGTATGGAAGAGTATTTACAAATAAGCAAGACAAAGTTATTTCAATAGTAGAAGATTTAGACTGCAATGAAAAACAACTTGAAAATACATTAACTAACGCAGGTGTATATTGCTTTAACTGGCAAGAATTAGCAAAAGTTCTTCCACAACTTTCAAATCAAAATGACCAAAATGAATTATATTTAACAGATACTATCAGTAAGATTAAGATAGCAATGCACCTTGAAGTGGATGATCCAATTGAAGTGAGCGGAATTAATAACAGGATACAAATGGCAGCTTGCGAGTCATTACTTCAAAATCGTCTACAAAAACATTGGTTACTTAATGGTGTAACCTTCATTGATCCGAAGAGTTGTACAGTAAGTGAAGATTCTATATTTGGTAGAGATGTAATTATTGAGCCCCAAACTCATATTAGAGGTAAATGTCAAATTGGTAGTAATTGCAAACTAGGGCCAGGAGTTCTTATAGAAAATACTGTTCTAGGTAACAATGTGAGAGTCTTATATTCCGTAATAAATAATGCGAAGATTGGAGACAACGTGGATATTGGTCCTTATACACACATAAGGCCAGAAACAAAAGTATTAGACAAATGCAAAATAGGAAATTTCGTAGAGATCAAAAAAAGTAAGCTAGGAGAAGGTACAAAAATCAATCACTTAAGTTATATCGGGGATTCAGAACTTGGTCAAACAGTCAATATAGGGGCAGGAACGATCACTGCCAATTACGACGGATTAAAAAAGCACAAAACTATTATTGGAGACAACAGCAAAACTGGTGCCAACTCAGTTCTAGTTGCGCCAATTATTTTAGGTAAAGGCGTAACTGTAGGAGCTGGATCTACTATCACAAAGGATGTTCCAGAAGGCTCACTAGCCCTGAGTCGAGCAAAACAATCAATAATCAAAGATTGGACTGCTAAAAAAGCTAATGATTAATTTTTGAAAGCAAAGGTATTAAACGTTCCAATTCAATTGCTCGACTACCTTTCAATAATAAAATATCTCCAGGAGACAACCAGGTTCTTAAAGGATTAATTGCTTCTTCTGGAGTCGATACAATTTCTATAAGAGTTGATGATGAAGTTATTTCAGCCATTGCTTCTGCCAAAGCACCATCAGCAACAATCACTAATCCATCTAATCCTAGACGAATAGCATATTCAGCTATTGATCGGTGTAAAAGTATGCTTTCTGCACCTAACTCCAACATGGTTCCTAATACTGCAAAATGCCTTCCAGATTTTTCTACCAACAAATCTAAAGCTACTTTTACAGCATCAGGAGAAGCATTATATGTTTCATCAATTACTGTAATTTGACCAATTTGAATGAGCTTATGACGACCAGTTGGCAATTCTACATTTAATTGGCTTAATTTCTCAAATGACACTCCAAATTCATTTGCTACTGCAAGAGCTAAAAGGAAATTAGTCGCATTATGTATGCCTTTAAAAGGTAATTTAAACTTCTGTTTTTTCATAAGAAGAGTCCCATCTTCATTAGAAACTTCTCCAATTAGATTGGCCCTTGTATTAGTTATAGATATAGAATTATCTCTTCTGTAATTACTAAGAGACAAATCATTTTCCAATGCCACTCGTATTACTCTTCCATCCCAAACACGTTTAAGCTCTGACTCTAATAGAGGGTCCCCAGCTGGTATTACAACTGAACCGGTAGGTTTTAATGAAGAAGTTATCTCACACTTTGCTTTTGCAATATTCTGACGACTACCTAAACGTCCTATATGAGCAGTTCCAATGTTTGTAATAACTGCAATATCAGGATTTGAGCAATAAGAAAGTCGTTTTATCTCCCCTAAACCTCGCATACCCATCTCTACTACAATTGCTCTATGAGATGAGTTAGCTGTGAGGAGAGTAAGAGGTACTCCTATATCATTATTATTATTCGAATAACTACCTACAATTTGACCAAGTGGCCCTAGACAAGCTTTGATTAGTTCTTTTGTAGTCGTCTTTCCGGCAGAACCAGTGACAGCAATAACAGGAATATCCAAATTAAGCCGATGCAATAATGCAAGTTCTTGGTAAGCTTGCAATGTGTCATCTACTACCCAATGAAGAAACCCTGAAGGAATATTGATTTTGCAAGTCCTTGAGACAACTGTAGCCTGTGCACCAAGATCATATACTCGTTGAATAAAACTGTGACCATCAAAATTATCCCCTTTTAAAGGGATAAAAAAAGACCCTTGCTTAAATTCCCTGCTATCAATACATACAGGTCCAAGAAATGCATTTAAATTCTGAGAACCTAGTGAATTTGGGTTACCCCAAATTTCTTTTAAATGACTAAGCTTTAAAATCATCTAACTAAAGGGTCTTAAAATAAATATAACCCTTT
>QCFI01000002.1 GCA_003280295.1 Prochlorococcus sp. AG-363-C20 | reverse complement strand
GTTAGACCAAATGGCACGGAGGTTCCAAAGGAAAAAGAAGGGTTTTTCCCTTTGTAGTAATAGCTAGCTGTATGACCACATTCGACGGACCCTGCTTGTACAGCATCCAGGACTTCAAGACCAGGAACTATTTCTCCTGCGGCATAAGGTTTGATTTGGAAATTTCCATTACTCAGTGCATTCACACGTTGGCTGATTGTTTCGGCACCGCCATAGATTGTGTCTAATGAGATGGGCCAGCTGGTCGCCATACGCCAACGGACTTTTGGTTGTGTAACTGTGCTTTGGCTTTCTTCTCTACGTATTGTGCAAGAGCTTATTAACCCTGTTCCTACTGCAGCAGTAAGAGCTGTAGCACTAGTTCCAAGCAGTTTTCTACGTTTCATGCGATTCTTTTAGGAGCATTCTTCTCTATATAAGTTCTGAATACTAGATAAATAGATTTTGCCTTAGTTCTTTTTTAGATTTTTCTCCAATAGTTAAAAGTTGCTGCCTGACCACAGATATGCTTGTTTTCATCCCAAACTGTCCAAATGCGGGCATTCTTGATTATGAAAAGCTCTCCTTGGCTGTTAATTCTTATGCCTTCATAATTCTCAACAGCATGCGTTTGAGTGGCTTGCTTTAAGGCATTGTTACGTTCTGCTTGCTCTTCTTTTGGTGTAGTTAGTCGTGATGGCATACCGATCATATCTTCCCAACGCCTACTCCATAGTTGTAGTGCTGCAGAATTTGCATAGCTTAAGCAAGGATCCTCCGCATTATTATGTGCCATTACAGGGTTGCCTATGAGAAAAAGTGCTTCCCCTTGTTTTCGCTTTGAATTAAATAACTTTGTAGAGGGAAGTAGTTCTTCTTTAAAAGCCTTTTGATAAGACCTTAAAAGTAGATGTACCACTCTTAATGACTTTTTTGTAAGCCAGGGTACTTCAGTCACCTGTTGTCATTGCTTGAAGCATTGCATGTTGTGCCAATTTACTTCCTTGTTCATGTAAGTGACTTAGAAATTTTTGACGTGCTTTTGGAAATCGTGGCTCTTCGGCTAAAGGGAGTTCTCCAGCAGAATGTAAGCCTGTATCTCCTTCCATTGCTGGAGTGATAACAACTAGGTCAGCATTCAGACTGCCCTCATACTTCCACCAGAGACTTGGGTTTATGACAGCAGGATGAGCTTGAGCTGGAGTGTCATTTTTGGTTTTGGAGTCTTTATCAAGATTATTTTCCTGGTTTGATTTTTTTGCTATTGCTGTAAGGACTTCTAATCGTTGTTTTGCAAGATCTTCAAGCAATTTAGTTCTAGTTCTCCCTCTTAGTTGAAATAGAACAAAAGGATCTTCACTAAAACGATCTCCCATAAGAAAATAAATGGCACTTATATGTTTGCAAGGATTAGCCTTGTCCGGACAATTACATTCACTCCGAACTTCTTGTAGTTTGAAAGGAAAAAGCCTACGTCCGCTTGCGGCAAAGGCTCTTTCTATATCAGCTGGCATGATTCCTGCTAGTAGTTGAGCGGACCAGCGTGCTTTTTGAGTTAAGGCTTCAAGTACATAGCTCCAGTCTTCGTCATTGAGTACGTCTAACCAAAGTTTTACTTTATATGGATCTTCTTCAGTTCCTTGAACCCGTGCATGAACTCTACGCCCTTCAAATCGGATTGATGTGACATTACCTTCTCTTGCATAAGTCCATGCTCTCTCGAGGCGCTTTTTAAATCTGTATGAATTAATTAGCTCCATCCATTGCTCTACCCACCATGGTTGTTGTCCGAGTCCCTTTTCGCTAAGTGCAGTTGTGATTTCTGTTTTATTTGGAGATGTATTCATGAGTATTTAATTGGTTTCCTCTAAAGTTACTAATTCACGTAATTCACTAACACCTAGGCTGCCTAGCCAATCTTCTCCAGATCCAATGATATCTTCGGCAAGCCTGGACTTTTCTCTAATCATTTGATCAATTTTTTCTTCTACAGATCCACTGGTAATAAATTTATGTACGAGCACTCTATTCTCTTGCCCAATTCTATAAGCACGGTCCGTGGCTTGATTTTCGACGGCAGGATTCCACCAACGGTCTATATGGAAGACATGACTGGCGCGAGTCAGATTAAGACCAATCCCTCCTGCTTTAAGAGATAGTAAGAAGATTTGTGGTCCTCGAGGATCTTCTTGGAATCGATCAACCATAGCTTGTCGCTCAGTTTTGGTTGTACTTCCATAAAGAAAGGGAACTTCGAAATGCCATTTTTGTTGTAAATATGTTTTTAGTAGATGACCCCATTCTGCAAATTGGGTAAACAATAGTGCTCTATCTCCTGCTTCTATAACTTCTTCTAAGATTTCTTCTAATCTTTGTAATTTGGCAGAACGTGTCAAAAAGCCTTCTAAAACATGTTTTTCTTTAAGTGCAAGTGCAGGATGATTGCATATTTGTTTGAGTCTAGTGAGAAGTCCTAGTACTTTTCCATGTCGTTGACCTCTAGGTGCTCTAGCAATTGCGTCAAGAGTATCTTCAACTGTTTTCCTATAGAGACTTTGTTGTTCTTTACTTAGGCCAACCCATTCACTAAGCTCGACTTTCTCCGGGAGATCAGAGATAATTGTTTTATCTGTCTTGAGTCTCCGAAGAAGAAAAGGACTCACACGGGCTTTAAGGTCCTTTAGGGAAGACATATCTCCATATCTTTCAATTGGTAGCCGATAACGTTGATGGAAAAAATCTTCTTCTCCAAGAACCCTAGGATTGAGAAAGTCCATGAGTGCCCATAATTCACTAACACGATTTTCTACCGGTGTACCTGTTAGGGCAATTCGGAAACGGTTGTTTTTACCAGGTTTGGCTATTTCACGTGTTGCTTTGCTTTGCTTTGCACTTGGATTTTTAATGGCTTGTGCTTCATCAATCACTACTCCTTGCCAGTCGATTGTTTCAAGCAGTGCACTATCTCTCTGCATGAGGCCATAACTTGTTAACACTAGGTCTATTTGTTTTAGAGATTGTTTTAGATCAGATGATGATGAAGGGCGTTTAGGTCCATAGTGCTCATAAACTTTTAATTCTGGAGTGAAGGCTTGAGCTTCTCTTTTCCAATTTGTTAGCACTGAAGTTGGTGCAATCAATAAAATCGGACGTTTAAGCTCTTTTTCAGTTTTCAGATGTTGTAGGAAGGCAAGGAGTTGGATTGTTTTACCTAGTCCCATATCGTCAGCGAGACATGCTCCTTGATCGAATCGATGAAGGAAGGCCAGCCAGCCTAAACCTCGTTCTTGATAAGGTCTTAATTGACCACTAAAGCCTTCTGGGGCAGCTAAAGGGTCTGGTGCTTTTTGTTGGTGATATTGCTCTAAGACGCCTTGTAGTCTTGGTCCTGAGTCAAATTGGTGGACTGGTAGTTTCATAATTGTGTCGCCTTCGGTTGCCGTCAATCTGAGTGCGTCATCCAGGCTGAGTTTTGGATTAGTGCTACAAAACAGTTCTGCATTTTTTAAATCGTTGGGACGTAATTCAATCCAGGCACCTTTGTGGTGAATTAATGGGCTTCGTTTGTTAGCAAGTTTTTCTAGTTCGTGCAAAGTCAGGGTGACTCCTCCAATCATTAACTCCCAACTCCAATCAAGATTTTCACCTAGAGTGAATCCTCTGGAACTTTTTGATAGCTCTGCTTTGATTGCTAGGCCAAGTCGACTTGCCAATCCTCCAGATAGACTTACGGGTAGTTCAACACCTACACCAATATCGCGAAGTTGGCGTGCAGCTGTACGTACAAGTACAAATGCTTCAGCAGGTGTTAGATGCATAGAATTTGGTGTTGCGTTATCAAGTCCTCTTTCAATTGGTTCGAAAACAGTTAGTGCTCGTCCTAACCCTTCAAGCAGGACTTCTCCTGGGTGCTCTACTCGAATTTCACCAAGTTGAAGAGTCTGGGTACCTGCAGCCCACACTGTGGCTGCAGGTACCTTTAGTGTTGGATCTGCTTCTGCTTGCAATACGAAGCGCAATTCCCAGAGATCCGCATCTTTTGTAGGTGTAAATAATTCAAGACAAGCTCGTGCAGCTGCAACGGAGCCAGCAACACCTTCTCGCCAATGATTGCTTGCTGTTGCTAGACGCTCTACTTCGTCATCAAGGAGAGTTATTATTCCAGTTTCTGAGCCAAGAGCTTTTTGCCAGGTTGTCAGTAAGGGATCTAGTTGATCTGTATTAGTTTCAAATCCTTTTCGCAGTTGTGCATCTACAAGTGCTTCTAAAAGGTTAGCTACGCGTAGACGCCCACTTCGAGGTCTGCATGAGGCAACTGGATTCGCTGCTCGCATAGCTTCAGGTCTTAATCGAGTTGTGCGGTTGCTTCTTTTTCCAGTTGGTTCACGCCATGGAAGGGCGCAGGTTGCGACTAGAGGAAGGCGAGCGGCAAGCTCTTCTAACCTACGTCGATCATCTTCTCGGTTTAGTAGTGGTACCCATCGAGCTCTATGAGGATATCCTTCACCTTTACTTAGTTCAACTTGAGGTAGCCAACGTCCTCTAGCAATGATACTTAGAGCCCAACGTTGCAAATGACTCCACCATCGGAGCTCTTCACCTAGATCAGGGTTGTTTCCTGATAGAGGTAGCTTTGATAGCCAGGTTGTTGCAGCAGCAGGCTCTATGGCTAGCCCTTGTACTTGCCAAGGCCACCATTCACATTGTTTCGGAATGGGTTCTCCTGCTTGCAATGGAAGTCCAGTCCAATTTGATTCGATTATTTCTTCAGTTATTCCAGATTCATTTTTAGAAGCCTTTGCTTTCCCTTTAGATTTAACAGTTCTACTTGGAAGAGTTAAGCAGGCTGTGGCATCAATGATTTCATGTGGCAATAAGTTTTTTTTATTAAGCCAAATTCGGAGTTCTTCTGGTGCAAGAGTAAAAGGATGCATCGCTGGCGTGTCTCTTGGACCAGCAGGAGCAGCTACTCGCCAGGTATCAGCCCACACTAAAAGTGCTGCTCGACCAGAGCTGGTCGGTGTACGAATGGCTGGAAGCCAGGTGGCGTGCAGCAGACTCATAGCCGCGCCGCAGAAGTCATGACTTGGGTTTCTTGAAGTTGAGGTGTGCTACTGGTCAGTAGCAACAACCACTAGAGTGGTTCTATGATCAATGATGGCAGCAAATGAGCTTGCTCGTCATCTCGTTGAAGGTTTATTTCTTGTCTGCATAGTGGGAAAACACAACTTTCAGGTTACAAAGCGCACCGCCACAGTCTTTGTGAATGTTATATCGATTGTTAGGGAATTTTTAGGAGGATTAGAAGAATGCTGCTAAGGACTATGCATCTAAATAACAGTCAGGTTAATTGGATGTTTTCAATTTGATTAGTGGGATGATGATGAACTTCATGACATTTTTAATGGTGATCATGTCTATTGGACTATTTCCTCACGGCCACTTGCGCTATGAACATTGAACGATCATCTCCTTTTGCTATGCCGCGTCTTTGGACTGGAGAGCAGATTCGAAGTGCTTTTTTAGCATTTTTTGCTGCGAAAGGTCATCAGGTACTTCCTAGTGCGTCTTTAGTTCCTGATGATCCAACAGTGTTGCTGACTATTGCTGGAATGTTGCCTTTTAAGCCTGTTTTTCTGGGTCAGCAAGAACGTCCGACAGCTAGGGCTACAAGTAGTCAGAAATGTATTCGTACAAATGATATAGAGAATGTGGGCCGCACAGCCAGACATCATACTTTTTTTGAGATGTTGGGTAATTTTTCATTTGGGGATTATTTCAAGAAGGAAGCTATTGAGTGGGCTTGGGAGCTCAGTACGGAAGTTTTTGGGCTTGATCCTAAACATCTTGTAGTCAGTGTTTTTAGAGAAGATGATGAGGCTGAGACGATATGGCGTGATTTGGTGGGCGTTGACCCTCAAAGGGTTATACGTATGGATGAGAAAGATAACTTTTGGTCTTCTGGGCCTACAGGACCATGTGGCCCTTGTTCAGAGATTTATTATGATTTTAGGCCAGAGTTAGGTGATGACAGGATTGATTTAGAAGACGAAACTCGTTTTATCGAGTTTTATAACTTGGTTTTTATGCAATACAACCGAGATTCTTTAGGTACGTTGACACCACTTGCAAATTGCAATATTGATACAGGGATGGGTCTTGAAAGAATGGCGCAAATCTTGCAAGGAGTTCCAAATAATTATGAAACAGATCTTATTTACCCTTTGATTCAAAAGGTTGCATCACTTGCAGGAATTGACTACCAAAAACTTGGTGAGAATGAAAAAACGTCTCTAAAAATTATCGGTGATCATAGTAGAGCTGTGACACAATTAATTTGTGATGGTGTTACTTCAAGCAATTTAGGTCGTGGCTATGTTTTGCGCAGATTAATACGGAGAGTGATTCGTCATGGACGCTTAGTTGGTATTACAAAGCCTTTTCTTGTTGAAATGGGGAAGACAGCAATTAAGTTGATGGAATCTGTTTACCCACAATTATTAGAACGATGTGATTTCATTTTACAAGAATTACAGCAGGAAGAATCTCGATTTTTAGAAACTCTTGAAAGGGGCGAAAAGTTGTTAGCCAATTTGTTGATTAATCAACCAAATAAAATTACTGGTGAGCAGGCTTTTGAGTTATATGACACATATGGATTTCCATTGGAATTGACGCAGGAAATAGCTGAAGAACAAGGTTTGACTGTTGATGTTAAAGAGTTTGAGAGAGCTATGGATGCGCAACGTCAACGAGCAAAAGCAGCAAGCGTAAGTATTGACCTTACATTGCAAGATGCGATTGGTCAGATGGTAAGTGAATGTCGAAAGACGAAGTTTGTTGGTTATGATTTATTAGAACAGCCCTGCTTAGTACAAGGACTTGTTGTTAATGGTAAAGCTGCAACAAGAGGGAATTCTGGTGACCTAATTCAAGTAGTTCTTGATAGCACTCCTTTCTATGCCGAAGCTGGTGGTCAAATTGGGGATTGTGGAGTGCTTATTAGTGATAATTTGGAGAATGACGCACTTTTGGTTGAAGTCAGTTCTGTAACTCGAGATCGTGATATTTTTGTACATAGTGGTGTTATTAAGCATGGAACTTTATCTGTAGGCGATGTTATACATAGTCGAGTGGACCATATTTCTCGCCGTCGTGCTCAAGCAAATCATACTGCGACCCATCTTTTGCAGTCAGCATTGAAAGAGGCGATTGATGTTGGGATCTCTCAGGCTGGATCATTAGTGAATTTTGAGCGTTTAAGGTTTGACTTTCACTCTCCTCGTCAAGTGACTTTAAAAGAACTAGAAGAGATTGAAGGACTGATCAATGGTTGGATTTCGGAAGCTCATTCACTACAGGTTGATGAGATGTCACTTCACGAGGCTAAGCTCGCAGGAGCTATTGCGATGTTTGGAGAGAAATATAGTGATTTAGTTCGTGTTGTTGATGTACCAGGAGTTTCTAAGGAGCTTTGTGGAGGTACTCATGTTTCTAATACAGCGGAGATAGGAGTTTTTAAAATTATTTCCGAGAATGGAATTGCTTCTGGAATTCGTCGGATTGAGGCTGTTGCAGGATTAGGAGCTTTAGATTATTTGAATCAGAGAGATGTTGTAGTTAAGGAGCTGAGTGAGCGCTTTAAGGCTAAGCCATCCGAGATAGTAGAGAGGGTGATTGCTCTTCAGGATGAAGTTAAATTGACAGGAAAAGCGCTTGCATTAGCATATAAGGATCTTGCTCTTGCAAAGACTTTTGCGCTTGTCAGTGAAGCAACGCGTGCTGGTAAGAGTCAATTTATTGTGAAACGTCTGGATGGTTTTGATAGTGATGCTTTGCAAAGTGCTGCTCAGGCTGTTTTGGATAAGCTTGGTGAACATTCAGCAGTTCTTTTAGGTGGAGTGCCAGACCCTGATGATCAAAATAAAGTTGTTCTTGTTGCAGCGTTTGGATCGAAGACTGTTGTAGGTGGTTTACATGCAGGAAAGTTTGTTGGTGGTGTAGCCAAACTTTGTGGAGGTGGTGGAGGTGGAAGACCTAATTTGGCTCAAGCTGGTGGTCGTGATGCTATTGCACTTAATAGAGCATTAGATTTTGCACGTGAGGAGCTTGTTTCAGCCTTGAATTGATTGTTTATTTATCTCAAATAGGTACTTTGCCGAAGACTGGTTTCTAGATGATCCATAAGACGTTGGGCATCTTCGATTTTTAATTTGTTATGTTGGATTGCTTCTTCAGTAGCAATGCGCAGCCTTTCTAGTAGTAATTCAGGCTTATGTTCCATGGCTTGCAGTACATCTGATTTTGTATTCCCACGTACTACATGATCCAATCTGTAAGTTCCTTCTGAAGTCAACCGAAGATGGACTGAGTTCGTAGTACCAAATAGGTTGTGGAAATTGCCCATGACTTCTTGATAAGCGCCACCTAGAAACATTCCAATCATGTAACGCTCATTAGGTTTGAGGTCGTGAAGCTCAAGTAGAGACTTGGTTTGTCCGTTATTGATAAATTTTGCCAGCTTACCGTCGGAATCACATGTTAGATCGGCAAAATGACCTAATTGGTTTGGCTTTTCATCTAGTCTGTGTATGGGCATGATTGGAAATAGTTGATCGATTGCCCAAGTGTCGGGTGCTGAACGAAACACTGAAAGATTTGCATAATAAGTTCTTGCGAGTGCAGAACGTAGTATTTTGAGTTCTTCTGGGATAATTTCACATTGAGGTAGGCGTTCAACTAAAGCCTTAGCGGATGCCCAAGTTAATTGTTCGGCAATCGCTCTTTCAGGTAGTCCAAGGTATCCAAGTCTAAATGCATTAAGTGCATCATCTTTAAATTTAATTGCATCATTCCATGCTTCTTGAAGTTTTGAACTGTTAATATTTGAGCCTATTGGGATTTTCTGTATATATTCCAATGTCTCACGCAAGTTACGGACTATTAGCGATTCTTCTTGTTTGACTGGTGGTATATGAGCAGGAACGACACTTGTATCGAGTATGTTGAAAACTAAAATTGAGAAATGACTAGCTATAGCTCGTCCACTTTCGCTAACTAAAGTTGGTACTTCAACATTATTAGATTTGCAGCATTCTTGAACCGTTGCTACTACATCATTGGCATAGTTTTGCAGGGAGTAGTTAGTAGATGCTTCTGTTGCTGTTTGGCTTCCATCATAATCAATTCCTAAGCCACCACCAACATCAAGGTATCCCATAGGTGCTCCCAAACGATTCAATTCGATGTAGATTTGCCCTGCTTCTTGTAGAGCATCTTTTAATATGGCTATATCGTTGATTTGACTTCCTATATGAAAATGTAGTAGTCGTAGATCATTAAGGAGATCGGCGTTGCGTAATCTTTCTATAGTGGTAAGAATTTCAGGGATTGAAAGGCCGAATTTAGCTTGTTCACCAATGGAACTTCCCCAGCGGCCGCTACTGCGACTAGATAATTTTGCTCTGATCCCGATCAGTGGAGCTGATCCAATTTCACGACTGGCAGTAATAATGCGATCAATCTCAGCTTCTTGTTCAATAACTACTATTGGTTGACGTCCAAGTTGGCGAGCAAGAATGGTTGTTTCTATATAACGTTGATCTTTGTAGCCGTTACAAATCAGTAAAGCTTTTGGATTATTAATTAGGGAAAGAGCTATTAGAAGCTCTGCTTTGCTTCCAGCCTCTAAACCAAAATTCCAGCGACTGCCACATGTCATTAACTCTTCGACTACATGTCTATGTTGGTTGCATTTCACGGGAAATACACCTTGATAATGACCTGTGTATTTGTATTGATTAATAGCTTCTTCAAAAGCTTTATGAAGCCTCGTTAATCTGTCTTCAAGAATATCATCAAATCTTATTAATAGAGGCAGTTTGAGATTGCGATCTTCTAACTCTTTGACGAGATGAAATAGATCAAGGCTAGAACCTTTATTCCTTTTTGGATTGACATTTATATGACCTTTTTTGTTTATTGAGAAATAATTATCTCCCCATAGATTTAGTCCATATAAAATGGAGCTGTCTGAGACAGTCCAATTACTTTGATTTAAAGGAAGGTTGGCAGTTGTCAAGGTTTTAATAGAAGAGTCATTGTGAGAATTTCTGGAACTCAATTAGTGGGGGAGTTCAAAGGATCGTTCCATGCAAAGTACTTGTATGACTTGCCAAGAAGGCAGCCTGAGGATGACGATGGCTTAATTCTGACTCTTTTTAGTTCTCATGGTTGCTGAAAGGACTTTTATTGCGATCAAGCCAGATGGTGTGCAAAGAGGCTTGATTGGTGAAATCTTGGGTCGCTTTGAGCGAAAAGGTTTTAAATTAATTGCCTTGAAACAAATTATTCCTAGTCGTGAATTAGCTGAAAAACATTATGGTATTCATCGTGAAAAACCTTTTTTTTCAGGATTGGTGGATTTCATAACTAGCGGTCCTGTTGTTGCAATGGTTTTAGAAGGTGATGGTGTGATTACTAGTGCACGAACTCTAATTGGTGCCACAAAGCCCTTAGAAGCAAATCCAGGTACTATTAGGGGCGACTTGGCTGTAAATATTGGACGCAATGTGATCCATGGATCAGATGGACCTGACACTTCAGCTTTTGAGATAGGCCTATGGTTTCAACCTTCAGAAATCAATAATTGGTCTCCTTCAGATCAAATTTGGCGTGTTGAGAGTGAATGAGTCATTTGTGGAAAAAAGGAACCGTCCTTCTCAATTATGTGGATGGCCTAATGCTCTGTTAAGTCAAAGTGAAAATTTTATTTTTCAGTTAAGCGATTCCAATGGAATTTTTGAAGCAATTCATACTCTTCAATGTTTAGTTTTTTGCTGCAGATACATTTAGCAAGTAATTCGGCAGTGATGGCAGCAAGTAAAACACCATTACGGTAATGGCCTGTGGCCAGCCAGAGGCCTTGTAATGCTGAAGCTCCCAAAAAGGGGCTTTCATCAGGTGTGCATGGCCTGAAACCCCACCATCGCTCCATTTGAGGCCATTGGTTTGCAGAGGGGAGGAGATCCTCAATCCCTTCATGAAGTTGTTGCTGACCGTCTGGAGTTAGTCCTGTCTGAAAACCTGCATTCTTTTCACTAGTAGCTCCAATTACGATTAAACCATCTTCTCTTGGTACTAAGTAAGTGCCTGGACCGTAAAGGATTCTTGTTAAAGCTGCTTTAGGGGCTTGAAGTGACAACATTTGTCCTTTGATAGGAAAGACAGGTATTGCCTTAAAGATTTGTTTGCTCCAAGCACCGCTACAGAGAACTGCTTCTTTATTTGAAAGTATTGTGATTTTCCCTTTGGCATTACGGATTTGTACGCCTTTAAAAATTTTGTGGTCGTGTATTACATCAAGAACCTCTACTCCTTCTTGAAAGTGCACTCCTAATCCCACACAAGCCTTTTCTAGGGCTCGCATTAGTCGACGACGGTTGTCAATTTGGCCGTCTTGTTTGAAAAGTAGTGCAGTTTGCCAATGGGGAGCGATGCCAGGGATCTCAATCTCTAATTCTTTACGATTTAGTGTTTGACCAAAAGAGGCAGTGGGATGGTTATTTTTTTGAGTTGAAGAGGTAAATGGCACTATTATTCCGCATATTTTTAGCCCACAATTAATTCCACTATCCTTTTCGATTGTTTCAACCCATTTAGGTATTCGTTTTAGACTTAATTGCCCTAGCTTAAGAAGGTTTCCTTGTAGGCCTTCGGCATGAGGAGCGAGCATTCCTGCTGCAACGAATCCAGCAGCTTCCCTTCTTTGACGACTGAGAATTTCAACTTTTCGTCCTTTTTTTGCCAATTCATAAGCGACGGCCAGTCCCATTAGACCCCCACCAATAATTAGCAATGGCTCTGTGGTTGAAGAAGCCATCGTTTTGGTTTTTGTGCTTTCTTTTAGTGTTTTAGTGCAGTTGGTGGATTGTGGTCGATAGGCTCTTCCATAGGCTTTGTAAATCTATTTGGATGGCGATGTCAGGATCTGATGCTGCTTGGGAAGCTGTAATCGGTTTGGAAACCCATGTTCAGCTTGGCACTGATAGCAAAATTTTTACTTCGGCTTCTACTGCCTTTGGTGATGAACCCAATACACATATTGATCCCGTTGTGTGTGGATTGCCAGGCACTCTTCCGGTTTTGAATCAAAAAGTACTTGAATACGCCGTTAAGGCTGCTATGGCCTTGAATTTGACTATTGCTGAGCATAGTAAATTTGATAGGAAGCAGTATTTTTACCCTGATCTGCCGAAGAATTATCAGATTTCTCAATTTGATGAACCAATCGCTGAAGATGGATGGATTGAGGTAGAGGTTGCAGAGAAAGGGAAGGAGACTTATTTAAAAAAAATTGGCATAGAACGTCTTCATATGGAAGAGGATGCAGGCAAGTTGGTGCATGCAGGAAGTGACCGACTTGCTGGTTCAACACATTCGTTAGTTGATTACAATCGTGCTGGTGTTGCATTAGCAGAGATTGTCAGCAAGCCTGACTTGCGAACGGGAAGAGAAGCCGCGGAATATGCTTCAGAGATTCGTCGCATTATGCGTTATCTAGAAGTTTCTGATGGCAACATGCAAGAGGGCTCTTTGCGTTGTGATGTCAATATTTCTGTTAGGCGAGGTCCAAATGCTCCATTTGGAACAAAGGTTGAGATTAAGAATATGAATTCATTTTCTGCAATTCAGAAGGCTTGTGAGTATGAAATTCAGCGCCAAATTAAAGCTTATGAAGGTGGTAAAACTGTTTTGCAGGAGACTCGTCTTTGGGATGAAGGGAACCAACTTACGAAAAGTATGCGTTCAAAAGAAGGAAGTAGCGATTATCGTTATTTTCCTGATCCTGATTTAGGTCCAATTGAAATAAGTAAGGAACAACGAGATAGTTGGTTTGCAGAATTACCTGAGTTGCCAGCTGCTAAAAGACATCGTTATTCAAATGATTTGGGGCTTTCTGCATATGACGCTCGAGTTTTGACTGATGAATTATCAATGGCTCAATATTTTGAACAGGTTGTGGCAGTAGGAGTAGATGCTAAAGCAGCCTCTAATTGGATCACAGGTGATATCGCAGCTTATGTCAATTCAAATAGATTGAGTTATACACAATTACCGTTTCGCCCAACAGAATTAGCTGAGATGCTTCAGATGATTAATGCTGGTGCCATAAGTGGAAAGATCGCAAAGGAGATTTTGCCAGAGTTGCTTACAAAGGGGGGGTCACCAAAAGTGATCGTGAAGGAGCGTGGGTTGGGGATGATTAGTGACCCTGAAGCTATTAATTTGATTGTGGATAAGTTGTTGGAGGCTCACCCAAATGAGGTGGAAGCTTTTCGTGGTGGCAAGAAAAAACTCCAAGGTTTTTTTGTGGGTCAACTGATGAAACAAACAGGTGGAAAGGCTGATCCCAAACTCGTCAATCAAATTTTAAATAAAAAACTTCAGAAATAAATATAGCTAACAAAGTTTGTCTACTTGCTTGAGCCATGCTTTAGACACTCCACTATTATCAATTACTACATCAGCAAGATGTGATTTTTTGGTTAGAGACCATTGAGATTCAATTCTTTGCTTTGCTGCGTAAGCAGAAACCTTATCTCTTTTAATAAGTCTTTTGTATTGTTGCATTTTGGTGCAACAAACTACCCAAATCTCACTGCAAAGTGAGGTGAAATCTGCTTCAAATAATAGAGGGATTATGAGGGCAATTATAGGAAATTGTTTTTTTGAATCGAGTGCTTGATTTAGTCGTTTTTGAACGATTGGGTGTACAAGTTGTTCAATCCAAAAACGTTCATCTGGATCGGTAAAAATAATTTCACTTAATGCTGCCCTATTGATCGATGGTTTATTGGTTGTTGTTTGAGCTTTTACTAAGTCGCCATATCTATCAAGGATAGAAATAGTAGATGGCTGTCCTGGCGCTAGGGCCTCTCGTGCAAATACATCCGCATCAAGGATGGGTATTTTCTTGACTTCTTGAAGAAATTCCCCAACACTGCTTTTTCCACTTGCAATTCCCCCTGTAATTCCAATGCGTCTTTGTTCCCCTTGCCAGCGGAGTAAGGACTTTGGATTGTGAATTTCGCCGTTCATGGCGCAGGATAAGGAAGAGTTCAGTTGCTTTTGGAAGTTTTGAGCCTCTCGGCTACTTCTCTATGGTCTCCTATAACTGGTGGGATAACTATGCCCACTGGTTTTAAGGCATCAGGTGTTAAAGCTGGGCTGAAAGTGTCAGGCAAATCAGACCTGGCTTTGTTGCTTGCCCCTGATGGTGCTGTTTGTGCGGGAACATTTACCCAATCTTTGCTTCGAGCGTCTTGTGTTGATCTTTGTATTTCCCGTTTGAATTCAGATCCACAAAGGATAAGAGCTGTCCTTGTTAATTCAGGACAAGCAAATGCATGTACTGGTCAGCGGGGCATGAGTGATAGCTTACTTGCAACTAAAGCTCTTGCAGAGCGATTAGGTTTGTTTGCAGACCAGATCTTGATTTGCTCTACAGGTGTAATAGGTGAGCCAATACCTATTGACAACTTAATTTCCCATCTTGATCTTCTTAGTAAGAGATTGAGTGATAAAGGGGGTGATGCTGCTGCACATGCAATATTGACCACTGATCTTGTTGAGAAACAAATTGCATATGAAGCCTATTTAGATGGACGAAGGGTACGTATTGGAGGTATGGCAAAAGGATCTGGAATGATTCATCCCAATATGGCGACAATGCTTGCATTTATAACTTGTGATGCATACATACCCGTTGATTTATGGTCAGGAATGATAAAGCGAGTAGCAGAACGTTCTTTTAATTCAATAACAGTTGATGGAGATACAAGTACCAATGATTCCTTTTTGGCTTTTGCTGCTGGGGAACCATTACCTCATAAGCATTTGGATGCTTTAGAAGTTGGTATGACATTGACATCTCAGTATTTGGCTAAATCGATTGCAAGAGATGGTGAAGGGTCTAACTGTTTATTAGAAGTACAAGTAACGGGCACTGATAGAGATGAATCTGCCAAGGAAATTGCTCGTACGATTTGCAGTTCTTCTTTGGTTAAGACTGCTATACATGGTTGCGACCCTAATTGGGGACGGATAATTGCTGCGGCAGGGAGAGCAGGGGTTAATTTTTTATTAGATGAATTTTCTCTCTGGATTGGTCCTTATCAAGTAATGAAAGAAGGGCATCCGATGGAATTTGATCAACAAGCTGCATCTAGATATATTTTTCAGAGAATGAATGGGGCCTATCTAGTAGACGATTGTGTATCTATTCGATTAGTAGTAGGACATGATATTGGTTCAGCAGTGGCGTGGGGTTGTGATTTGTCTGATCAATATGTTCGGATTAATGCCGACTACACCACCTAAAATTGTGATTACTCCAATCTATCTACTGGAAAGGAGTTAGGGAGATCTTTTATTCACTACATGTGAGAGTGTGACAGTTCTGTGATTATAATTTTTATATTTTAAAATTGGATAAAAAGGATGCTTGATTTACGCTTCAGATCCCAAAGGTTTTTCGAGAATAATAAATTTCTTGTTGTTTGAATTCATAACCTCATACTCTTGACTATCTGTTTTGGAAACCATCTTTGTAATTTTCCGATGTTGTATTAGTTGATCTATTTTTTTAATTTCATATAGAAAATCTTTGCTCTTAGAGAATATTACTTTGGAGAATATGTTATCCTTGATCCATTCTTTTGCTTTGGTAATTTTTAATAATCGACTTTTTTCTAGAAAATCTGCATCTTCAATTAACATTCTTCTAGCTGGTATGCAGATTCCTTGGTCTGTAAGAAAATATGATATTTCTGCAATTTTTTTCTTAGAGATTTCATAAATTCTATGATTTATTTTTCCATGTTGATATTCAATTTTTCTTAACTCTCTATCTTCAGCATTATTTACCTTTTGCCCTACTCTTTGAGCTGCTTTACCAATCCAAGGTACTGATGATAGGGGATTATTTATTTCCTCTTTTGCAACATCTCTAAAAAAGAGTCCTTTATCAATAAACTTTTCATTTGGATTTATACTATTTATTAGTGACTTTGCAAGATCAGTATTTGGAATACCGTCTAAAATATTGGACGTAAATGTGTCCGGATCCTTCCATACTTCTAAATTTAATTTATCTTTTAAAAAAAAAGCACCCACAGCGCCCACAGGACCTAGAGTTAGAGGGGCAAGAGATTTAATTACGTTTTTTGTGGTTTCAATACTTTGCATTGATCCTGTATTGCAAAGCATTTCTATTTGATTATTAATTAAATCTTGAGTACTACAATTCCAAAAAAATTCGTTGGCATCTAAATCTAGATTACTTTGTGTAGGTGTAGTTGAATCTGACATATCAGCTTGACTTAGAGGAACATCTCTATGTCGTCCATATCATCTATGTCGTCCATATCATCTGACTCTGTATCTTCATAATCTGGAGGATCAACTATTTTGCCACTATTTATCCCTTCAGACATAACTGCATCAATAGCAGATGCTTGCAGAAAACTGTTACCATCTTCTACTGATTCTAGGAACCCCATTGCCCAAGCTGTTTCTTTAGAGTTAAGACCCATTTTGAGCTATTCAACTAATATCATTCTACTTGTTTTTTTTAAATCGACTGTTACACCCATATTATCCATCTATTGATAGAAGGTCTGAACTTGCATTAAGAAATTAAATTGCCTCGGTCATGAAGGAAGCGGCATGACCGTAAGTATGCCTTGTGCTACATCCAATGAAAGGAGTGTGATTATTTTTTGATTGAGTGTGATTATTGTGTGATTATCTTTTTATCTCTAAAGGCAGTGATATCAATATGTAGTGAATCAAAACAAAAGATGTAGTGAATAAATGCCGACTATACAACCTAAAGTTTGATTATTAAATATCTTTTACTGGCAGTGCTTTTGAGGATAATAAATATACACTTTTTGGGTACGCCTATCTTATTATTATCTCTCTCTAATTTTGATTGGAATTTTTACAGGGGAGAATATATCCTTATCTCTATAGAAAATGTTGACTGATTGAAATTGTATTCCTTAAATTTTTGTGTAATCAATAATTGCGCCTTTACACTGCTTCATTTTAGATTTGGCATCATCATTTTTGAAAAACAATCTTGCAATTTTGGGGATTTTGTCGAAGCTTCTTCCAAAGTCTATGCAGACTATGTCTTCCATTTCACTAGGAATTTAAACTTACAAGATCAATAACATTTTTTGTAGTAATTTTTTAAAAAAGGATATTCTTTATAGTCTTTTATGTACAAATACTTCCATAAATTACAGGTTTTAAATAATAGAATTGGTTTCTTTTGAGCAAGGAAATTCAGGCGCTATTCTTCTTTGTAGAATCATTTCCTGGGTGTAAGAAAAGATAGATCCAGATCAAACCCATGATCAAAACCAAAAATGTGCGGATTGAGTCCATGCTTGTGTCAATCATTTATATCCTTGAACTTATTTAACTATATGTTCTTGAAGGTCAAAGCATTCAATTACTTATTCATTGTGGCCTTTACTTGGCGGATCTGTCTATCCAATTTTCCAAAAATAAGACCCTATCAACTGTTCTTTTATTCTTAAAAAAAACTAATTTTGGAACAATTTAATCTTATTATAAAAGGCTTTTGAGAATGCCATGCTGGAATTAGAACTGTTCCAGTATCGATCATGTTTTCGGTACAAATTATTGTGTTCACAAAAAAGTTTGACTTGGTTAAGATTATGATCTTTGATTTTTAGGTATACATATTAAATCAGCTATAGAAGCTCGGGAAGACAGACCCTGATCAATATGAGCGTCTTTTCCCATTCCTGCCTAATCTTTTCTTACCTGCTATGTAATCAATGGGAAAGAAATCCAAGAAATGTACAACTAGTAAAGGTAGGCGAATCCTTTGGTATGCATTTGGTGCCGCAGGTTTGGGAGCAAAAGCCTTAACAGCACTGGCGCTTGTAGCAATAGCTATGATGCTGTGCACTGTCAAAAAGGAATCAAAGGTTTTTAACCAATGCGTTGAGGAAGTCCGAAATAGTGGCAAAAGCGTTTCTGCAGCAGTGAGCTTCTGCAATGGGGGGACCTCTTTATGAGCCGCTCTTGATATAAGACCCATTAGTGAATGGCTAGACAAGATGCAATTAGTCTTTAATGAGGTATTTCTATAAATTTTTTTTAAATATAGCTTTTCTAGGACTTGTCAATATTTTTTCTATGCATCTTCTTATAGGTTCTTTATCGCATATTTGATAATTTTGAATTGATTTATCAGCTTGAATATTTTAAGGTTATCTGTTACGTCATTTCAGCTAGTATAGCCTTATTGATTATTCAATAAATTTGCATAAAGTACGTATAAGCTTCCCTCTTTATTACTAGAAATATTCAAATTTTAGACAAAAAAGTATAAATATTAATTCAAAATTCTATTTTATTAGTTGGTTTTTGTCTCTTATATAAATTAGTTAATTAGAGGCTTAAATAAATTTATTTTCAAATTACGTATTATTCATGTATGCTTAATCTATACATAAACAATTTAGTCAGATTAATATCTCTTTCTTGCCAGTCAGCCTTTTACGCGTTACAGTTGGACTATTCTATGCGCATTAAGAAAATATACAGTTATTAGTATTAAATTGCTAAGTTCATGAGTATAAGATTCTTATGACAGTTGTTAAAATATCTAAAATTAACAAATTTTATGATAAAGGCATCTATTGATAATCAAATGTTGCTTCTGACAAATTTTATTTATTTTAGCGACAAGAAAATTTCTTCTGGAGATAGGAAATCAATTATGCAATAAAGTAAGATTATTATAAGACTCTGGCATAAGGCCTTTGGAGACAAAATTCACTCAGAAAATACTGGAGTTATTTTAGATGAGCAAAATGTCGCTGGTTGAATCAAAAAGGGAGCTTCAACAAGGTATCAGTACAAAAGATGGCACTCTTGTACTCGATAGCCATAAGCTTTCTTTTCACTATGATCGAATAAAAGACTGGGAAGCTGGAGTTAAAATTGCTCCTGTCAGTGTTGATATGGCGCTTACTCGTAGTTGTGGAGCGATGTGCCAATTTTGCTATGCAATGGTGCAAGAGCCGCAAGAGCGAAGGGCTATAACTATTAATGACTCACTGAACTTATTAGATGATTTTAAAGAAATTGGAGTTAGAGGGGTGTCTTTGATATCTGATGGTGAAAGTACTTTGTCTCCAGCTTATGTTCCATTTATAGAGCACGCTGGAGAAATCGGGATTGATGTAGGGAATGCAACTAATGCATGGGATTGGGGTCCAGAGAAAGTGGATAGGGTTTTACCCAATATGTCTTGGGTGAGATTTACAGTGGCTGCAGGAACACCTTCTCGATATGCAGAGATAATGTATAAAGATGCTAGTTATACCAAGGTTTTTGACAATGCAATGAAAAATATAAAATATGCTGTTGAATTGAAAAAAAGATTAAATTTACCTGTTACTCTTGGCATTCAAATGGTTTTGATGCCTGACTTTAGTGATGAAATTATTCCATTCGCAAAGTTAGGAGTAGATCTTGGAGTAGATTATGCTGTAATTAAACATTGTTCTGATGATGAAGAAGGTTCTTTAGGGGTTGATTATAATCAATACTTTGATAAATATCCTTTGCTTCAACAAGCTGAGGCATTAAGTACAGATCAGACAAAAGTAATAGTTAAGTGGTCAAAAATATTTGATGGAGGGACACCTGAATATACTCAAATGTGGGGACCAAGGTTTTTGCTACAGATTAGTGGGAGTGGTTTAGTTGCTCCATCAGGAATGTTTTTTAATGCAAAGCATTCGAAGTTACATATAGGAAACTATACTGAAAAGCGATTTAAAGATATTTTTAACTCTGCAAGATATGACCAAGTTATGGATTATTTAGTAGGGCCTAAATTTGATGCTCGATATATGATGGGCAGTTTACCTATACAGCATTATGTAAACACTGCCTTATGGAGACATAAAAATAATACTGAAAATATACAAGATAAGTCCGAAGGTGAACCACCTTTGCATGTAAACTTTCTATAGGAGTTGCTTGTTATTATCTTTATTAAAGAGATATTTCTTCTTTTCATTAATTAGTATTTATATTGGATAATAAATATTAAATAGTTGCGAAAAATTCAAATTCTAAACTCAGCCTATAAGTTCTAGAAGTGTTAAGTGCACCACCATGCATTAATAACATATGAAAGATAACTGGTTCGCCAGGTTTATTGTCGATCATAGTCATTTCATTAGGTGTAATATTTGTAATTAGCTTAGGCTTCTTTCCATATTCTGTTTCTACTGAATCATATTTATATTTATCAGGATTTCGTTGTGAGTATGGTAAGACTAATAGATTAGATTTGGATTTTGACGATACTAATGGCAACCAGAATTTGAGCAGTTCACTTTTTTGTTTGCCAAACCTTTCACGTGTTGCACCTATATCAATAAACCATTGATCAGCATGGATTGGCCCTATATCTGAGTAATTTTGTGGCCTTACAAGTCTAATTGAAAAACATGGATAACCTAAATTAAGATCGTCACTTAATTCTATACTAGTATTTAATTGTTGAGATAAGTATTTGATAAAGTATGGGGAGAGTTTATTGGCTTCTGCCTGTCCTAGTGATCTATAACTTTTAGAAAATAGATCAGACCAGACAGATTCGTTTATTAATGAGTAGTTTTCTAAAATTGATTTTTTTAATTTAATTAAATTATCATTTGGATTCAGAGTTTTTAGCTGTTTTTGCAAATGAATTTCGATAGAGGAAATTATCAAATTATAGAACTCCTCCCCAATATTGGGCAACTTAATAAACCCACATCCCTTGTTAATAATCTGCAATTTAGTCATTAATGTTTGGTATTGAAGGTGGATTTAAAAGACAATAGGAAAACTCTTATTGAATTTTTTAATGGCTTTGTTTGAATGTAAGGCGATTATTCATCGACATTGCTCTGGTTTTCTGGAAGAGGTCCAATATGGAACCTCTTTGACTTACTATAGTATTGAATGTGAATCAATACCCTACTCCTTGAAAAGTATGATCTCTCAGAAATATTTTAAGGGATTATATTTTGGCTTTTATGAAGCCTCTTCTACTTTTTAATCTTAAGCTGAATATTGATATCGTATAATCTAGTTTGTTTTTTCTTTAGATTGATTCTAATAAGAAAAGAACAATACTTTTTTTGAGAAGTAGTATAAGCTATGGATATCGAGACAACAAAGAAAACATAATTTAGATATTATAGATAATTTTAAATACAAGAAATGCTTTAATTCTTTTGGCAATAAAACTAATTTTATACCTACTATTTTTAGTTTAATATTAATATATTAATGTAGTTCATGTTTTGAATGAGCTTACATTAAGAATCAACTTGACTTCACTTAATAGCTTTTACTTAAAGTAAGCTGCTATTATTAATAATCATGCAATATAATCAAAAAAATTTCCAACCAAAATGCTTTGATGAATAACCCCTTAAAAGATTCCCTTAAAAATCCAATAAAAAGAATATATGAAGGTTTCTGGGTGCCTATTTTTGGAAGGGTACTCTATTTATTTTCGTATATGATTGAAGGTCAACAACCTCGGGAGAAACAAACTTTTGACTTAAGAGAGAAATCAAAGCAATAGTAATCTTTATGAAATGAATTGAAAACCTCTTAATATTTTGACCTTTAAGCCTCGGTAATTTGTTTTTATTATTACTTGAAAAGCAACTTGCTTATCAATTTTTGATGAAAACCTAATATTAGCTTTAGGAGGCTATTGATTTCTTTAAAAAGTGCGTAAATATTGGAAGGCATAGTTTGATTTGAGCATAAGACCCATTACTCATCCAATATCTATACGAGGTTGATTTCGAAATGCCTTCATTGAATGACCAGTTGAATTTATTGAAATTGAGCATGCAACCTTCTCTACTATTTCTTTCATTTTCTATTATTGCTTTTGTACCAACCAAAGTGTTTGCCGAAGTCAAGAGCTATCAGGAACATATGCCGATGCCTTCTATAGACTTGACCTTTCCACATGAATTAAAAGAGTTTAATAAACAATTAGGCATCTTAGAAAAGATTATAGGCAAAAGAATGGACGATCAAAAAGCTAAAGATGAAATAGAGATTAATGACAAAATATAATAAAATCTACTATAATTTATAAGATCTTTTTTGAAAGAAGAAGTATAAAAGAAGTATAGATCCCCATATTGGCATTAGATATAGACTTGTAAGTATACCCAAAAGTATTATCCAAACAATAAAAATAGTTATTGTACCTGAAAGAATAATTAATAACCACTTTCGTAATTGCTTAATCCAGTATTTTCCAGTTAAAAGATCCAATTGAATTTCTAATTTCCTCTTTTCTTTAAAAAGAAGAAAAATTTGATTTCGATACCATTCTGCAGTTTCTTTTGCTTTTGACCAATAGACTTTTGTTAAAAACCTATTATGCCAATAACTTTTATTAGAGAAAGCTGCTTTGAATACTATGGTCTGCGCTTTTAGCAGCTCTTTAGTTTCTTTTGATAATTGTTGATCAATCCTGTATATCTCTTCATTGAGTTTTTGAATTTGAATACCTTTGCTGTTAAACGAACTGATTTTTTTAATAGAGTAAGTTCTCTTTTTTGGACTTAAAAACCAAATTTGCATAAAGAATAAATTTAGAGTTGATACAATTCAAGAATTAGGAAGATCTTTTAGATAATGATTACATGCCCTACTTATGTAAAATAGCAAAAAAATGATTATTAATTAAATTGATCAAATATCTGTTTAAATCTAACTTTTAGCATTGGTTGGATCTGGGAGGATAAATGGAGGACAATCATTGAGAGAAGATTTTCCATAAACTTCATATTCTCGGTAACCACCCATCTTGCCATTAGTCTTCATGAGAGCACTAGTAAATACCATTATTAAAAAAACTGTTGGTGCTCCAATGATTAGTGCACCACCAAAAAGGTAGCCAATGAGAAATTCCGCGAAGCTATGATTACCGAGAAATTCATGAGTTCCAAGAAGAAAATTAATCATTTTCTAACCACAGCGTTCAATAATTGATGATAGGTCATAACGAACCTAGACCAGGCAAGATCAGGTCTAATTTTTGAACAAAAAGTTTTAGAACTCCTAATACACTGTTAGACCCCAAGTGACTTTGAATGAGTCCATGAAACTGCTTCCTTAGATCGCCTTACACTGACTCAGTCCTTTTTTAATCGCAGAACACCCTAAGCCGTTAAGATTATTTCAGAAGGAATTTTCTGTATTTATCTCTATGTCAGAGCCAAAAGCTCTATATGTATTGCTAGCACCCGTTGGACAGCTCACGGGTAATGGTCAACTTCGTGAGACTATTCAAGAACGTCGCAATAGAAAAGGTAAAGATGTACCATTTTGGTACCTTTCTCCGGAGTTAGTTCGGAAGTTGGATTTGGCTGGTTCAGAGCTTGAAGCAGTCGTTGCAGAAGACCTCAGTGCTATCAATTGGTTGAAGTTACGATTTGGTGGAAATAGTTGCACTGCTCAAATTGATATAGATCAATTACGGAAAGAAGCCATTGATCTTCCTCCAAAACCAACAGTTCGAGATCTCAGTGAATAAATCTAAAACTGATTCTATTCATATTAGAAAATTATCAATTTCTATAGATCGGATCAATTTTTATCCTTATCTGAAGTTTGATACCAAACCTTTTACTTTTACTTTTACTGTATGAATATGAACCGTCTTCATAAAGTCACTATCCATCACCGGCAAACAGGAAGAACAATGATTCTGGAAGTTCCAGAAGGAGAATATATTCTTCGAAATTTTGAGTCACATGGAGAAGAACTTCCATTTTCATGTAGAAATGGTTGCTGTACAGCATGTGCAGTAAGAGTTTTGTCTGGTGAAATCGATCAAACTGATGGTATTGGTCTTTCACAAGAAATGAGAGACAAGGGATATGCACTTTTATGTATTGGGAAAGCTATTTCTTCGTTAGAGGTTGAGACTCAAGATGAGGATGAAGTTTATGAAATGCAGTTTGGAAAGCAGTTGGGCCAAATCAAGGGAAGTCCTGCTAGTCCTTTTGACATATAAGTGATCTATTAAAGAAAGGCTTCATAAATTAATCCTTTTATGATAATTACTTCACTATGAATACAGTTATTGGTTTAATTAAATATTTTTTTTCGTTTTTTCTATCCATACCTCATAGCACTTGTTTTTTCCATTGGCAGAGAAAATTGTTTCAAAAGTAATGAGATAAACTTAGTTAAAGCAACTGGTTTTTTCAGGCCTGAGCTTTCTCTCCATTTGCGGAATGCATCTAAAATCTCCATACGCATCTTTAAGAATTTGCCGTCTTCAAACTTATATACCCAAGGGAATGCATTGCGACTTGTGTGATTGGTTTGAATTATTACCTCTTCGTCAAAGAGAACAGGGTCAATGCCTAAAAGTTTATAGAAATCACCGCGCTCGCAAACAGTCAGTGTATGAGTAAGAAAAACAGTCCATAAGAAAAATCGGCTGAGCATTTTTCCTCTAAAACCTTTTGTCATTCCTGGCCAACAACGCATCAGCATGTTTATACAGTCACCGTGGCGATTTTCGTCTTGACACCATGGTTCAAAGAAGTCAAATAGAGGGGCGCATGCTTTATCGGGATTAGCTTTTAGGTGTCGATTAATCAAGATATAACGCCAATATCCAATCTTTTCTGAGAGATATAAAGAGTAAAGAACCCAACTTAGGGGAAAAAATTGTGCTGCTCTCTTTTTGCCTAAGTTGGGGAGATCGACATTGATTCCTTCTGATTTCAATGCTCTTGCGAGAAAGCCAGCATGACGAGCTTCATCTCTAGATAAAAATTGAAAGAATTGTCCTAGTTCTTGTCGCCCTGCCTTTTTAAATCGATTTGAGATTTCTTTAAATAGTAAAAACCCAGAGAATTCAGAAATTACAGAACGGACTAGATAGCTTTCATAAACGGCTTTATCTGATGGTGAAAGCTCATTAAGGCGATCGAGAGAAGCCTTTCGATCGAAATGCTTGAGGTTGTAGTCAGCTTCCATCTCTTTGAATATTGCTTCAAAATCCTCTGGAGCTATATTCAGGTCTGTTTTAGCGGCCTTTTCAAATTCTGTTGTGTAGAAACGTGGTGTTAGAAGATTTTCATTGAGGTGAGGAGGGAGTTCATTTTTGCCAGCTGTATTTTTAATAGTAGGGGCAGTAGAAGCAGTTGCTGTCATTGCCTATATAGATCCGGCCTATGATTCTAAGCTTTGATTTGAAGAGTCAGACGTCTTTGCTAAGTAGGATGAAGTTTTTAAAAAGTGATTTTTGGTGAATCTACAGAATTGTTGATAAGAGAAGGCAGAACAAAGCCAAGAAAACCAAGTTTTTTAAATGCTACCTTTTGGTAAAGTCTTTTGTTTTATTTGTTGCAAAATATATTTCAATGACTCAAATTAACGTGAATCTTGTAGTAATAAACCGCATTTAACATAGCTAATGCGGCTATTTTAGGTTTTATAATTATTGCTAGAGAGCCTTGTAAAGCAAGTCAAGATTGGGTGAATGAAAAATTATTTTAAACGAAAACGTACTGAAAATTAATATGACTAGAATTATTGATTTGACGCATCAAAAAGACAAGCCTTACCTAATCTGATTTGGATCGGCGAAAATAAGTCTCTTTACAGAGTTTCATTTCTTCCTAGAGGTTGGGGATGGATCGTCTTTAGAGCCGCTCTTTCTATTAATGGAATCAAGGACTATCGCCTATTAAAAGGTCTGTGGCAATGACTATTGCATTTTCTTTAAAAGATGCATTCAGTACTCCTCCAGATCTATTGGCATTGCCCATACCTCATCATTAATAGCTTCACCTAACCACTCTTTATATTCATGGAAGAGGCAACGACGATCCGCTGCATTACTAAGTCTTTCCATGCGTGAAACAGCATGAGAGATTGTTATATGTAAAGTATCTTTGAGCTGCGAATCGGCATCCATTCTCTCAGTCTCGCGTAAGCATTTTCCTGTTAAAGGCATAGCCGAAAACTTTAAAGTTGTAATTGGCGTAAATGCTTTTTATGTGGACATAAACATGCAATTTTTTAGCTGTATGTTTTCTTTTGTATGCCTTAGCTAACTAGGTATGAGTCTATTAAAGGCTTTGCGAGCCGATTTAACACAGATTTGATCTAAGAAAGGAATCATTCTGTTGGCGATATATCTTCGCGGATTAACTTGTTGGCTAATGAGTTCGCATTTGCGATGAACTTGAATAGCTTTTCTTAATATTTTTGTTTTTACAACAAAAGAGGGGTCCTTTCAGACCCCATGGATCATTTGGGTAATAAGGCTGATCTCACCCCATCTCCCTTATGGGTCAAGCAGCAACAGGGGCTGTTTGACGGGAGAAACTAACGATGTTGTTAGCGTTTATGTGTTTGCTCTTACCGAGCAGGCTTCAGTCACCCTCCTCATACCCCGTCGAAACCATTGCAGCCCCAAAAGGAATGGAGCTGAGCGGAATCGAACCGCTGTCCGAGAAATTGGTGTGGATCACCTAGTCCATAAGAGAATGGACAGAATTATTCTTGCAGCCTTTTTGATTTGTTTTCAATATTTAAATCAAACAAGGCTTTGCTATTTAGTTTGACTGATCAATGCAAGGAATTGCAGTACTTCCACAGGGTTTAGAAAAAGAAGGAGCCAAAGAGCTGATTGCTCTAGGAGCAAAATCTGTAAAAACTCTTAGGAGAAGTGTTGCTTTTGAAGCAGATATGGCGTGTTTTTACAGGTTTCATTTGCAAGCCCGCCTACCTTTTCGTCTGTTGAGGGAGTTAGTTCGTTTCCAATGTAATAACCCAGAATCACTTTATTTTGCTGTCCAAAGTGCTTTGGATTGGGAACACTGGTTGCACCCTTCTATGTCTTTTAGAGTTGATGTGTCGGGGAGATGTAATGGATTAACTCATAGCCATTTCACTGCATTGCAAGTAAAAAATGCTTTGGTTGACCTTCAAAGATCAATTTGGTCAAAACGTTCTGATATTGATCTAGAAGAGCCTGATTTGTGTTTGCATTTGCATTTAAATAATTCGGGTGCTGTTTTGAGCTTGGCGAGTTCAGTAAGGAGCTTGCATAAACGTGGTTATAGACCTGCCATGGGCGTAGCTCCTTTAAAGGAGAATATTGCAGCTGGATTGATGCGAATTACCGGTTGGGATGGAAGTTTGCCCTTAGTTGACCCACTTTGTGGTTCTGGAACTTTGCTTATAGAGGCTGTAAGTAATGCACTGAAATTGGCTCCTGGATTAAAGCATTCTTTTCTTTTTGAAGGTTGGGCTGATTTTGATAGGAATTTATGGCAAGAGGAGAAGAATCGAGCAAAGAGTATGGAATGTAGTGAAAAAAGGCTGCCATTAATTATTGGTTGTGAAAAAGATCCTGAGATAGCTATTCAGGCAAAGACCAATATTGCCGCTGCTGGTCTTCAGAAAGTAATTAAGATTCAAAACAGTTGCTTTACCAGGCTTTCTTTACCTATTCAGCAAGGGTTAATTGTCTGTAATCCGCCTTATGGAAACAGAATTGGTCTTGAGGAAGAATTAAAATTACTTTATGCAGACTTAGGAAGTTTCTTAAAAAAAAATGCATCTGGTTGGCAATTTTGGTTGTTGAATGGGAATCGAGAATTGAGTAATTCAATTAAAATGAAGGCCAGTCGTCGTTTTCCTGTGAGTAATGGAGGTATTGATTGTCGATGGCTTCAATATTTAGTTCATTGATTAGGGCTTACCTAATACAGCTTTAGTTGTTTTAGAAAGACCTTCAAGGGTTTCAGGTAAATAGGGACCTTTCGCGAGATTTCCACCAATCCTTACACTCAGGCCAGCTAGTGCTAAGTCAAAAGCTGACAAAATTATCAAAATCCAAGGTAGCTTCCAATTAAATGTATCTTTCATCCATATCACTAGAATTATCTCGACGGCTAACAAGGAAAAAATCATAAAAACTCCCCCCATTAATAAGAAAACACCTCCACTAATTAAACGACGTTTTTCTCTATCTACTTCTTGCAAAGCAATTCGCACATGAAGGTCCATTACTGAACTGGCCAAAGCAGTTACACGTGCTGCTGCTCCAAGTCCTCGTTGGCGTTGCGATTCGCTCATTATTATCTTCTACCTCCAGACAGTAGAACTCCAAGTACTAAACCTATTCCAGCTGCTAGGCCAATAGAAAGTAAGGGTCTCTTGCGTATAGGTGTTTCAATTCGTGGCCTAAGAGTGGTATTTAACTCATCAAGAAGTTCTTCTAATTGTTTTTCTAAAGGCTCCAAGCTGTCTGCCAGATCTTTTGTTCGATCACTTGCAGAATGGAATAAATCTTCTAATTGTTCTTGTACTCCTTGAGTGGTTTTACCTGAATGCTGAGAAATGACTCGAACCACTTCATCAAGACTCCCACGGGTCGCTTCTAGGGTTTGTTTGGCTAAATCTGGCCAATGCTCTTGAATCCTAGGCAATAAGCTTTCAAAACGATCACTAAACCACTGCTCTGAGAGATTTTGATCATTATTGGGTGCTGTCGCAACTACGTCTTGCGGCTCGCAGGATGCGGAATTGGTTGATTCCATAAAACCCTGTTAGTTGCGCAAAGCCTAGAGAGGCTTTTGCTTTAAGGAAACCGTTAATTTAACCACTTTTCCATTTTAAGTAAGGCAGGAGTATCGATCTCATCATCTTGCCTTATCAAAAAAGTTGAGTTTTAAGAAAAATAGGCGCGTCGTCTTTGCTTACATTTATTGCCTAATAAATGCTTCTAGTGCTAAAGGTCTACTAACATTTAATATTGGCAATGTACGTGGGTCTGTCCGGAATGCTTTTTGCTTCAAGTACTCTTCCTACCACTGGCTTACAGCTTGTAGGTGCCATATGCGGTGCAGGTAGCCTTCTTTTGATTGCCTTGAGATTTGTACCTCAGGACTAAAGCTCCATCTCAATAGTCAGGGTTAAGGTCCCAGATTATTGAGCTCATTGATTGGAATTTTTAAGAAAGCTGTCCTTTAGATAGGGCAGCTTTCAGGAAGTTCTTTAGGTAATTTTAGTTCGAATGGAAAGTCAATATAGATGGGCTTTACTGGAGCACATTGGCGCTCCAGACGACCCAGTAGGAATTCATTATGACTTGCTTTTAGAAGATAAACATGTTTGTAGGGCTTGGCGATTAAGCCAAATACCTATTTTAGATGCCCCTTTTCAGAAAGTTGTTTCTCTTCCTGCTCATAGACTTGAGTGGCTTGAAATTGGAGAGATTGAAGTATCTGGAGGGAGAGGTTGGGCTCGACTTGTTTTTTCAGGTGTTTTTTGGGGTGATTTGCCAAAGAGTGAGGCAGATTTAGTTCATATACGACTCAATAGCAGTGGGATAAAGGGTTATTTGGAAATCAAAAACTGTTTATGTAGGATTTGTTCTACTTCAGACTCTGGCTTGTATTAAGTAAAGACCTACTTGAGCTTCTCGCAGGTTTCGCTAATGTCAGTTCGTTTCGACTTGACTCCTGTTGGTTTATATCAATCAGGTCGAGCTAGCGAACTTCAAATCCTTTGGTGGATCTATGACTATCCCTCTTGATGAGGGGTTTACTGTCATAACTGGTCCTAATGGTTCAGGGAAAAGCAACATATTGGACGGAGTGTTGTTTTGTCTTGGGCTTGCTAATAGCAAGGGCATGCGAGCAGATCGATTGCCAGACCTTGTAAATAGTGGAGTTTTAAGAGCAGGAAAATCAGCTGAAACTGTGATAACTGTGAGATTTGATCTTAGTGATTGGCAACCAGATATTGCTGAGGAAGGCTTAGAGCCTCCTTCTGAAGGCCCTTGGATTACATCTGATCAAAAGGAGTGGAAAGTTACTCGGCGCTTAAGGATCATGCCTGGTGGTTCATATAGCTCGAGTTATGCCTCAGATGGAGAACCATGCAATCTTCAGCAGCTTCAAACACAATTAAGGCGATTAAGGATTGATCCCGAAGGAAGCAATGTAGTGATGCAAGGAGACGTTACTCGTATTGTTTCTATGAGTAATCGAGACCGTCGTGGATTAATAGATGAATTAGCAGGAGTCGCACTTTTTGATCATCGAATTCAACAGACACGTAAAAAGCTTGATGATGTGCAAGAACGTCAGGAGCGTTGTCGGATAGTTGAGCAGGAGTTGCTTGCTGGGAGGCAGCGTTTAGAACGAGATTGTTCAAAAGCACGTACTTATAAAGAATTGAAAGAACAATTTCAATTAGGACGCAAACAGGAATTGGTTTTGAGCTATGAAAAGGCTAAATGCAATTTAAGTGATGTAAAAATTCGAAAGCAGAAGTTAGGAGAAAAAGAATTGCATGATGCAGCTGCTCTTATAGAGGCAGAAAAAAATATTATGAAATCAGTTGAGAAGTTAAAAGTTCTTCAAGAAAACGTGAAGGCTTTGGGTGAAGATAAATTAATAGCTGTTCAAGCAGAAATTGCTGGTTTAGATACTCAGTCACGTGAATTAGAGCGGCAAGCATCTCAACACAAGGATGAAGGAGAAAAGTTACAGGGACAAAGACAAGCGTTGATACATCAACGTCAACAAGTTAAAGGTGAAACTGAGAAAAATGTTGAAGATTTAAATGGCAATCTTTTGAAGGCTGCTGAACAAAAATGTAATGGTGCAGAAGCTGCTGTTGAGTTATCTCGAAGAAGGCTTGGCGAAGTCGCAGGACTTTCAGGTGCTTGGATTGAAGATCAGAGAGAGAAAAGCTCGCGTCGTAAAACACTCCAACTTAAAATTCAACCCCTTCAAAATGAGCAACAAACTTTGGAAGAACGCTTGTTTCAGATTGACTCAAGAAAGAATGAATTTGATTCTGATGAAGAGAAAGATTCAGCCCAAAATCAAAAAGTTTTAAATCAAATTAAGCAGCTTGATAAAGAATGGAGTCTTTTAAAGCAAACTATTTTTGAACAAAAAAATGATATCAAGGAAAAAGTTGAAGCCTTAGCTATTCAACAACGTACTCGTCATCGTCTTGAACAAGAGCAAGCCAAATTAGAAAAGGAAATTGCTCGATTGGAAAGTCGCAAAGAAGCTTTACAGGAAAGCAGGGGCACAGGAGCATTAAAGCTCCTTCTTACATCTGGTTTAGAAGGTATTCATGGCTCTGTTGCTCAGTTAGGAGAAGTAGAAGATTGTTATCGTCTTGCACTAGAAGTTGCAGCTGCAGCAAGACTTGGTCAAGTAGTCGTGGATGATGAGCAGATTGCAGCTAAAGCTATTGATCTATTAAAAAGGCGAAAAGCAGGTCGCTTGACATTTCTTCCTCTGAACCGACTTCAAATCCAAGGCATTTCAGCTAATCATGTTCTTCAGAGAAGTAAGCCTTTTGCAGTCAAAAAAAGTGATGGATTTATTGGTAAAGCAGTTGATTTAATTAATTTTGATCCTATTTATATAAATGTTTTTACATATGTTTTTGGGGAAACATTAGTGTTTAGTGATCTTAGCTCTGCGCGCAGTCAATTATGTCGTAATAGAGTTGTCACTCTTGATGGTGAGTTGCTTGAAAAAAGTGGCGCAATGACCGGGGGAAGTTTTTCTAGTAGAGGAGTTGGACTTTCTTTTGGTAGGACTAATGAAAATGATGAGTTAGAGCCAATACGTACAAGGTTGTTAGAGCTTGGAGTGACTTTGGTGAAATGTCGTCATGAAGAAGCTCAGCACATTCAAACTTTAGATGAAGCCAATCCTGCCTTGAGAAAACTTGAACAACGTCAAGCCTCTTTAGAAGCAGAGCGATCAGCTGCTGAGATTGCTAATAAACCTCTTTTGGAGAGACACAAGGAAAGAATGGATCGACTACAAGAATTAAAAGAAACTAAACAACAATATCAAGATCGCTTGAATGCAGTTATTGAGGAACTTAAACCTTTACTTCTAGAACTTAATGAATTAGAAGTGAATGTAAGTGAAACTCAGGATCAATCAGAAACAGCTAATTGGAAGCAATTAGAAGCTGATTTGGAATCTGCTGATTCAGCGCTTATTGTTGCGAGAAAAGAACGAGATTCTTTGTTAAATAAGCAACGTGAACGACAACTTTTTATAGATAGACTTGAAGATCAGCAGAAGGCTCTTTGTTCTGAAGAAAAGCGATTACAGGAAGCTGTCCAAGCCTTATCAATTGCACACAAAGAATGGAGAGATAAACAAAAAGACTTACAAGAACGTCGCCTATTACTTGAGGATAAGCAAAAAGAATTACAAAACCGTTTTGGTGAGGAGAGACTTGCCAGAGACTCGGCCGAATCGGATTTAGCAAGTCAGCGGCAATTGTTTCAAGAGGCTCAGTGGAAGATTGAACGTCTCCGCGAAGATTTAAATGCTTTAGAAGAAGAACTTCGTAGTGGAACTATTCGCCTTCAGGAGTTGGAAAATTCTCTGCCAGATCCATTACCAAAGATTTCGGATGAGATGAGGAGTAATGGGTTGGAGGCACTTCAATCTGAATTACAGGTAATACAAAATCGTATGGAAGCTTTGGAACCAGTCAATATGTTGGCACTAGAGGAATTGGAAGAATTAAACAAGCGACTTGGTGCTCTGGGAGAAAAACTTGATACTCTCAGTGAAGAGCGATCAGAACTATTACTTCGTATTGAGACAGTAGCGACTTTGCGGCAAGAAGCGTTTATGGAGGCTTTTGAATCTGTAGATAGTCATTTTAGAGAAATCTTTGCAAGTCTTTCTGAGGGTGATGGGCACCTTCAGTTGGATAATAAAGATGACCCTTTAGAAGGTGGCTTAACCTTAGTCGCTCATCCCAAGGGTAAAACTGTTCGAAGGTTAGCTGCTATGTCTGGAGGGGAAAAATCTTTAACTGCATTGAGCTTTTTATTCGCTTTGCAACGTTTCCGTCCTTCACCTTTTTATGCCTTAGATGAAGTGGATAGTTTTTTGGATGGTGTCAATGTGGAAAGATTATCTGCATTAATTGCTCGTCAAGCTCAACAGGCACAGTTTTTGGTTGTAAGTCATCGACGACCAATGATAGCTGCGTCTAAACGCACAATAGGGGTAACTCAAGCACGAGGTGCCCATACTCAAGTTGTTGGTTTGCCAGATGCCGCTTGAGATGTTCCTCATCTCATGTTGCGTCACAATGAATTGATTAGTTCATTTACTAAGGTTTTCGTTTGATCAATAGTCAATCCCAAAACGATCCTCTAGATGCAGTACCCAGCGATCGCCTCTGGTTGCGATCTGAGTTAATGGGTACCCAGGTCATCACCCGTGATACTGGTCGAAGGCTTGGTGTGGTTGGGGAAGTTGTTGTAGATATAGATCGTCGTGAAGTGGTAGCGCTTGGATTAAGGGATAATCCCTTGACTCGTTTTTTACCAGGATTACCCCGTTGGATGCCACTTGACCGTATACGTCAGGTAGGTGATGTAATCCTGGTTGATTCAGTTGATTCTTTAAGTGAAGGATTTACACCAGAGAGATATAGCAGAGTCATAAATTGTCAAGTGATTACTGAATCAGGGCAACAATTAGGAAGGGTTCTGGGCTTTTCGTTTGATATTGAAACTGGAGAACTGATGACTTTAGTTATGGGTGCACTGGGCGTTCCCCTTCTAGGTGAAGGAGTACTTAGCACTTGGGAGATACCTGTTGAAGAAATGGTTAGTAGTGGAGCAGATCGAATTATTGTTTATGAAGGTGCTGAAGAAAAACTAAGACAGTTAAATAGTGGATTTCTTGAAAAGCTTGGCGTAGGTGGATCAAGTTGGGAAGATGAGGAGAGAGATCGTTACAGAGTCAATCTTGTTCCAGTAGAAAATCAACTGATTTCGGGCGATTCTATTGAAAATACTCAAAATACCTTGCAAGCATCAAGTGATGAAAATATCAAATTTGAACAAGAATTAGAGTATGTTGAATTAGAGGATCGCAGAGAAGAAGTCATGCAAAAGCAGCGTTATTTAGATGAACCTATAAGAGAAAGATATCCTAGTCTAGATGATTATAATGAGGAGAAGATACCGTCTGAATCTAAGAATATATATGAAGATAGATATAAATTAGAGAAGGATAATGCGCCCTTAGGAGCCAGGCCTATTCCTAGGAGGCCTATACAGAAACTTGAAGACCCTTTGGATGTTGAGCCATTAGATAAAAATCCTAACAAGAAGACAACTTTTGATGATGCATTTATTCAACTTGATGGGAATGAGCTTGAAGATCCTTGGTGATGATCAATTTTATAGCTCCTAGTTGAAACAATAGGTGTTAGCAATCCTCTCTTTATTTAACAATACTTCTAGCAAGATTATATTGTGATTATTGCAAGCCAAAGCTTAATCTACTTATGTGAAGTTTACGATTAAATTTATAAATAGTGGAAAACTATTCATCTAAGAAAGTTTTTTGGAAGCAAGTTCATCACCTCTTGAGACATCGCTTCAACTGCTCCAGGTTTACCTCTAAGACTTTGTAAGTCATTTTTCATCCCTTGTAACCTCTTAGGAGATAGAAGCCATTCTGAGGCTTCTATAGCAATCTCTTTAGGATGTAAAATGCCAACCTTCTCAGGTACAATCATTCTTCCTGCGGATATATTTGGCCATGCCAGATAGCCTCTATTTTTTATTCTCCATAGGCTAATTAAGAGACCTATGCATCTTCTTAATAGTGGTAATCTTCCTAATAAACCTATTATTCCATCCCAGGCTTCCATTACATTTAAATGTTGTGTAGGAACAAGGACAAGCATTGGTATACCAAGGGATCCTAGTTCGGCTGTATTCGCACCTACGGTTGTTATGGCTAGACTACATTGGCTAAGTTGATTATGTATAGGTGAATTTTCATTCAAGTGGATTATAGTGCCAGCATTTGTAATTAACTTATGCCAATATTGATCTTTTTCTGATGAGATAATCTTTTTAAGACCTGTATTATATTGTGAGGCAATTGGATTCTTTGAACTAATAAACTTTTTAATTTCATGAATATTTGTTGTTGGGGCAATTGGCAATAGAAATTTACATCCCGGTAACAGTTTAACGAGATTATCTGATACTTCTAGTAAAAAAGGAACTCCAATGCAGAGTTTGGAACTTTTTGATCCAGGCATTAGAGCTATCCATCTTCCTTCGGGGAGGGGTTCTTCTTCTTTCGCAAGATTATTCAGATCTGCCATGAGATCGCCAACAACAGTGCAACGTTTTTTAAAACGTTTGGGCAGACGGTCACGCACATTATTTGACATTGCTGCAATCTTGTCATTCCACTGGGGCCATCTGGCCACCCACTCTGCATATGTCAGATGGCTATAGCCAAGTCTTGCTGAAAGAAGAACACTCCAAAATTGATCCCCTCCTAGAAACACCACCAAACCTTTTGGGGGCCAAAACCCATATTTCTTAGGGCGCAGTAATAGATTCCAGAATTGATGGGCAGGTGTGATTTTTTCAAATTGATTCCATTTTGTTGCAGCATTTATTTCATGTCCTGTGGCATTTGGGCAAGGAACTAAGACCAGCCTGAGGCTTATGGGAGAAGAGCTGTCTCTTGGTCGCATCAAAACTTTTGTATGCAGTTTTTCTGCCAGCGGTCTTACCCATGTAGCCAGTTCTCCTGGTCCATTTGACATGAAAACCACCATTAAAGAAGCTTCCTGCATTCCACAGTTGGTGGTAGAGAACTTGAATTTTAAATAATGAATGCGGATGGCGAGACTTGAACTCGCAAGGCCGAAGCCACACGCCCCTCAAACGTGCGTGTCTACCAATTCCACCACATCCGCTTATAAATACAGTCCCTTGAGACTGCATCGAAAACGATCATAACGGTCAACCTTCCGTGTCTACAAAACAATTAAGGGTATAAGCGCTGATACGATCCGGCACAAGATCTTCTTCATTTTGGATGCCTATAGGCAAAGTTCTCATTGCTAATCGTGGTGAGATTGCTCTCCGAATTCTCCGCAGTTGTAGAGAATTGGGTATTGCCACAGTTGCTGTATATAGCACTGTGGATCGCAATGCATTGCATGTTCAGCTTGCTGATGAAGCAGTTTGTGTTGGAGATGCGCCAAGTAGCAAGAGCTATTTGAATGTTCCGAATATTCTTGCTGCTGCGACATCAAGGGGTGTTGATGCAATTCATCCTGGATATGGATTTTTGGCGGAAAATGATCGATTTGCTGAAATTTGTCGAGACCATGGCATTGTTTTTATTGGACCTTCTCCTAATGCCATTCGTTCAATGGGGGACAAATCAACAGCCAAATCAACAATGCAAAAGGTAGGTGTACCTACGGTTCCAGGAAGCGAGGGCTTGCTTAGTAGTCCTGAAGAAGCGGCTGATTTAGCTAGAGGTATGGGATATCCAGTCATGATTAAGGCTACTGCTGGCGGTGGTGGTAGAGGTATGAGGTTGGTTAATAGTGCAGATCAACTTGAGAATCTTTTTAAGGCAGCACAAGGGGAAGCAGAAGCAGCCTTTGGTAATCCTGGTCTTTATATGGAAAAATTTATTGATCGCCCTCGACATGTAGAGGTGCAAGTACTAGCTGATAGGCATGGAAATGTTGTGCATCTTGGAGAAAGAGATTGTTCAATTCAAAGGCGTCATCAAAAGCTTTTAGAAGAATCACCTAGTCCAGCTTTAGATACTTCTTTAAGAATTCGTATGGGGGACGCTGCCATAGCAGCTGCAAGGAGTATTAATTATGAAGGTGCTGGAACTGTCGAATTTTTGCTTGATCGTGAGGGGAATTTTTATTTTATGGAAATGAATACTCGTATTCAGGTTGAGCATCCAGTAACAGAGATGGTTACTGGAATTGATTTAATTGCTGAACAATTACGCATTGCGGGAGGAGCACAAATTAGTCTTAAGCAGGAAGATATTTCATTGCAAGGTCACGCAATTGAGTGTCGCATTAATGCTGAAGATTCCACTCATAATTTTCGTCCCGCGCCAGGAAGAATCACAGGCTGGTTGCCACCTGGAGGACCTGGTGTTCGTGTCGATAGCCATGTTTATACCGGCTATGATATACCTCCTTTTTATGATTCATTAATTGGGAAGTTGATTGTTTGGGGACATGATAGGAATGCTGCTTTAAAAAGAATGGAACGAGCACTTAATGAATGCGCAGTAACTGGAATACCAACGACTATTGATTTTCACCTTCACTTGCTAAATCGTGATGAGTTTTTAAGAGGTGATGTTCATACGAAATTTGTAGAGCAAGAAATGCTTGGTTGAGTTGTGAGCTAGAAGCTAAAAAATTGGAATTCAACTTAATGCTTGGCTATTTACCAAAATTTGAGAAATGACACCTTGTTGCCCGACAAGAAGCTCACGCACAAGGCTTATAAACCCGACCCAAATCACAGGGGTTACATCAACACCTCCAATAGGAGTAATGAATTTCCTAGTCATTGCTAAGACTGGTTCTGTTGGTAAGGTCACCACAAGCCACAAACCTTTCTTTAGATTTACCTTTGGATACCAGCTGAGCACTATTCGTATCAAAAAGGCCAAAGTCAAGATAGATAGCAAAAAACCTAGTAATAGATGAAAAGTTGGAAGGATTTGAATCAGTTCGGACGTCACAAACTTCAAAGCATCTATAAAGACATCGTATAAAGCTGCTGTTAATCCGTAAGATTGCTAAGGTTTTAGCCTTAATAAGTCGCAGCTATGACACCTTCTGCCGCAAATCTTTTATACAGCATTGTTGGTGCTGCACTTCTCATTGTGATTCCAGCAGCATCCTTTTTGCTTTGGGTTAGCCAAAAAGATTCTTTGAATCGTAGTCGCTAGTCAACAGAAGCGTACTCCGTAGACTGGTATCACTGAGATTAATTTTTAATCTTGGGATAGGTAATTTTTGGGGGCGCAACCTTGGTCAATGCCAGTCTTAATTGGGCCAGCATTGTGGGAATTGTTCTGGCCGTATGTGGCGCAGGACTTTATTTCTTACGGTCTTTTAAACCTGCCCTAGCACGGGACTACGACGTTTTTTTTGCAGCAATCGGCTTGCTTTGTGGTGGCATCCTGTTTTTTCAGGGTTGGCGTCTGGATCCTATTCTTCAGTTTGGACAGTTCCTTCTTGCTGGGACAACTGTTTTTTTTGCATATGAAAGTGTCAGATTGCGTGGGATTGCTACAGATCAGGCTCGACGTTCTTCTTATTTTGATGATGAGCCTTCAGCGAGGATGCCTAGTGGCGGAGTAAGTGGCGGTTGGGATGACTCTTATGATCAATTTGAAGAATCTCGGCCTTTGACTAGGAGGTTTTCTGGCAGAGATGAACAGGGTAGCGAACCATCTCAGGAAGATTTTTATCGTCCAAGACGTATTTCAAGAGCAGCGATCCCAGAGCAAGCGGCCAGTAGAACTATTCGCAATAGAGGCTCTGAAGAGGGTTCTTGGAGAGATGAATCAGCAGAGGATAGGAGAATGTCTAGGTTTGGAAGCAGAAATGAAGAAGTTGATCGTAATACAACTTTTGGGAACAGGAGAAACTTAGGACAGGAACAAAGACGTGGAAGTCGTCCTTCTGTTAATCGACAAACTGCAAATAGAAGAAGAAGTGTGGAAGATCAATCAAGCAAATCATTAAATAAAGGTGAGTATTCCGCGTCAGATGCTACTGGTGTCCCTCCTAGAACTCCTTCTCCTATTAGGGACAAGGCTGAAGATGCTGCCTTTTCGCCATCTAGATCAAGCTCTTCACGTTCAAAAGGTGTGAGGAGTAATAGATCATCAACTGACGGATCATCTTCTAGGTATTCCTCTAATGCACAATCCAGACGAACTGGCTCTTCCAAGCCCAGACGTCGTGACAATAGCTCTCGCTTTGATGATTAAATTTTGGTTATAAGTAATTTGAAGAAACTTGCAGGCCTGATGTTCTGTATTGGCCTTTGTAGTTGCATGGGCAGAGTGGAAAGAATACAAGCATCATTTGGAACTAGAAATCAGCAAGACCCTGCATTAAGTGCAAACGGAGACAACCTAGCTTTGATAGTTGATTACAATGGACGACCATCTGTTCAGCTGAGGGATCTTCGGAATGGAAAGATTCTCCCTTTGCGGCACCTTTCTCGGAACCAACCTCATAGCTCACCTTCTTTAAGTTGGAATGCAAGGTATGTTGCAGTAATAGGTCAACGTGGGAATAGACGCTTAGCCATTATTGAAGATCGCGTGACTGGAAGAAGTCATCAGCTTGTAATGCCTCGCGATCGAATTCCAGTGCGGCTTAGTTTGGCCCCAGATGGCAGTCAGCTAGCTCTGCAAGTTATTGAAAAAGGTCAATGGCGTATCGAGCTCTTTGACCTAAGAAAGAAAATCGAACTTGACCAACCAAAGCTGAGAAGTAAATCAACTCAATCAGTTTTGGGAGGTTTATGAAATCAAATTTTTATGTAGATCAATCTTATTGGTATTGCATTTTTCTTTTGATAGTTTTAGGGGGATGTATGAGTAATCCAATGAGACCGATGCATGGTTTCAATGATGCTCTTGTTCAAACATCTAAAACTTATAGAGAACCTTCTGTTGGGAATAAATGGTTAGTTGCTTTAGCTAGTTACCAAGGTAAAGATCAGATTGAAATGTTTGATGTTCGCACTAGGAAAAGAGTTCCTTTGCCAGGAATAAATAGAGCAGATTCTCAACCTATTAGTGTAAGTGTCAGTGCTGATGGAGCCCGATTAGCATTTGTACAACAAAGATCTGATAGAACTGAATTATTTATTTATCGTAGAAAGTTGGGTACATTGCAACGTATTGATCTAACACAAAAAGGTATTCCTCGTAGAGTTACGCTAGATAGTTCTGGAAAAGTATTAGCTGTTCAAGTTAGTAGACAAGGAAGATGGGATGTAGAGATAATTCGTTTGCAAGGTTAAAAATTAAATAAGGAAAATCAAGGTAATAGTCCTATCCAGTGCAAGAAACTATTTTGACTGAGGGCTTCTATAAGAAGGATTCCTATGAAGCCAATCATTGCAAAGCGGCCATTGACTCTTTCTGCGTAATAACTCCAACCAAAGGATGGTTCATCCTTAGTGGTGGCACTGGTATTGGATATCTGACTTGCAGGTGCCTCTGAGGATTGATCTGTTGTGTTAAGAACAACCTTGTCTTCTGAAGGTTCCGGATTGTTTGAATTCATTGAACCAACTCAGGATTTATCAAAGTCATAGGTAGTGGTAGGTAGCAATCGCCAGCTCCCATTTCCCATTAGCTCCAATACAGTTTCATGGAATTCTATAAGGGTTGGTCGATGACCAATACTAATGATTGCTAGATCACGTTTATTGAGAAGATTGTATAAGTGCTCTTCGGTTTTTACATCTAAAGCACTAGTAGCTTCATCAAGTACAGCGAATCTTGGTGCGTTTAATAATAGACGACCAAATGCAAGTCGTTGTTGCTCTCCAAGAGATAGAATCCTTGGCCAATCTTGCTTAACATCAAGATTAGGATAACGTTCAATTAGCGATTGGAGCTTCACTTCATTAAGAACAGATCTTAATTGATCATCGCGAAATTTATCTTCTTCAGTTGGATAGCAAAGTTGCTCTCTTAGTGATCCTAACAACATATATGGCTTTTGAGGTATAAATAGTAAATCGCCTTTATTTGGTCTTTTAATTAATCCATTCTCTGCTTCCCATAGACCACTAATCATCCTTAAAAGTGATGTTTTTCCACAGCCAGATGGACCAACAACCAGAAGCTTATCTCTTTCATTAACACTTAAACTTAGATTACTTATGATTGGCTTTTCAGATCCTGGGGGGTATAGATCAGCATTTCGTATCAGAATAGAATTGTTAGAAGAAAGGTCATTAACCTTGTTAATAGGGAAACTTTTACTCACATTTTCTACTTTAGATTGAAACCCTTCAAGACGATTAATCCCTGCTGTGAATTTTGCTAACTCTTCGATTTGATTAACAACAAAAAATAATGAGCTTTCAACCATATTAAATGCAAAAGATGCTTGGACAAATCTTCCATAATCCATTTCTCCAAGGAAGTATGGTGTGGCTAATACCAAATAAGGGAAGAAGTTACCTGCATATCCAATTGAGCGCCTCATAACATCAATAATTACTTGCCAAACTATCAATAAATTAAAGTTCGTAACTACTTCTTTCAATCTCCTTTGGCTTTCTGCCCTTTCGGGTTTTTCTCCAGAATAGAAAGCAATTGATTCTGCATTATCACGAATATGCACTAACCCGTATCGAAAGTCAGCCTCAAAACGTAATTGATCGAAGTTAATTTTAATAAGCCTTTTTAAAGCTATAAGTAAGATTGATGTTGCAAATGCTGCATAACCAAAAAGAGAAAAAGTAAGTTTGCTACTAATACTCCAAAGGATTAATATATTTAGAGAGAAGGTTAAAAGTGCATCAAAAATACCAACAGTGAAATTCAAGCTCTGAAATGTAAATGCTTTTGTATCATCTGTAATTCGTTGGTCTGGATTATCTACATCTGTTGACTGTTCATCATTTGGATTAAGAACATAGTATGCCCGATTTTTCATATAATCAGCAATAAGGCTTTGAGAAAGCCATTCCCTCCAGATTATACCTAATTTTAATGTGCAAAATATTTGAGAAACACGAATAGGTAGAGCAATAACAAAGCAACATGCATAAATTATAAGAATTTTATAGAAGTTACTTTCTTCCTTTGCGACAAGAGCATTAGTAAGATCTCTCGCAATAAATCCAATACCTGCATTTATTCCGTTCACTGCCAACAACATTAGAACTATTATTCCTAGTAATAACCAAGGAATCCATCTACGATTTCTAAGTTGGTGACGAAGACTGAAGAAACTCGCTGAACCAATAATAAATAATCCGGAAAAAAACCAACCCCACCAAGTACTCCAGATTGTTTGAATTATTTGTACTACACCACCTAAATACTTTTCAGTTAAAATTGGCTGTATTTTTCCTAGAATTTCTAGAATCCCTGTTATTGAGATTAGAACAAGACCACCTACACAGAAAATCAATGAGATGAGTAACCATATAAATTGCCATCCATTTCCTTTATCAAGAGGTAAAAAGAATGGTTGAGCTAAACGTCTAATCTTCCCTATTTGAATTTTGAATCCATTGTTTGGCTTAGCAATCGTGTTTGTCATAGTAACCTTATATATATTGAGGGGAAGAGGTATTCAGCTTTCCATTTTATTTTTATTAATTAAGTTAGAAAATATGTTTGGAAAGTATATTTGAGCATTTTTGATATAACCTGCTTGATATTTATCTGAGTCTCTTGCTGTTGTCCAAAATAGTTTTCTCCAAAATGCTTTGGTTTCATGTTTTGTTTTGATTTGTTGATCAATCATGTCTTTGTTTAGATTAAAGAAATTGACTTTCTCAGATCCTGTCATCATTCTTTAATACTCGCTCTGTAATTTTAGAATGAGTTTACTAAATTACTTACGATGGGTTGCTAATTTTAGTGTGACTTTAATCGAAAACTGATTAGAAAAGCTATGTGCAAGTTATTAAAGTTGTTTTTGTAGCATATTATTATTTAATTAGTTGCATGTTATGTCATTATTCATTGCTTTAAGCATAGCTTCTTTTTCTAATGGTGGAACTGGCAGGCACAATAACTCGTCTATTAGGTCAATTCGCCAAAGAGTTTGACTGTCTGCCTGACTTGGTTTTTCTTTTCTGTAGTGGACCCCTTCAGAAAAAAGTTTTGAGCTCTTTTCAAGTTCGGATTCGGAAATTCCTAAATATTCAAGTAACTCGTTAGTTGAGAACCATGGAGCTTGTCTTGATGCTATTGAACTTTTTTTTCTTAACTGCCTTTTAACTTGCATTGATTTATTACCTGACTTGTACTAAAGGATCCCGCTTTGAATTGAATATTCAAGGGCTTAATCTAAAATTAATGTTATTGAATGAAGTCCACTTTTTGCTTTTATGAAATTCATTGAGGTAGATAGAGTTTAGATAACCTTGTCTTTAGCCTGGAGGCCAGGACATTGCCCGTCCGCCTATCACATGTAGGTGCAGATGAAACACAGTCTGACCAGCATCAGCACCGGTGTTGATAACTGTACGCCAGTTTTTTAGACCTTCTTTTGTCGCAACCTTTGCTGCTACTAGAAGTAAATGACCTAAAAGTTCTGCATCGATTGATTCAGCTTCACGTAAACTAGGAATAATTTTTCTTGGAATGATCAGAATGTGAACAGGTGCTTTAGGCTGGATATCTCGAAAAGCAAGACAATTCTCGTCACTATAAACCTCATCATATGGAATTTCTCCGTTTAGGATTTTAGAAAAAATAGTTTCTTTAGTCATTAAATACTTGTTAGACAATATAAGTGCAGTTTGCCTGATCCTTTGTCTTATTGAGGTTAATTTATTTATCCTTTAAAAAAACTTGTTTCTAGAATCTTTTCAAATTTACTTGATAGGCATTTTCATGCTTGCAAGTAAACCCACGATTGATCTCAATAGATGGAATGAGGGTAGTTTATTTCATCCCATATTACTTTATCGAGAGTTTTTCTAATAAAAATTAATTTTACAGATTTTTTATGCAAATTAAAAAAGGCTTATCACTTGACTTGGAAACTTTCATCTTTCCTAAAGTGAGTGAACATCTTCTTTTCGAAAGCCATGCTCCTTTAATGCAAGTTCAAGATCTGCTTGATTTGAAACTCTGTCAACGAATAAAACACCATTTAGGTGATCAATTTCATGTTGTATACAACGTCCCATTAATCCATCAGCATTCAATTTTTTAGGCCTTCCCATTTCATCTCGGAAACTCACTTTAATTGAAGAGGGTCTAATCACATCCATATAGACCTCTGGGATACTTAGGCAACCTTCTTCGTAGGTCTCCAGAGTTGCACTTGATGTCACTAATTTTGGATTAATAAGTACAAGCGGAGGATTTGTAGGATCTTCTAAATCAAGGTCAATAACCAAGATTTGTTTGTCAATGCCTACTTGTGGTGCGGCCAGTCCAATTCCTTTGGCAGAGTACATGCTTCTTAGCATGTTTTTAATTACCTGCCTTATTGATTCATCGACTTTACTAATACGACGAGCGGGCTTACGCAAAACCCTGTTTCCAAGAGTATGGATTTTTAGAGGTGGTGTTTCAAGGGGGTCTTTTGATACGGCAATGGAAGTCTTGTCCCTTTCGGCATTACGTGCCAACCCAGCAAAGCTTCGTGCCAAGGATTCGTCTCATCTATTAAGACTATGATTTTAAGCATTTTTTCTATCATTGACCGTATTAATCGATGAAAGAGAATGGTTAATAAGTCCCAGAAACCTTTAAAGCCTCTGAAACCGATCTCTGCAGAATTAGTGCTTGGAGCTAAATCTATTCTTAAGGAACCACGGTTATTGGATGACTGGGTACTTTGGTTGGAACAACGCCCGAATGAAGAGGGACGTACCACAGCTTTAATTCGCCCATGGTTTTGTCCTGAGTGCCCTCCGCAGGAATTGACACCCAGGCCAATTAATTTGCGGAGCAAAGTGCATGGTTATGGTGGAGGCGTTCTAGCCTCTTTTTGTGATGGTGATGAGTTATTGGTTGCTTGGATAGATGATTGTGATGGCTCTCTATGGGAACAGTCTTGGCAGGGTTTGTCTAATCCAAATAGAGATAGTGAAAGCTGGTTAACCCCAATTAACTTGCCCATTTGCCTGTCGAGTAAATCTGATTATGCATTGGCTGATGGTCTTATTGATCCGTTTCGAAAAAGATGGATAGGTGTTATGGAACGAGATGGTAAAGACTTCTTAGTTAGCTTTTTCTTGCATCAAAAGCATCAATATCCAAAAATTATTCATCGACCAAAAGATTTTGCTGGTTATGCAGCGTTGAGTCCAGATGGAAATGAGTTGGCTTGGGTTGAATGGCAACAACCATCAATGCCGTGGGATGCTAGTCAGCTTTGGTGGGGTCGCTTCAATTCTGATGGTGAGATTGAAGATCAAAAATTGTTAGCAGGCAGTTGTCCAGATGATTCAAGGCAAATATCAGTTTTTCAACCGATTTGGTTGGCCAGTGGCGAGCTTTTAGTTGCAGAAGACAGTAGTGGGTGGTGGAATTTGATGTTGCTTGGGAGAAAGATTGATCAACATTTGGCCATGTCATGGAATCGTCTTTGGAATATGAAAGCTGACACTGCATTCCCTCAATGGGTTTATGGGATGTCTACTGCTGCTTCAACTGGTGAGAGAATTGTCACATTTAGCTGTAAAAAAGGGAGCTGGAGAATCAATCTTCTTTCTCGTGAAGGTTTGATTAGTGATCTTCGACAGCCCTTTGATGAGTTGGCTGATTTAAATGCAAATAAAGAGCGATTAGTAGCCATTGCTAGCAACCCTTTAACTGAATCTGGTTTGCTTGAAGTTGATTTAAGTTCTGGAATTTGGCTACAAACAACTTCAAGGAGACCAGTTCTTGAAGAAGCCCAAATTAGCGTTCCAGAGTCTTTTTGGTTTGAGGGTTTTAATGGTCAATCAACCCATGCTTGGTATTATCCACCAGCTAATTGGACTGGTTTAGCAGCGCCACTTTTAGTTAAAAGTCATAGTGGGCCAACTGGCATGGCTGGACGAGGATTAAATCTTGAGATTCAGTATTGGACTTCACGAGGTTGGGGGGTTGTAGATGTCAATTACGGAGGCTCCACTGGATTTGGACGAGAATATCGGGAACGTTTGAAGAGTGGTTGGGGAGAAGTAGATGTATTTGATTGTTCAGCGGCAGCAAAGTCTTTAGTAGCTGCAGGAAAGGCAGATAGTCAATTTCTTGCAATTGAAGGAGGGAGTGCTGGTGGTTTTACGACACTGGCTTGCTTATGTTTCACAGATGTTTTTAGAGTTGGTGCTTGTCGCTATGCAGTAAGCAACTTGATAGCTATGACTCAAGAAACCCATCGCTTTGAGGCAGGTTATCTTGATTATTTAGTAGGGCCTTGGCCTGAAAATCGGCAAAGATATTTAGATCGATCACCGTTAATATCTGCAGAGAAAATTAATTGTCCGGTTGTTTTTTTTCAAGGTATGAAGGATAAAGTGGTGCTTCCGGCGCAGACTGAAAAGATGGCTGCAGCATTAAAGTTGAATAATGTGCCAGTTGAAGTCCATACTTTTCCTGATGAAGGTCATGGTTTTCGGGATAGTAGGGTAAAAATAAAGGTTCTTGAATATACCGAACGATTTTTTAGAAAGCATTTAGGTCTTTAAGAGTTTTTTCTAAGAAAAGCAATACTGGAAGAAAGTTCCTCTATAAAGTAATCAATTTCTTTGTGTGTAGATGTGAAACTAAGACTTGCTCTTGCTGAGGCATTTAAACCGTAATGCCTATGCAGAGGTTGACAACAATGATGCCCACTACGTATACAGATTCCTTTCGAATCTAGTAATTCAGCTATGTCATTGGCATGGACCCCTTCTATATTGAAAGTAGCTAATGAACCACGATGTAAATCTTTTTCTGGATCAGGGCCAAATATTTTAACTCCATCGATACTATTTAGCTTTTCAAAGAGATATTGGGTGAGTTTTTGTTCCCAAGAATGAATATTATCTAAACCTATACTCTTGAGATACTGGAGAGCTTCACCCATCCCAATTGCCTCTCCAATAGCTGGAGTACCAGCTTCGAATTTATGTGGTAAATCAGCCCAATTACTTTTCTCAAGAAATACTTCCTGAATCATTTCACCACCACCTAAAAATGGTGGCATTTTTTCTAATAATCTTTGTCTACCCCAAAGAAAACCAACACCAGTTGGCCCACATAATTTATGAGAAGAGCCAGCTAAAAAATCAATATTAAGTGAATTAACATCGACGGTTTGGTGGGCTAGACTTTGGCAGGCATCTAATAAAATCAGACATCCAAAAGATCGAACCATATCTGTTATTTTCGCTATAGGATTACAGCAACCAAGAGTGTTACTTATATGAACAAGACTAAGTAAGCGTGTCTTTTTATTCAGTTTTGCGTGAAGGTCTTCTAAATCTAATTCTCCAGATTGAGTAATGCCGATATGTCTTAGTACACAACCTGTTCGTTTAGATAACTGTTGCCATGGAACCAGGTTGCTGTGATGTTCCATCAGAGTAAGTAATATTTCATCTCCTTCTTTTAACTCATTATCTCCCCATGTACGGGCAACAATATTGATTGCTTCGGTAGCATTTCGAGTAAATATTATCTCTTTTGTGGATGAAGCACCTATAAAGCTCGCTGTGATTTCACGAGCGGCTTCAAATTCTTCTGTAGCTTTCTGACTTAATTGATGTGCGCCTCTATGCACATTTGCATTATTAAAACTATAATAATTTTCCAATGCTTTTATAACTTGAATAGGCTTTTGACTGGTTGCAGCATGATCTAAATAAATAAGCTTTTGTTGAATAGTTGATTCATTTTGAAAAAGTGGAAAATCCTTACGGGTTAAATCTGCAAGATTTAAATTATTATTTTTCATTCGTTTATATTCTCTATCAGAGTATTTAAAATGTCCCATTTTTGAGCTTCTATGGGAAGATCTTTAATAATTTCTTGGCAATATCCCTGCAAAAGCAGAGAGGTGGCCTGACTCGAAGCGATCCCTCTGCTACGAAGATAAAAAAGCTCATCTTCTTGTAGTTTGCTAACTGTTGCACCATGACTACAACGAACATCATCAGCAACAATTTCTAACTCAGGTTTTGTATCTATTCGGGCATGCCTAGAGAGTAAAAGGTTTCTGCTTAATTGTGAGGCATTTGTATTTTGTGCAATTTTTGGGACTTCAATTAAACCGTTAAAAATAGAATGAGAGCTTTTGTTAGCTATTGCTTTTTGCAATTGATTTAGGCATCCATCAGGGCCTTCAAAACGAACTAAAGAATGCGTTGCTAATTGTTGCTTTCCTGTGGAAATTTGCAACCCTTTTAAATTTGTACTTCCTTGACCATTTAGTTGAATGATTCTTGGTTCTAAACGACTAAACATCCAACCATGTTGGACTGCAGTTAATGAATATTTGCTGGAAATTTCCTGTGCTACTGCTAGATGGGCAAGACAGCTTGCTTGACCACCTCCAAGAGCAACAAACCCATGATCCAGTTCGGCTTCTTTATTTAGATGGATTTCTAGAACGTGACTTTGGGCTGAGTTCTCTGCACCAAGAGCAACCTGGAGTAATTTTAGCTTTACTTTTTCCTCTAGAATGATGATTACTCTTGTGGGCGTTAATGTATCTTTTTGGGAGGGAATTATTAATTCTAATGGTGGAAGATCTTGACCTTGTACTCTGAATGCAAGTATTTGATTTGTACTGGCTTGATTAACTGCTAAGGCCCAGTCATTTGGACTGGAAAAATGATTAAGTGCTCTTCCTAGATATTGTTGGATTTCAGTTGTGTTTAGTTTTTGAAAACCAGACGGAAGATTAATTGATTCATTTAGATTTAGTTGTGGATCTAGAATTAATCGACATCCCTGATTCGCTGCCTTATCTAAATTGAAAAAATTGCTTTGTGAGATATTTTGTGTCTCTTGTGATAATGAAAGCTTGAGAAGATTTTCTAATCGTTTTAGATCAGTTAGGCGCCATGACTCAATCTTGCTGGACGGTAGCCCTGAGTAGAACAATGATTTACGTCCTTGCCTTTGTATTTTTTCCAAGACGCCTTCAGGCCTAGGTAATGCTTCTAACCATTGGCGACATAGCGCCATTAGTTTTCTTCCTCCTTGATATTTTGTTCGTTGTCCAACCAGTCATATCCAGACTCTTCTAACTTAGTGGCTAGTTCTCCTCCTCCAGTACGAAGAATTCTTCCTCCTGACATAACATGTACAAAATCTGGCGTAATTTCATTTAGGAGTCGTTGGTAATGAGTAATTAGAAGTGTTGCAGTGTTTGGCTTCGCAAGTTTTTTAACCCCAGAAGCAACAATACGTAGAGCGTCGATATCAAGACCTGAATCAGTTTCGTCCAGTATTGCCAATGTTGGTTCCAACAGGGCCATTTGCAGAATTTCATTACGCTTTTTTTCTCCCCCAGAAAAACCTTCATTAACACTACGCTCTAAAAAAGTGGGATTCATCTGCACTATTTTTAGGCGCTCATTGACAAGATCTTCGAATTCAAAAGTGTCAAGTTCTTCTTCTCCGCGTTCTTGACGACGACTGTTAGTTGCTACTCGTAGAAATTCCAAATTACTGACTCCTGGAATTTCTATTGGATATTGAAAACCCAGAAATACTCCTGAACGAGCTCTTTGTTCAGGTTCAATAGAGAGGAGATCTTGATTATTAAATTTGATTGATCCAGAGGTTACTAAGTAAGCAGGATGTCCAGCAATGACTTTTGAGAGAGTACTTTTACCACTTCCATTCCTACCCATGATGGCGTGAATTTCGCCAGCATTAATCTTTAGATTAACTCCTTTAAGAATGGGCTGATCTTCCACATTTACATGAAGGTTCGAAATGTCAAGGATCATTGTGGTTTCTTTTCGGTTCACTTCAGACAAAGAAAAGTTTTAGGAAAAAAATAATAAATATGATGGACTTTAAAGATCAGCCCACAGATCCCTCCAGCTTTAAAGCTAGAAGTTTGTCAGCTTCAGCTGCAAATTCCATTGGCAATTGGTTGAAGACATCTCTACAAAATCCACTCACCATCATTGATACAGCTTCTTCAAAACCAATTCCACGACTTTGGAGATAAAACAATTGATCTTCTGAGATGCGACATGTACTTGCTTCATGTTCAATATTGGATACAGGCTGTTGCGATCGTATATAGGGATATGTATTTGCTGCGGCTTTGTCTCCAATCAACATGGAATCACATTGGCTGTAATTTCTTGCTCCCGAAGCATTTGGTCCCATTTGTACGAGACCTCGATAGCTGTTACTGGAGTGTCCAGCACTTATACCTTTGCTTACAATTGTGGAACTAGTATTGGCACCAACATGAATCATTTTTGTACCTGTATCTGCTTTTTGATAATTATTAGTTAAGGCTACTGAATAAAACTCTCCAACTGATCTTTCACCTAGAAGAATACAGCTTGGATACTTCCATGTAATTGCCGAGCCTGTTTCTACCTGAGACCAGCTAATTTTGCTTCTTTTGCCTTTGCATTGTCCACGTTTGGTTACAAAATTATAGATACCACCAACTCCTTTTTCGTTTCCTGCATACCAATTTTGAACAGTAGAATACTTTATGGATGAATCATCTAATGCTATTAACTCAACTACTGCAGCATGAAGGGTGTTTGTATCAAACATAGGAGCTGTGCATCCCTCAAGATAACTAACTGAAGACCCCTCCTCTGCGACAATTAATGTACGTTCAAATTGACCAGTATCGCCAGAGTTTATCCTGAAATATGAAGATAATTCCATTGGGCAATTAACACCCTTTGGAACAAAAACGAAAGAACCATCACTGAAAACAGCCGAGTTCAGAGCAGCAAAATAATTGTCACTACTAGGGACTACACTACCTAGATAGAGCTTGATCAAGTCTGGAAATTCATTAACTGCTTCACTCATTGAGCAAAAAATTACACCATGCTCAGCGAGCTTTTCTTTGTAGGTTGTAGCTATAGAAACACTATCGAAGACAGCATCTACAGCAACATTAGATAGCCGCTTTTGTTCATTTAAGGGTATACCAAGCTTGTTGAAAGTTTCTAGAAGTTTTGGATCAACTTCGTCTAAACTTGCCTTTTTATGATTATCTTTAGGTGCAGCATAATAAATTAATTCTTGATAATCAATAGGGCTATAGCCTAAATTGGCCCAATCAGGTTCTTCCAACTTCAACCATTGTTTGTAAGCTTTGAGGCGAAAATTCAAAAGGAATTCAGGCTCTTTCTTTTTATTGGAAATTAATTTAATAATATCTTCATTGATCCCTTTGCTGATTTTTTCTGTTTCTATGTCAGTAATGAACCCATATTTGTAGGGCTGTGAAATGATATTTCCAACTTGATTTTGGCTTGCCATAATCTTAGCCAGTGTAATTTTAATTGAGTGAGTTTTGAGTTTTTGGAGCTGTCGTTAGAAAAGACATGACTGATGGTTTTAATTGATGGTAATGATTGGAAGTAAGCTTTTGCTAGGTCTTTAGTTTTTTAATGTTGGAGTCATAAGGATTTCAAGATTATGCTCATTGACTTTGAATAGAAATCGTGAGAGCAGTAAAGCCTTGTAATTTAATGAAAAACCCATAACTTTTTGACTACAGCCATACAATACGAAACTAACTGGTTTCGTATCCTCATAGCCTAGGGCACAACAGTCCATGAAAACTCGCAAGCTTTTAATTTTGCTTGTCTAAGCTATGACTAATTGATGCCGTTTGCTTGAGCCTAAGTGTCAAAGCAAGCCAAAATGAAGCTTCTCATCCATTTTCGTTTTTAGCATTGATGCTTTTGAACATTCATTACTCCTTGTGATCCCTGTGCTTCAAGCGACCACTAGGGAGGCAATTCTTACCTTTCTTTTAAGAGAGGGGCCAGCTAATGCCACAAAACTTTCTGCATTGACGGAAATTTCTGTCCAGGCTATGCGTCGTCATCTTCGTAGCCTTGAAAAGGATGGTTTAGTGGAATCTAGTCATCTTTCGGAAGGGCCTGGACGTCCTTCTAATCTTTGGCAATTATCACCAAAAGGCTATGATTTATTTAATAATTATAATGGAAGTGAAAAATTTGCGCTTGATTTATTAGCTTCAATTGAAGGTACTCTTTCTCAAGCAAGAATAGCAGAGATGTTGAACTTGCAAATGCTTGAAAAGGCAATAAATTATCGGCGTAAGATTGGTTCAGGAACATTAAATGTTCGTCTTGAGAAATTAATTGAATTACGTAAAAAAGAAGGTTATTTAGCTGAATTAAAATTATCTAGTGATGGTTCAAGTTGGTATCTCAATGCATTTCATTGTTCAATAAAGAGTATTGCCGAGAAGCATCCGATGGTTTGTGATCAAGAATTAGATTTGCTCCGTAACATATTTCCTGACTGTGATGTCCAACGTGTGCAATGGCGTTTAGAAAGTGGACATTCATGTGGATTTCAAGTGAATCAAATGAAGGCTAATACTTTATAAACATGTTTGCTCCAAGTCCATTGAGTATTGATGAAATTAAGAGGATTGATGCAACGGGTCTTCCAAGTATTGATAGACATCATTTACGTTTGCTTGCTCATTGTCTTTCATGTTTTAAATCAATATCTAGAGGTTCGACTATAGGAACTTTACCTAAAGAGCAAGACCGATTGAAATGGATTTTTTCTCAACCTTCTTTAATTAATGACAGAGAGTTTGCCTTTTTATTTCTCGATCAGCTTGCAAGTGCAGGTCTTCAATTGGAGAAACTAGCGGATGAATATCAAATTTCTCCGCTTGAGTTAACACTTGATGAATTGATTGCTGCAAGTTTGAGAACAAACCAATCGTGATTGTTTGACGCCTTGAAAAATGATGAGATTTCTTCAAGTCTGATCTAAAAGCTTTAAAAAACACACTGCATGAGTCTTTGAATTCGGCGTTGAAGACCATCTTGAGACAAATCAGTTTCCATTCACTGGTCCATAAAGGCTTCTGATTAAGACCTCAAAAGCCTTTAATTGCAATTGATCATAGTCATTTTCAAGAGTCCTTCATTTTTTTCGTGGAGTCAGTAGATGCTGACCACAGGTCCTGAGAACTAACGGAATTACTAATTTCATAACATACTGATCCCGAATAAAAACGGAATTTTTGAAGCCGTGACCCAAGAGCAAGAATCTTTAGCAGGTTTAACGCTACGTCAGTTGCGCCATGAGGCAAGTGATTTGGGAGTGCCTCTATATAGCCGTAAAAGTAAGGCAGTACTTATTAAACAGATCGCTATATATAAGAAGAAGTTAAAAGAACAAGCTCAGAAGGCGGCTAATCAATTTTGGCGTGCGCCGAAAAAGTCTGAGAAAGTGCAAAATTTTGAGCAATCGGGGACTAATACAAAGGTTGTGTTTCTGCCTAGAGATCCTAAATGGGCCTATGTTTTTTGGGAGATTTCAGAATCTGATCGCAAGTTGGCCCAATCTCAGGGGGCCAGCAGATTATGTTTGCGTTTGTCTGATCTGACTGGGATTGATGATGGCACAGCACATCGTCAAATCTTGCAAGAGGTTCCAGTAGATAGTCACAGTACTGAATGGTATTTACCTATTCCTATGAGTGATAGGGATTATCGAGTTGAACTTGGATATCGCTCTAGTTCACAATGGATTTCACTTGGATTTTCTTCCAAGGCACGAGTTCCTTCTCTTTATCCTAGCGATCAAATTCTTGACCAATTTGTTCCCTTTAGTTTGGAGACTCCTATAAGCAGCGTTCCTGAAGAAACAAATGTTTCTTCAGGTTCAAATAATCAAGTGGATAGCGGTTTGCATGAGCGTCTTTATCAAACTGCTACAAAACATTTTCAAACAAGCCGGACAGGATCTGAACAATTCCAAGGCTCTTTTGGTGACCAACAGGATGGACATACTGATTCAGGATCAGGCTTGGGCTTATGGGCTAGTGGACGAAATGAATCAGGTGTAGGAGGTGTTTCGCCTCGAAGCAGACCTTTTTGGCTTGTTGCAGACTCAGAACTTATTGTTTATGGATCTACTGACCCAACGGCAACTTTAAAGATTGGTGGTGAGATTGTTCCTCTTTCTAAGACTGGTACTTTTAGATTACAAGTCCCTTTTCGTGACGGAAGTCAAGAATATTTGATCGAAGCTAAAGATTTTGAAGGAAAGCAAATGAGAAATATCACAATGAAGTTTGAACGTAAGACTCCACAAGACAATACGAACCCCAATGAAGCTAAACAAGACGAATGGTTCTAAGCCAATTTCACAACCAATTAATAAAATGTTGCGTCGATTCGTTGCAATAACCCCTCTTGCAGGGGCGATTACTTTTCCACTAGTAGTCTCATTTATTATGGCTTGGTTTGGTATTGCTCCAGGAGTTTTAACTGCTTTGCTACTTTCTCTGTTTTGGTTTGTTGCCATGCTCCTTACATCAGAAATGCCTCATTAAAAGTAATGAAAGCTTTGAAGCTTTTTATTTCATTGGTTATTTCTCAAGATTTTTTCTAACTAATGTCAAATTCAGCATTTTCCTCACCAACCAGTGGATATAAAGTAGCACTTAATTCACCATTCACTGATCAGAAACCAGGCACTTCTGGTTTAAGAAAGAGTTCTAAACAATTTGAAGAGTGTAATTACCTTGAAAGTTTTATCGAGGCGATTTTTCGAACTCTGCCTGGCGTTAATGGTGGAATTTTGGTAGTAGGTGGAGATGGTCGTTATGGCAATCGCAGGGCAATTGATTTAATTCTTCGAATGGGTGCTGCTCATGGATTGAGTAAAATAATCACAACTGTTAATGGAATTCTTTCTACGCCAGCCGCATCCCATTTGATCCGGAAGCATAATGCGATAGGAGGGATTATTCTTTCTGCCAGTCATAACTCGGGAGGACCAGATGGTGACTTTGGAGTCAAAGTTAATGGTGCTAATGGAGGACCTGCGCCCGAATCTTTAACTGATGCTATTTATGCTTGTACTCAAACATTAGAAGAATATAAGACTATTGATCACCCTCCTATTTTACTTGATTCGCTAGGTCAATACTCGATTCGTTCAATGATTGTAGAAGTTATAGATGGAGTTGAAGATTACATATCTCTAATGCAAAAGCTCTTTGACTTTGATCAAATTCGGTTATTTATTTCTGATAATTTTCCGATTGCTTTCGATTCATTAAATGCAGTTACTGGTCCTTATGCTAGGAGATTGTTTGAGGGTCTGCTTAAAGCTCCATTGGGCACAGTGAGAAATGGAATTCCATTAGAAGATTTTGGTGGTTGTCACCCTGATCCAAATCTGACTTATGCAAAAGAATTGGCAGATTTGTTGCTTAAAGGAAATGATTATTGCTTTGGTGCTGCTTGTGATGGTGATGGTGATCGCAATATGATTTTAGGTCGAGGCTGTTTTGTGAACCCCAGTGACAGTCTCGCTGTATTAACGGCTAATGCGAATTGTGCTCCTGCTTATAAAAAAGGTCTCTCTGGTGTAGCACGCTCAATGCCTACTAGTGCAGCTGTAGATGTTGTTGCTAAAGATTTGGATATAGCTTGCTTTGAAACCCCTACAGGTTGGAAATTTTTTGGAAATCTTTTGGACGCTGGTCAAATTACATTATGTGGGGAGGAAAGTTTTGGCACTGGTAGTAATCATGTGCGTGAAAAAGATGGGATTTGGGCAGTACTTTTTTGGCTGCAAATTTTATCAGAAAAAAAATGTTCAGTAACTGATTTAATGTCGCAACATTGGAGACGTTATGGCCGTCATTACTATTCTCGACATGATTATGAAGCAATATCAAGTGAAATTGCACTTGAGTTATATGAAAGACTTGAGTTAATGCTTCCTACCTTGCTTGGAAAGTCTTTTGGAGGAAGTTCTATAAGTTGTGCAGATAATTTCAGTTATATTGATCCAGTGAACGCTTCAGTGACTGATAAGCAGGGTTTACGCATCCTTTTAGAGGATGGCAGTAGAGTGATTTTGCGCCTTTCAGGCACAGGGACTAAAGGGTCTACCTTACGGATTTATTTAGAGCGATATGTTTCTTCTAATGGCAATCTGAATCAAAACCCGCAAGAAGCCCTTGCAGATTTAATAAAACAGATTGATTCTCTGGCAGAGATTACTCATCGGACAGGTATGAAAAAACCAACTGTGATTACTTGATCCCTACAAATTTTAATCTAATTTTCCGAGTGGAATCTAGTGATTAATTGCTTATTTTGATCAAGGCTGGTTTCGATGATTCAATCTTGCATCAAAGAAAATCTATTTAGAGGGAGAATGACTAAGCGCCTTTAGCAAATATTGTCTCAAGATCTTTTCAGCTATCAAGGAGAACAAAAGTTGAAGCGGAATGCTCCGCTTGCAGAGCGTATGCGTCCTCAGACGCTAGATGATTTTGTTGGCCAGAGTGCAATCTTGGCAGAGGGACGTCTCTTGCGTAGAGCTATAGCTGCTGATCGAGTTGGAAACTTACTCTTACATGGACCTCCGGGGGTTGGTAAGACTACTTTGGCAAGAATTATTGCTGTAAATACACGCTCTTATTTCATTAGCTTAAATGCTGTTTTGTCGGGAGTAAAAGAACTTCGTTATGAAGTGGATGCTGCTAAAAAGAGATTAGAAAGGAATGGTTTGCGTACGATTCTTTTTATTGATGAGGTCCATCGTTTTAATAGTGCTCAGCAAGATGCCCTTTTACCTTGGGTTGAAAATGGCATTATTACTCTTATAGGTGCCACTACAGAAAACCCATATTTTGAAGTCAATAAAGCTTTAGTGAGTCGTTCTAGATTGTTTCGACTTCAGCCTTTGGAGCCAAAGGCTTTACATAAGCTAATTGAACGTGTTTTGAGAGATTGTGAGCATGGGTATGGGGATAGAAATGTCATTATCACTGCCGCTGCTGCAAGTCATTTAGTAGATGTAGCTAATGGAGATGCTCGTAGTTTGCTGAATGCTATTGAATTGGCTGTAGAGAGTACATCAATTGATGGACAAGGATGTATCAATATTGACCTTGTTATTGCAGAGGAATCTATTCAGGAACGAGCAATTCTTTATGACAAACAAGGTGAAGCTCATTTTGACACTATTAGTGCTTTTATTAAATCGTTGCGTGGTTCAGACCCTGATGCTGCTTTGTTTTGGCTGGCACGTATGGTTGAAGCAGGTGAAAACCCTAGATATATCTTCCGTCGGATGTTGATTGCTGCAAGTGAAGATATTGGTTTAGCAGATCCGCAAGCGATTGTTGTTGTTGAAGCTTGTGCGGCGGCTTTTGAAAGAATAGGTTTGCCAGAGGGTTTGTACCCTTTAGCACAGGCAGCTCTTTATTTAGCTGCAACTGATAAGAGTAATAGTGTTTTAGGTTTCTTCAAAGCGCAAAGCGTTGTTCGAGCAGCGCAACGGCAAGAAGTCCCCAGTCACCTTCGTGACAGTCATAGAGATCAAGATATTTATGGAGATGGGGTTGGTTATCGCTACCCCCACTCTTTCAAGGGACATTGGGTAACACAGCAGTATTTACCGGAAGAATTACAAGGAGAGATGTTTTGGAATCCGAGTGAAGAGGGATGGGAAGGGAAACGTCGATTATTGATGTTGGATAGAAGAGCAGCTCAGTTTGCAGCAGTAGTTGAAATGGCTCAGGACAACCCTTTATTAATAAGCACTGGGCCTGAGATACCTCAGTTAAACAGATGGCTACAGCGTCAACTTAATCAGGCTGGGAATAGGCTTCAGGAACTCGTAGAGAGATTGTGGTCTGGAGTGGTTTGGAATCGTCATGATCGTGTGTTGGTAATTGGACGCTCATTGCTTTGGGCTGTTACGCCTCTTCGTGCAACTCCAGAAGGTGGAGTAAGTGTTTTGGCAGGTTCTCAAAATGATTTGTCTAGGTTGTCTGCACAATTGAACCTTTTGGATCCAATTCATCGGCCAATCTTGATGCATGAGAGTTCTAAATCACTGAATAAATTACCAGTTGATTATCAGTTTGAATGGATTGGTGGAAGGATTAATAGTCAGGACTTGGCTGGTGAAAAAATTGAAGAACTCTGGGAAGTAATTAGTAAAAGGTGTGTACCTGAGGCAGGCTTAAGATTGTTATTAAGTTATCCAGTTAAAGGACCAGCACAATCTCTGTTAGATGAACTTCTTAGCATTGAATTAGAAACTATAGAAATGGATCTTTTGAAAGATATAATCAATTTGGAAAAACATTTTCTTTTGGCTAGTAGACAGGATACTTTATTTTTAAATAAACTTAAGAATTTAGGGTGGGAGTTAGAAAAGGATGAATGGGAAGAATCTGTAAAATTAAAGATAAATGAAGAGTTGGAAAATCGTTGGCTCTCAGACAAGAGCAAGTATTGTAATTTATTGATTAAAAATTTATCAAATGACCATTTATTAGTCATCAAGAAACTGCTTAAAACAGGATTAAATAAAGATATAAATCAAAATATAAGACATCAAATTATTTTTGGTAAGCTTAAAAATTGATTCAATCTATGCAATTATTTAGTAGGTATTTTTTATATTAAATTTGCATATAATTGGTGGATTTGTGTGGATTTTCTTATCAAATGCAACTGCCATATACCAAGAATTAAATTGAATTCTATGCAGCCCTACTTTATGCCCTAATGATTGATGAATCGCTAGATGGGACTTTTCACAAAAGCTCCATTTTGAAAAGTCTGCAGCAAGCTTTCCCCTTTGCCATTTGATTGCAGCTTCTTTAATGACCCATTTTTGAAGAACTGCCGCACGTAGCTCTTCTTGATTCAGATGGCTGAGATCTTTTTTCTCTTGCTCTGAGAAATATCGCTTTGTTACTTGTTCTGCCTTAAAACATCTATCGGCTCTTTCTAGATCGACTCCAATTCTTTTAGGAGACCAGCCAATAAATAGCCCATCAGAACAATGACTAAAACTTACGTTCCCCCAGCCTTTTGCAAGCTTGGGAGCTTTGCCTGGTGCAGCCTGTAAGGGGATTTCTAATGCAGGTACTTTCCAGAGTTCAGATAATGCTTCACGTACATAACCCCTCGAATGATGGAATTGCATTGAGCGTTTTGTTGAAAATTGTTCAGCGTATCTGGCTTCTTTTTGTGTAATTGGCTTTAGAGGAGCTTGCATTGGAAAGAACCAAAGTGCAAGTAGGCTTGTTTCCCTTGCATCAACCATTGGCAATGACCCTGCAAATTGGTGATTCAGCACCAGATTTCACTCTCCCTAACCAGGATGACATTTCAATAACTCTGTCATCATTTAGAGGTCAGCGAGTTGTTATCTACTTTTATCCGAAAGATCAGACTCCTGGTTGCACAAAGGAAGCCTGTAACTTTCGTGATAGATGGGAAGTTTTGGAGGCAAATCAAATTAAGGTTCTTGGAATTAGTAAGGATGGTGCTTCATCTCATTTGAAATTCATTAATAAGTATCAACTGCCTTTTATTCTTTTAACTGATAAAGAGCCTTGTCCTGTTGCCACTTCTTATGAGAGTTATGGCTTGAAGAAGTTTATGGGAAGAGAATATATGGGAATGATGAGACATACTTTTGTAATTGATTCCACAGGGAAAATTGAAGCTATTTATCTTAAAGTAAAGGCAGATAGCATGGCTGATGAGATTATTAAAGATCTTGGTCTTGTTTGATTTGTTGTTGTATCTCTACCATTCCTTCTAAGACAAGATTGGGGTAATGGCGAACTTGTGCGTTACGTTTTTTTAGTTCTTCGATCAGAATAGGAGCATCACCTCCACATAACCAAAGTGGCATATTTGTTTCGTGTGTTGCTTCGATAAGCGTTCCTATTAAGGCTTGAAGGCTGCCTCTTTGCATGGCTTCAGCAGTTGCGATTGGGAATTGATCAGGAGGAAAGGAACTAGTCCCGGGATTTTGAAGGTTTTTGGCTCCATTAGCCATGGCAGATAGCTGCAGGCGTAATCCAGCAATCAACTGTCCACCGGCAAACTCTCCATTGGCTGATATTCGAGTAAGGCTTAAAATAGTGCCAGCATCAGCCACTAATAATCCAGAGGAATTTGTCCCAATGGATTTTGCTTTTTTGAAGGCTTTCCATCCTGCTAGGGCTCTATCAATTCCTAACCAAGGAGGCAATTCTTTCAGGGGAATATCTTTTGTTGTCAGACGCTTTGCAGGATTCAAATAAATATTCTTTGGTAGTGGACCAACTGCTGCCCATGCCACGATTGGCATTTCAAGTGATTCAATTCTTTTGGGATCAGGTGTTGTATGGAGGTATTCCCATTTATCAGTTTTTTTGAATGCCCAATGCCATCGACTATTACCGATTAATAAACAACAGCTCAATGCTGACACTGTTAGATACCTTCTCCAAAAGTGCCCTGGACATGTATGCCACATTCCTGTTTGAGTCCTTTGAATCGAGTATTTCTTCCTTGTGCTGCATTACCCTCTGGTGAACTGGAGTGCCAGTCCCCAACAGTTGAGTATCCCTTTTTAAAAAGTGGGTGTTGAGGTAATCCATTTTTCTGCATGTAATAAAACACATCCTTTTGAGTCCATTCGAGAAGAGGTCTTAATGAAAGACGTCCATTAATTGGATCTATCAAATTCATTGAGCGTCGATGATCAGTTTGACTACCTCGAACGCCACTGGCCCAACATTGAACCGTCAGATCATTAAGGGCTTTTTCCAGTGGCTCTACTTTGCGAAGGAAGTGGTATTTTTCGATATCTTCAACTGAGTTTGTTTCCCAAAGTTTGCCATACAAAGCTTCCATCCTTGCGGGTGAAATAGCACTTTGAGTTACCTTTAGATTGAGATCAAATTTATTGTTGAGTTTCTCGGCATAGCAATACGTTTCAGCAGGTAAGTAACCTGTATCAATCCATATTACGGGGATTTTTGATCCACCTTTGAGCATATGGATCATGTGGAGAAGAACAGCAGATTGAATTCCGAAGCTTGTTGTTAGGACAAAGTTTGCATCAAATTGTTCATAGGCCCAAGCAAGGCGTTCTTCAGCACGCAGATTACTTAAATAAATTCGTGCTTCCTGAATAGGGATAGGGAGCTTCGTGGATATATCCACTTCTTCATTAGGCTTAGTTTCAGAAGTTTGCGATTGGGGTTTGTTAGTCATCTCCTCAACAACTAATGTCGCGTTTTAAATGCTTGTTTAAGCTCCCAACATAATCTCAGGCCTTCCAACTATGGCCTTTTTGACTTCTTAATTTCCATATTCGTCCAATTGTTTATTAGACAATTGAAACAGGCCCATCTCAAAGGCAAGATTAAGGGACTCAGACCTTCCCAGCATCGTCGTCTTGAAGCGCTTTTGCATAAAAGACATCCAGTCTCGGAAATTGCTGATCAGTTAATTCTTGAGACCCTTGCAGAAGAAGTTATTGCTTTAAAGGAATCTCTTCATTTAGTAATTGATAGCAATGGATTAAGTCGTCTTCTTTGGGCTGGTCCTTTGGATCAGTCTGGTCAACTCTTATCTCATATTCCTGAGGGACGACGACGTAAAGTGAAAAATCTTCGCCTTATTAGTTGTCCTTTTCATGACCAACGAAAAGCTCTTTATCCAGATAAAAAAGATTCAATTGTTGCGCTAGATCTAGCCCCAGATTTTTGGTTATTATTTTCTCCTTTTAGAGATTCTAGTGGAATCAGACCAGCATCTTTATGGATGCTTGATCACAGTGAAAATATAGGCTGGAGACTTTTTGAAGGAAATGATTTGGCAACACTTTGTACAAGACAAAATCAGACTAATAAGCCTGAACAGAAGAAAATTATTCCTTTACTTGATTCAAGAGAACGAGTTTTGCTTTTAATGCTTACTTGTAAAGATGTAATTAGAAGTGAACGCCATTTATCTGAGTTAGAGGGCTTAGTGAGGAGTGCGGGGGCTTATACGGTAGCTGTAGCGCGTCAAAAACAAGGAACTTTTAACCCACAAACAATTTGGGGTGTTGGGAAATTACAAGAAGTTGCATTAGAAGTTAGGAAAGAAAAAGCGTCTTTAGTGATTACAGATCGAGAACTTACACCACTTCAGGCTAGAAATATAGAGCGTTTTTTAGCTTGCCCTGTTTTGGATAGGAGCGAATTAATTCTTGATATTTTTGCTCAGAGAGCTTCTAGCTCAACAGGGCGTCTTCAAGTTGAACTTGCTCAACTTCATTATCGAAAGTCAAGGCTTATTGGTCGTGGTAAGAGTCTTTCGAGGCAGGGTGGTGGGATAGGTACTAGAGGTCCTGGTGAAACCCAATTAGAAAAAGATCGACGTGTAATTGATGCTCGTATAGAGCGTTTGGGGAGGAATTTGAAACAGATCAAAAAACATCGTTTTCAACTTAGAAATGCGAGACAGGCTTTACCTCGTGCTGCATTAGTGGGCTATACCAATTCAGGTAAATCTTCTCTTCTTAATGCTTTGTGTGGTTTGAGTGTGCAGAGTCAAATCTTAGCTGAAAATAAACTGTTTGCGACTTTAGATCCCACAACCAGACGATTGATTTTGCCACAGACTGGTTCGGCACCTAATCAACTTTTGCTTACAGATACAGTGGGTTTTATTCGCGAATTACCTGCTCCTTTAATAGAGGCTTTTCAAGCAACTCTAGAGGAAACTCTTGAGGCTGATTTATTACTGCTATTGGTGGACCTTTCGAACCCTGATTGGCAATTTCAATTGGACACTGTGAACGATTTTCTTGACTCTCTTGGAGCAAATTCCAATCGCCAAGTAGTTGCAAATAAGATTGATTGTTGTGAAAGTAGTTCACTTGACGCAATTAACAGACTTTATAAGCAAGTGATTTATGTTTCGGCTACTTCTGGAGCAGGTTTACAAGGCCTACGTCATTGGCTTCAAGGACAATTCTGGGACATAGGACCTAGAACTAGCCTTGAATCAATCAATGAAAAGTCAATATGAATGAAGTTAGTGTTGTTCTTGAGAACCCGCAAGCGCTAATCACGCTTGGAGTGTTGTTGTTGGCTGTAGTGCTTTTCATAAGTAATGCATTAGCTACCGAGTTAACTGGATTATTGAGCTTGGCTTTGTTAATGGCTACTGGTGTGCTGACACCTCAAAAAGCCTTGGCGGGCTTTGGTAGTCCTGCTCTTATCACTTTGATGGGTTTATTTGCAGTTTCTGCAGCTTTGTTTAGAAGTGGAGCATTGGATCGTCTTAGAGAATTAATTGCCTCTGAACGTATTCGTACACCACGCCGTTTAATTGCTTTGTTGGGGTTGGTTGTTGCTCCTATTTCCGGAGTTGTGCCTAACACACCTGTTGTTGCTTCATTGTTGCCAGTGATAGAAGCCTGGTGTATTCGAAGAAAATTGTCTCCGTCGCGAGTCTTGCTGCCTCTTTCGTTTGCAACAGTTTTAGGTGGAACCTTAACTTTGTTGGGAAGTTCAGTGAATCTCCTTGTTAGTGATATAAGTGAGCAATTAGGATATGGTTCTTTAGAGTTATTTAGTTTTACAGCAATTGGTGTTCCAATTTGGCTTGTTGGTACTTTTTATATGTTGTTAGCCCCCAAAGGTTTGTTGCCAGATCGAGGTAGAAATGACAATCAACTTGTAGGAAGTATTGATCAAATTGGGTATTTTACAGAAGTTACTATTCCTTTTAATTCAAATCTAGTTGGCCAATCACTTCATAACAGTCGATTACAGCGTCGTTTTGACGTTGATGTGTTAGAACTTCAGAGGGGAATAGAAAAATTTCTTCCACCTTTAGCGGATCGCACGATTGAACCAGGCGATCGCTTGTTACTTCGAGTTACTCGCTCAGATTTACTTCGATTGCAACAGGAACATACAGTTCAGTTAGCTCAAAAACAGTCGAAAGATAAATTTAACTCATCCAAATCTTTCTCTGGCGAAGGTCAAAAAATTGTTGAAGTTCTTCTTCCGTCAGGTTCTACTCTTGCTGGAGCCAGTTTGCGTGAACTTCGATTTCGTCAACGGCATAATGCAACTGTTTTAGCGTTAAGACGTGGTCAGCAGACAGTTCAAGAAAGACTTGGTCAAGCTGTCTTGCGAGAAGGAGATGTTTTATTGCTCCAAGCTCCTTTGGATTCTATTCGTGGCTTACAGGCAAATAATGATTTGCTTGTACTTGATCAAATAGAAAATGATCTTCCAACAGCTAGACGCAAACCCATAGCTATTGCAATTGCCTTGTCTATGCTTTTAGTGCCAACTATCACACCATTACCTCTTGTGGCGGCAGTGCTTTTGGCGGTCATTGCCATGGTGGTAGGTGGATGTATTCGACCAGCAGAAGTGCAACGCTCTATTCGGCTTGATGTAATTCTTCTTTTGGGTTCACTATCTAGCTTCAGTGTGGCAATGCAAGATACTGGCCTTGCAGATTCTTTGGCACGGATTCTTGAATTTGGTTTAGAAGGCTTGCCTATTTATTTGTCTTTATTGATGATCTTTCTTGCAACAACCATATTGACTCAATTTATTAGTAATGCAGCTTCTGTTGCTCTTTTTGCACCAGTTGCCATTCAGCTTGCTTCCAATTTGAATTTACCGCCAAAAGCTCTTTTGATTACTGTGTTGTTTGGTGCAAGCCAGTCTTTTTTGACACCAATGGGTTATCAAACTAATTTGATGGTTTTTGGGCCAGGAAGGTATCGTTTTTTTGATGTGACTAGGTATGGGATTGGATTAACAGTTTTAATGACTTTGATGATTCCGGGATTAATTCTTTGGCAATACCGAGGATTTTGAATGAATTGAAATTATGCAGACATTTATGAATAATTATTGTGCCCTGCAAAATTCACTGATTTTAATCGGTGATTTTGAATTCTTGAACAAGGAATCAAACATTGCCTTTTTCTAAAGCTGTTTCTCGTACTCAGGGATGGTACCGGCGCTTGACGGTCCCTCAGTTCACTGTGGTTACAGGTTTGATCATAATCTTTCTAAGTACTTTGATACTTGCGACCCCAATTTGCTCAACTTCAGATGTTGGTTTATGGGAAGCTCTTTTTACAGCTACATCTGCGTTAACAGTAACTGGGTTGACAATCATTGATGTAGGCCGAGATTTGACGATATATGGTCAGATTTTTCTTGCAGTAATGCTTCTTATTGGTGGCCTTGGCTTGATGGCTATCACCACTTTTTTGCAAGGTTTTGTAGTTAGTGGTACTGAACTGAGGTGTCGTCTTGACCGAGGAAAGACCCTTGATGAATTTGGTGTTGGTGGAGTAGGTAGAACTTTTAGAGGTATTGCTTTTACGGCTGCAGTATTGATTCTGCTAGGGGCAATTGTTCTTTATTGTTTTGGATTTTATGAAATTTCCAATACAGGAGACAGGATATGGGCATCTATTTTTCACAGTATTTCTGCTTACAACAACGCAGGCTTTGGTTTGTGGTCGGACAGCATGGAGACATATCGATCTAATTGGGTAGTAAATCTTGTAATTATCTTTTTGATAGTTCTTGGTGGCTTGGGCTGGAGAGTTACCAGTGATCTTTGGAGTAATCGAAAAAGTTTTCATCGACGAAGGTTGAGTCTTCATACCCGTTTAGTTCTTCGTACATCCTTCTTTTTGCTTTGTCTTGGAACTCTTGGCTTGATGATTACTGAGTCGTTAGGCCAAGGAAATTTTTTTTCTGATCTAAGCTGGCCAGAGCGCTTAGTTACAGCACTTTTTGAGTCAGTCAGTGCAAGGACGGCTGGCTTTACAAATATGCCTTTGTCTGTTGAAAGTATTTCGGAGTCAGGTCTTTTATTAATAATGGCATTGATGTTCATAGGAGCCAGCCCAGGAGGAACTGGGGGAGGAATTAAAACTACAACTTTGGCTGCTCTTATGGCTGCTACCCGCTCAACTTTGCGAGGCCAGCAAGATGTAGTGATACGTAATCGTCAAATTTCTGACAAGGTTGTTTTAAAGGCTGTTGGTATCACTGTTGGCTCGATTCTTTTTGTTCTCGTGATGGCGATGTTGCTTAGTATTTCTAGCGACTTGGGTGAGGTAACCCCTTTTTCATTTTTAGAAATGCTGTTTACTTGTATATCGGCTTTTGCCACAGTTGGCTTTGATGTTGGTGTTACAAAGCAACTTGGCCATTTTGGTCAAATTGTTCTTATTGTTGGAATGTTTGTTGGCAGACTTGGCATTTTGCTATTGCTAAGTGCAATTTGGGAAGCTTTGAATAAAGGTAAGTTGCAACAACACAATCGAATTGGTTATCCGCGTGAGGATCTCTATGTCTAAATTTGATTTGTTGAGGACAAGCAATGAATGACTGGTGGCAGTGGTCTCCTAAAAAGGATACGGAACAGCTTGGCTTTGCTGTTGTTGGGATAGGTCGTTTTGGTAGTGCTGTATGCAGAGAACTGATTCGAAATGGTTCAGAGGTTTTAGCTGTCGATTCTTCGGAGAAAGCCATTGATGAATTACGTGTGTTGGAACCATCAATTGAGGCGAGGGTAGTTGATTCCACTGATGAGGAATCTATGAGAGCAGCTGGCGTATTAGAAATGGGTACAGTTGTTGTTGGAATTAGTGAACCAATTGAAGCCAGTATTACAACTACTTTGATTGCAAAAGATACTGAGGGAAGCAAAGTTAGGCAGGTAATTGCACGCGCTACTAGTGATTTGCACGAAAAGATGTTGAAAAGAGTAGGAGCTGATCGAGTTGTGTTTCCTTCAAAGATGCAAGGGGAAAGATTGGGTCTAGAGCTGGTTCGCCCCAATCTTATTGAGCGTTTAGAATTGGATGATCAGATTGGTATTGATGAGATCAAGGTGCCTGCAGTTTTTGTAGGCCGTTCTCTTCGTGATCTTAATCTTAGAAAGAATTTTTTAGTTAATGTTCTTGCTGCAGGGCCAACAAAGGGTTTAACCGTCAATCCACCTGCTTCATATGTTCTTAAAAAAAGTCATGTTTTAGTGGTTATGGGGTCTATGGAAGATCTGCAAAAACTTCCTCAGAACTGAATTTATGAGGGTACTGGGGCTCATGAGTGGCACCAGTGCAGATGGTGTTGAGGCAGTTTTGGCAGAGTTTGTTGAAAAGCCAAGTAAGCCCAAATGGAAATTGCTCAAATCTATTTCATTTCCTTATCCCTCTGCTTTGAGAAAGCGGATTATTGATACGGGACAGGGTCTGAAGTTAAGTAGCCAGGAATGGCTGGATCTGACTGAATCTATTACTGAGCTTCATTCAAAAGCTGCTAAGGCATGTGACCCTCAAGGTCTTTCTGAATTGGTGGGTTGTCATGGTCAAACTGTTTGGCACCGCCCACCAACCAAAGATAAACGTGGTGCAAGTTTGCAGCTGCTCCAGGCTCCATTACTTGCTCAATTACTGAATCGCCCCATAGTCCATGATTTTAGGTCCGCAGACCTTGTTTTAGGTGGGCAGGGTGCACCGTTGGTTCCATTAGCAGATGCTGCAATTTTAGGAAGATTGCATAGATGGAGAGCTGTTCTAAATCTTGGGGGCATTGCAAATCTCACATTGATACCTCCTTCATGTGGACCAGAACGCTGGGCTTCTGTGTTGGGTTGGGATTGTGGCCCAGCTAATACTCTTGTTGACCTTGCAGTACAAAAGATTAGTAATGGTGTTATTTCTTTTGATCGCGATGGATTAATTGCTGCTAAGGGATCTCCTGATGAAAGAGTTATTAAACGTTGGTTGCAAGAACCCTTTTTTCAAAAGCTACCTCCAAAATCTACTGGCAGGGAGCAATTTGGACTTCTAGATTTAGAAAATCGATTAAGACAAACAACTCCTATCTCGCATGAAAATTTCATTGCAACTTTGACAGCTTTTAGTGCGGCACATGTGGCACAAGATCTAGATAATTTGCACAAGTTGAATTTGGTGCGTCCAAGTGAGTTGTTGGTTGCAGGTGGTGGTTGTCGTAATCCAGTGATGCTCAAAGAAATTATCTCTAGATGCAGAGGGATGAGAGTGAAAACTATTGACGAAATTGGTATTCCTATTGAAGCCCGAGAAGCTTTGGTATTTGCTTTATTGGCTTGGTGGCATATTCTTCAATATAAAGTTAATACTCCTGCCGTTACTGGTGCAAAAAAACAAGCCTTGCTAGGAATACGAGTCAATCCTGTTTAGTTAACAACCATCTTTGAAAAAGAGTCTTCCACTATGGTTTTTGGAGTTTTATTCGACGAGGAGGACCTTTTAACCTTTGAGATTCTTGGGCTTCTAGAGCTGATCTAAAGCCTTCTGTGCTTGTTATGGAGGTTTCAGCTGATGATCTTTGCACTTGCTCGTAATATCCAATCCCTTCTTGTATCAGTACTTTTGCCATATTGCTAACGGTTCTTGACTCTTGTTGAGCTAAAGCTGCAAGTCGTTTACACAAATCTTCGGGCAGAACTACTTGAACTCTTGGGGACTTTGGCCTCCCATTAGATGAGTTTTGCCGGGTTGCCACGACTCAAACAGATTGCTAGTTAGTTATTAGTGTACAGTGGTATGCAAGGATAGTATCCACTACTATGCTTGCATATGAATGTCATTTGATCTTTTTGATCAAGAAATGCAAGAAAGTTTGTACATGTCATTTTTGCTGATGGCATTTTCAGGCTTAATAGCAAGCATTTCGCTTTTAGAGATCAAGTCAGTCAAAAGGAGTATTCAATGACTAAACCCACTCTTCCCAACTCAACTCGCTCTCAGAGGTCAAGAAAAAGTAATTCTTCATCAGGGAAAGTACCTAATGGTTTGCGTAAGACAATCAGGCGCAATCAAGAAAACAGTGATGTATTGATATCTGCTGTCATAAGTACATACCTTCTAACCCATCTTCATCATGTTTTACAAAGGGCTGAATATGGAGCTGTTAAGGAAGGAAGAGCTTCTCAAGCGGCTAATTTTGCCCAATTGCGGAAGGTATTGTGCATGGATGCACGAAGTATGAAGGACGCTTTAGCAACAGGATTGCAGGAGGGTGACATGGAAAAGTTTCATGATTCCAACATTGGCGCAAAAGTTGCTTAAGTGAATATGGTTTGCAATTAGTTGATTTTGTATGAGTAACAACGCCGCTGAACTTTACAAACACATCAAGTCAGACCCTGAACACACACAATTGTTGTTTCGACAGGCTCTACAAGATCCACAGGGAGCCTTAGATGAAATTTGTCAGCTAGGGAAAAGTCTTGGCTTGCCTGTTACTTCAGAAGAGGTTAAGGCCTATTTAGCAGGAATTGATGATGACGATACGAAGCAATGGCTTATCAAAGCTCGTGGGGGGTTGTAGGTGATTTATTGGGGGACTCTTTTGGGTCCTTTTGCTCAATAAGAGGAATATTTGGATTGCCGCGGCGTTCATAGCCACCGCCCCCTGCCATAGTCCAGAAAAACCAATAGCTAGGGATTGCTAAACCTGCAGCTAAAACTAGAGCAGTAATTTGTTCCAGTCTTGCCATGAGTGGGTCTGGGTAATAAGTAAATTACCAGTCTCAATTTATCTAACCGCCTTGCACCTTCCGATTCTTTTTAATAGTGCTGAGATTTGAGCGAGTTACCAAGACTTACCCCACAGGTGAGGTCCTGAAAGATGTCACTTGGGAAGTCAAACCTGGAGATCGTATAGGACTAGTTGGAGTGAATGGAGCAGGTAAATCAACTCAAATTAAGATTATTGCTGGCTTGGAAGAAGCTAGCAGTGGAAATGTTGTTCGTCAGGGAGACCCACGTATTGCTTACTTGCAGCAAGAATTTGATGTTGAGCTGAGCCGAACAGTGCGAGAAGAGCTTTTTCAAGCTTTTGAGGATGCGGCAATTGTACAAAACAAACTTCGGTTAGTTGAGCAATTAATGGAGTCTGAACGTGCCAACAAAGATTCTGAGTACCTGCAAAGTTTAATAAAGGAGCTTGGTGATCTTCAAAGTCATTTTGAAGCAATTCATGGATATGAACTTGAGTCAAAGGTAGAGAAACTATTGCCTAAAATTGGTTTTTCTTCTCAAGAAGCAAATCAACGGGTTGGGGACTATTCAGGTGGTTGGCAGATGCGAATTGCTTTAGGAAAGATTCTTCTTCAAGATCCAGATCTTCTTTTATTAGATGAACCTACTAATCATCTAGATTTAGAAACAATTAAGTGGCTTGAAAATTATCTTCTTCAACAGACCACAGCAATGGTCATCATAAGTCATGATAGAACTTTTCTTGATCAAATTTGTACGCAAATTGTTAGCACTGAAAGGGGGATTTCACGTACTTACCTTGGAAATTACACTGCTTATTTAGAGCAAAGGATTATTGAACAGGAAGCCACTCAAGCTGCCTTTGATCGTCAACAGAAAGAGTTTGCCTCTCAACAAGCATATATAGATAGATTTAGAGCAAGTGCAACTCGTAGTACTCAAGCGAAAAGCCGGGAGAAATTGCTGGAAAAAGTAGAAACCATAGATGCACCAATAGCTAGTTTAAGTAAACCTGATTTCCACTTTCCACCCTCTCCACGAGCAGGAAGACAGGTGGCTTTAATACAAAATTTGACTCATAGCTATGGAGATAATATTCTTTTTTTAGATGCCAATTTAGAGGTAGAGAGGGGAGATCGGATTGCTTTCGTTGGCCCTAATGGATCAGGTAAATCTACATTACTTAGATTGATAATGGGCTTGGAAGATCCTGATGAAGGGACGACACAATTAGGCGCCCATAATGTTATTGCTGGTTATTTTGAACAAAATCAAGCAGAGGCACTGGACTTAGAAAAAATTGTTATTGATAGCATGTATGAAATAGTGCCAACCTGGACACAAACTCAAGTGCGTTCATTGCTTGGTAGTTTTTGCTTTAGTAATGAGGCTGTTTTTAAAAAAGTTCGAGAACTTAGCGGAGGAGAGAAGGCTCGCCTTGCCCTTGCTTTGATGCTTGTAAAGCCATGTAATCTTTTAGTTCTTGATGAGCCAACAAACCACTTAGATATTCCATCAAAGGAAATGTTGGAAGAGGCTTTAAGAGAGTATGAAGGAGCAGCTTTGATTGTATCTCATGATCGATATTTTCTTTCAAATGTTGCCAATCGGATTGTAGAAATTCGTGATGGGGAGCTAATTCTTTACCGTGGCGATTATTCTTATTTTTTAAATAAAAAAGCTGAGGAAAAAGCCATTGCTGATAAGGCATTACTTTTAGCAGAAAAAGAAGCTAAGCGGTTAATGAACAGAGATCGTCAAAGGAAGCGGCAGGCGAAAAAGAAAAAACTTACTTAAGCTTTTTACATTTGGATATATATACTAATCATAAGAAAACTTCACATATCATTAGGCAGTAAGACTTATTTCCCTTTACCTTCTGAAAATGATTGCATATGCTATAGAACCTTTTAAAAAAGTCGATGAAACCCTCCTCTGCTCATGGTTCCGGCGATTCTGGCCAGGATCTTATGCAGACTTGGGATGCAGTAGAAACTTATTTTGAATGTATTACTACTTGCTCTATTGATGATGGCGAGTGTATTACTCGTTGTGTTGAGCAACTCCGTGAAACAAGTGATTGAAGAATAATTTAGATTATTTTATGAGATCACCGCTTGGTCTCATTAATTAAAGATTTCTTATTTCACTCATTTCAATTGGAGTTATTGAAACTTTAAATAGTTTTGCTCCTCTTTTTACTTTAAAAATAAGTGAAGCTTTAGTACCATTTTTGTTAATTGCAGCAATTACATCCTCAGGTGCATTGATTAGCTTTCCTTTTATAGAAACAATTACATCATTCACTTTCAAACCAGCAATATCTGCTGGTGCTCCAGGAATGACATAGCGAACAATAGCTCCAGGTTTTTTGTAGGTATATCCATCTTGATTGCTATTTTCTATAGATGAGAGGCTGACACCAATCATTGGGTGACTAACGCTACCTTTGTTGACAAGTTGGTTTGCTATTTCCCTGGCAAGATTTATTGGGATAGCAAAACCTAATCCAGCACCGGGACCTGAACGAACGAGTGTATTGATACCTACCACTTCTCCTTTGGCATTAAGTAACGGACCACCAGAATTCCCAGGGTTAATAGCTGCATCAGTTTGAATTAGTTCTAGACGCTTGCCAGAAATTCCTAGTTGGGAAACATTACGGTTTAAATTACTAATTATTCCCAGCGTCACTGTGTTTTGTAGGCCAAATGGATTACCCACTGCGATAGCCCAATCTCCTACCTCAAGTTTGTCAGAGTTCCCTAAAGGTGCAGATGGCCAAGGTCCTGATCCTTCTAGTTGAATAACCGCAAGATCTGTTAGAGCATCTTGACCAATAACACGCCCAGGCACTTTCCTTCCATCTGACATTACAATCATTAGGCGATCAGTTTTTTCTACAACATGCGCATTTGTGAGTACTAAACCATTAGGAGAAAAAATCACACCACTTCCTTGCCCTCGTTCAATACGGGAATAAGGTTGTTTTAAACCTTGAATCCCAAAAAAACGTTGTAGGTAAGGATCAATTAATAATTCCGAAGGTAAATTTGAATTGCCTTGAAAAAACACTTTTCGTTGTGTTTCTAGTTTGACAACTGCGGGACCACTCCTTCCTAAAGCTTCGGTTACAAATGATTTCTTATTTGATGTATATAAAGTTTCTGCTTTGATTGGGGTAGAGATGATTTTATTAGAGGATGGGATATAGCACAACCCAATAGCACCAAATAATACTAGGACAGACAATTTAAAAATTTGCCTACTTTTTTCGATTACTCCTATATCTACTTTGAGTGTTTTGTTTGATTGATTAAGCATGTGCTTTGTTAGAAACTATTTCTCAGAGCTTTTTGTAAAAACATTTAAACTTTTTAAACCTTTTGATATTGGTTTGGTTTTTATATACAACATTATTTACAATTTTAATCAAGGAGCATTTTTTTAAGAGCTACAAATGGCTCTTTATAAAATAATGTGACAGATGGATGCTTGTATTTTGTTCTTCGACTTTTGGGGTCTGTTTGTTTGAGGCATTAAGATAGGGGTATGCAGCATATGCCAAGAGCAAGCCATGATGAATACAATTTTTGATTAGAGCTAATGCCTTTTTTTTGTTAACAACGTCGACATGCTGAACTTCATTTTCATCTTTTTATATGTTCTTTCCGTTTTATTGTTGCTATGGCAGGCATTTCGTGTGATGGGTAAAGCTTTTTGGAGTGAGCAGGGACAGTCAACTAGCTCAAAAAAAAGGAGCAATACTGAGGAAGATCGGACTGGACGTTTAACTATTCACCCAGAGCTTTTGGATAAAGATGGTCGAATTACAGATGAGGAATTGTTGACGGTGCGCTTTTCTGAAGATATTGATCCGCCTAAGTCGGCAGAAACCTCTGCTGAATAAGTTAGGTAGAGAGTGCCCACATGGGTACATCATATGACTCATAAGAGGAGTAAATGTTGGAACAAAGAACCCGCATTGTTGTTGCAGTTCTAAAAACTGTGAAATTGCCCCCCCAGGTTTCGCTTGAGGCTATTAAAGGAAGATCCAGTAAGGCTTGAGTTAAGTCTCACCCCTGCATATGGAAAAAAACCAATTCAAGTAGGTTTGGTCGAGTCTCTTGATTTAGTGGCCAGGAGGGATAGAGAGGGTCGCATACCAAGGGACTTACAAGGAACATGGGATTGGACAGTTCGTCATGGAAAGGTGAGTACAGGTGGCTGGAATCCTCTTCTTAAAGAAGCTTTGCAAACTATGTTTGAGACAGGTTTGCCAGCAATTATTTATGAAGAGCTCACAGGAGAGGAATATTGCCCAGTCGATGGGGCAAGACATGTCCGTTGAAAGGTTAGGTTTAGGGCAATGTTTATTTAGGATTTATTGACTGTTTATGCTTTAAATCAAAATTTAGACTTTTTTCAAAAATTAAGGAGTGAAACCTAGTTTTTAATTGAGAAACACAACTTTGTATTCAATGTTTTCTTGATAGAAAGTTGTTTTATGTTTTTGTTAGTATCAATAATCAAAAAAAGCTTTCATGCCTCAGAGTATTCAGCCTCGTTTTGGATTCGTTAATTTTGCAGAGAAATGGAATGGTCGCTTGGCAATGATGGGTATTCTGATTGGATTGAGCACAGAACTGCTCACTGGGCAAGGCATTCTTGGTCAAATAGGCCTTGGCTAACTGCCAAAGTTCCTTGTATAGCGACAATCTTGAACAACTTGTTCAGAATTAGTTTTGTTGAGAAGCTTTTGGAGACATATGCATTTTCTCTATTGTCAGCGAGAGTAGTTATATAACTCTTTATGTTGGCTGTGACAAGGTTTTTTGTGAGTAATCGGCGAGATGGGGCTCGTTTGATTAGTAGTGCTCTTTTGACTTTTGTAATTACTTCAACTCAACTAGATCATTTTTGGGGTCAACTATTAAGTGCCATAAGCCTAATGATCTGCATTTATTGGGGGTTTGCTTATCGCCGCCTTGAACATTGACTCCCTACCAAATTACTCGGTACGAGAGCTTAATAAAGCTATTGGAACCCTTTTGGAAAGAGGCTTTGCTCCTCGCTTTTTGTTAACTGCCTCTGTCTCAAAGTCACAGTTAAAGAAAGGACATTTATGGCTCTCTTTGAGCGATGGGGAAGCGAGTATTACTGCTGTTGTTTGGAGTTCACAACTGCAAAAAATTGCTTTTAGACCCAGTGAAGGAGATGGAATTGTTGTTGTTGGGAAGTTGAATTTCTGGGAGCTTCGGGCAAACCTGGTTGTTCAGGTGTTAGATCTTCGCCCCAGCATTTCAACTGTCTTGCGTCAGTTTGAGATTGTTAAAGCTTTACTTTTGAAAGAAGGTTTGATTGATGTAGGAAGACGCAGAGCATTGCCTGGATATCCAAAATCTATAGGCATTCTTACTAGTGTACCTAGCTCTGCTCTTTCAGATATGCTAAGGACTGCAAAAGAACGCTGGCCTTTAACAAGATTATTTATCATTCCTATTTCTGTACAGGGATCTGGGGCGAAAAAAATTCAATCTGTATTAAAGAGTTTGTCAAGCTCTTTAAAAGTATTAGCAATTGAAGCCATTGTGATTGCGAGAGGAGGAGGTAGCAGAGAAGACTTAATGTCGTTTGATAATGAAGAGCTATGCAGAGAATTGGCTCATTTCCCAGTACCAGTTGTTACTGGTTTGGGTCATGAGGATGATTTGACTGTTGCGGATCTTGTTGCTGATCATCGAGCTGCTACACCTACTGCTGCCATTGTCGACTTATTGCCTAGTTTGAAGACTGCTCAAGATAATTGCTTGCAGAGGAGAGAACGCTTAAATGATTATTTTATTTGGTTGATTCGTAGGGAACGGCAACGATTATTAGATAGAACTAAAGTTTGGGAAATTCAATCACCGGTATCACTGATTCAAAAGAAGAGAGAAACTTTGATTCAGAAGTATCAACTCTTAAAAGCTCTGTCTCCCGAACGTTGGCTCTCCCGAGGTTTTTCAATAGTTCGAAATTGCTTTGGAAGACCAATACACAGTATTCATGACATTGCTGAACAAGAAAAACTAATTATTCAATTGAGTGATGGGCACTTTGATTCAAGAGTAGATAAAATTCATTGATTGCTGTTCCTAGAATGAGAAAGAATGAAGACTCTAAAGCCACCTCGAAAAGTAACTCACCTAAAATCACTAACGAAGTCAATAATCCGAAAAAAACAATTTTATTGAAAAATATGATTAATAAGTGGAAGAATGAAATATCACTTTTAAGCTATGAAGAATCATTAAAAGCTCTTGATCTTCTTTTAGAGAACTTACAAAAAGACACAGTACCCTTAGAAGAACTTCAACAATATTATTTGCAAGGAAAGATTTATCTTGATCACTGTGATAGCTTGCTCAATAATGTTGAACAAGAAGTGATTGAGTTAGATCCAGAAACTATTAAACATTAAAAGAATTTAAATGAGTTCCTAAACTTACTCTCACTGACTATATATAATATTCATTCGGCATCTTTGGCGATAATATCAATAGTTGCTGAGCTTGCTGGAATAGAGTTATCGAAAGAGGAAGTGGAATCTTTAGTTTTGTTTTGTTCAGATAAATTGGCCCCACATACTGGACATTGATTGGAGGTGTTAATAATGCTTGAACCACATACCTCACATTGTATTAATTTAGTTTGAAGAAAACGCCAACCTAACCAACCAATTCCAGTGACCAAAAATGGCAATATTAATAAAATAAGTATAAATCCACCTGCCAGATCGAGTAGAAACCTTCCAGCAGCAGTAGGCAATAGCAAAATTATTATTAGAGTCAACCAGAGTATGGGAGAAGACCTAGTCATCTCACTCTTAGTAAAAGAATTTTGAGTAATTTAACTCTATTTTATGCGTTTTTGAGAGTAGTGATCTCCCTGCCGATGAAAAGGCATACTCGCTAGGACCACGCTCCAGCATTGTCCAAAATAAATAATTACACCTATCATCCAAACCCAAAGGGTTAGCACTAAAACTCCACCAATGAATCCGTAAGCTTGGAAGCGTGCTCCCAGCGAAAGGATACTCCTGCTTACTGTGAGATTTAGAACCGTTAAAAGAGTCCCTATTAATAGTGCCCCAGGTACAAGTGGCTTCAGAGGAACTCTTCGACTTGGAAGCAATGCTTGAAGCAATAATGCCATTATTGATAGTCCAAGCACAGGAATTATGAATTGTCCTACTTGGATTACTGGGAAACTTGATAATGACTTTGCAAGCCATGGGCTTGTAACGCTTAGGTCGTCTAAGACAGCTCCAGGAATCATTCGAACATTTGCACTGATCTGGTCAATAACTACTAATATCCCAACTAAAAGAACTACTACAAAGGCTTCTACTCTGCTTCTTATGAATCGGAAAGCTTGCACTTGAAATGTAGTTGGAACTTTTTGCGGAGGTAAAACATCTTCCCAAAGGCGATCGGTTCCTCTTTGCAAAGTTAAATAGGCATTGCCAGCTGTGACCATAAGAAACATTGCACCTAGTAGGCCAGCCCCGAAGCCTTGATTTACAAGTTTTACTAAGGTTGTATCAACTAGACCAACTACTGAAGGAGGCAATATCTGAGCTGTAAAACTTATAATTTGCTGGTCTAAACCATTTTGTCGGCCTAAAAACCAAGAGGCGACAGAAAGTGAGATTAACAGGATTGGGAAGAATGATTGAAGTGTGTAATAGGCAAAAGCAGCACTTAGATCGACACAATCACATTGTGTCCAGCGTTCGTATGCACGCCACAAACTCAACAAAACAGATCTTGCTTTGTGCTTCCAACGAAGTGCCACCTTTTATTAACTAAACACGACCATTTATAACGCTTGTTTCAACTTTTGACTGATTTATATTAAAGAAGATCAATCTTTTAATCTAATTCTTTAGTAGATTTTTATATATTTAATTGATATGGTCTTGAATATCAACCCAGCTGCTCATTAAGATTTCTCCCCATGGCATTAACCTTTCTAATTCGTATACAGAGCTAGCAGTTAAGACAGGAAAACTTGTTGTTGTTAAATCTTGACCCGCTTTAAGATTTGACGGGTCTAAATCTAACCATTTAATAGAACAATCAAGTTCAGAAAGGATGAGCCATGCAGATGCTAGATCCCAAATTTTGGGAGTAGCTTCTAATGCGGCAATTGTCTGACCAATTGCAACACCTATCATATTTAAACTTGATACACCCAGTAAACGAATTTTGCCTGGAAAAGGTTTTTCAGGCCTTCGTTGTAGAATTCGAATAGAACGACTACAAAGTGAAACACAAGCACTTTTAGAAGATAGGCGACTTTGATTGGTAAGTTGTTTTCCATTTAACCAAACTCCTTGTCCACGAATAGCAAGGATTCTTTTCTTCAGGGCTGGCACATCTAAAAAAGCTGTTTCTGGTTTCCCGTCTACAAAACGAGCCATTGAAATTGCCCAATAAGGGATTCCAGCAGCAAAGTTCGTTGTCCCATCTAAAGGATCTACAACCCAGTAGGCTGAAGAATTAGGAACTTTTTGACACCCTTCTTCACTTAGAACACCTTCTTTTGACGTAATTGTTGAGAGACCTTTAACTATCGTGGCGTCGCTCCATCTATCACAGCTTGTAATTAAAGTCCCATCAGCCTTTATATCAGAGATGATATTTCCAAAATCTATCAGTTGTCGTTGAGCTACAAGGTCAATAAGACCATTGACTTTTTTGATTTGTAGTTTGGTTAGCTTATTTGGCAAAGGTTGGCTCTTCATTCCTTTATTATTATGGGTGATTGTGGACAGGGTGTTATAGCTTGTAATTGCTCTATAGGAAGATTAGCTGGATCAATTTCTTTATCTGTGCCAGTATTTTTATTGAGCGATTTGCAATCTTTTATATAGTTAATTCCTGTTCTACGGTGTAATCTTGATATGCTTGTATTATAAGAAGTAATTGCTTCATAGTATCCAACTTCTGCTTGAGTGAGATCACGTTGATTATTAACAACTTCACGTTGCGTTGTGATTCCTTCTTTGAATCTTAAACGAGCGAGTCTGAGAGACTCTCTAGCAGCTGCAACTTCACGAGTGCTACTTAAAATATCTTGATTTGCCGTCTTAAGTTGGATGTAGTCTTCTTCAACTTCTTGTCGAATTGTGTTTCTTTTATTGGCAAACTCTGCAGCTGAAGCTTTTGCAATTTGCTTATTATAATTATATCTGGATCGCGCATTATTGCCATCAAAAATTCGCCATGTTGCTTTTAAACCGAAAGTATTATTTGTCGAAGAGCCATCTTTATCTAAAGATGCTAATTCGCCTCTTGTATAATCATTACTGAATATATTATAGACACTTAGTCTAGGTTGGGAATTGCCCAAAGCTGCATTAGCATTACTATTATTGATTGCTATATCAAGCTTTATATTATCTAGTTCATTACGAAAGGAATATGCAGCAATAATACTTTGCTCTAGTGAAGCAGTCCATTCCCCAATTATTTGTTGAGGTGAATCGGCAATAGGTGTAATTTCAAATGGCAAGTTTAAGATTGTTGCAAGAGCTCTTCTCTTTACCTTTTGCTCACCAATCTTTTGTGTTAAAAGTCTTTTATCTCGAGCTAGTTGAGTTTTTGCTTCTAATAATTCAAGCCTTGTACCTAAACCTGCTTTTAAGCGAGCCTGTGCATCATTTAAGCTAATTTTAGAGGCATTCACTGATTCTTTCCCAATACGAACGCCTTCGTCAGAATTTTGAAGTAAAAAATATGCGTTTTTCACTTCAAATTGCAAATCTCTTAATTCTATTAAGTATGACTTTTTAGCTTTTTCATAGGCATTCTGAGCGGCAGCAATTTCTGGGGCACGTTTAGGATCAATGAGATTCCAGTTGACTTCAACTGAAAGTGTTGTTTTCCATTGTTTACTTGAAGTATCAGCGTAAGAGTCGTTGTAACTTTCACCTTGTAAATATTGAGGGCCAGTATTCATTTCTATTATTGGATACCATGCGGAAATGGCTTTCTTGAGATTATATTCTTGTTGTTTAATACGCTCTCTGGAAATTTCTAGTTTAGGATTATTGGCTTCAACTAAATTCTCTAAATCTTTAAGTTTTAGTGGATATAAATGTTGATTAGTTATGTCAGAGCTGCTTTGAGGTAATGCGAGATTGAGAGGGGAGTCAAGATTGGAAAGATGCTCTTTAATGATGAGATTACTTAATAAAAATTCCCCTTTTTTTATTTTGCTTTGATTTGATCTGCCCAGTTTTTTTTCTTTGAAAATTGTTTTTAAAAACCAGCTTTGCTTGACTTTATATGAACTATCTGGTCTTTCTATTTTAGAATAGAAAAATTGTTCGTTGTCTTCAACTTTGATTGACAAAGCTTGAACCGCTTTGGTCGAATTAGTCCCTTGAAGGAACAAGTAGACTACAAAAAAGATCTTTGCAGTATTCCTTCTCACTGAGATTGAGAATTGGTAACTTTGAATAGTTTAGTGAACTTTTTCTAATTCTTCTATTGCTGCGGCCACGACATCATCTGCTCCATACACAATTCTGATTGGGATTCCAAGTGCATGCTCCAGTTCTTCTAAGGACATGTCATCTAGAAAAATAGCTTTGTCTTGTTGCAACATCACTGATGGAAGGAGCAATTGCTCCCCAAGATCTAGTCCTTGTAAACCATTTACGAGATCTTCACCTGTAAGTAGACCTGTGACCACTTGCTCTTGTCCCCAATATGGACTTGGCAGGCCATATAAGTGAAAGCTCAAACCTTCAATTTCATTTATTCTTCTGCAGGAAGGAGTTAATGCTTCTTTAACAAGTTGACCTACGACCCAACTGCAACTTTTTGAACCTTTCATTCGCTTTGGAAGCGAAGATGTGGCGACATCCATATTTTCTAAGAAGGCTCGTATACTTCCAACACCATTTTCTTCTTGTGGAAGATCTTCATATGCGCTGAGAGGTGGAAGCTCTAGCCCAGCAATTAGATACCATTCATCTGCAAGCCAGGCAAAGTTTGATCCAATATTGACTTTGAATTCTTTTTGTAATAATTCTACTTGAGCTATAACTTGTTTAGCAGATTTGATATCCACTGCTATTAACTTATCTTGAGCTGGGCGAAAACGTGTTAGACCAACTGGTACTACAGCAGTAGAAAGAACTACAGGCCAGTTACCTTTTGCATATATTGAGAGATCTTGAAGTGTTTGATTTAAAGTAGACTTATCATTTATTCCTGGACAAACTACAACTTGTGCATGAATTTGTAGATTTCGCGAGGCGAACCAATCCAATTGCTTCATAAGTAGTCCCGCGCGTGGGTTCTTCAATAATTTGCTTCTTATTTTTGGATTTGTTGCATGTACAGATACATACAGTGGAGAAAGTTTTTGTGATTCAATTCTCTCCCAATCTTGCTCATTCAGATTGGTAAGGGTTAGATAAGAACCATACAGAAAACTCAGTCTATAGTCATCATCTTTTAGATAAAGACTTTGCCTGCGGCCATAGGGTTGTTGATCGATAAAACAAAATGGACATTGATTGTTGCATTGACGCAACCCATCAAATAAAGCTTCTGTAAAAATTAGTCCAAGGTCATCATCAGGCTCCTTTTCAAAATCAACAATATGAAGATTTCCTTCTTGATCATTTACTTCAAGATGTATATTCTCTTCAACAATTAGCAAACGGTAATCGATGAGATCTCGTGGTCTCATGCCATTAATACTTAATAGTTGATCTCCCGGCTCAAAACCAAGCTCTTCACCAATTGAGCCAGGCAGAATCGATTGCACTACCGCAGGAGCAGGAATAAGCCTTTCAGAGTTAGTATTTACTGTTGAGACTGGTATGCCAGCTGAGGATTTATTCCACACAGATCAATAAGGGGTTATGTGATTTGATTTGACGATTTACTGGAAAACCAAAGAAGTAGTGTTATGCCAAATAGCAATCTATATATAACAAACATCCAAGTACTGTGCTTTTGTAGATATTGTAGAAGCCAGTCAATTACGATCCATGATACAACAGCTGCGGATATAACTCCAACCATGAGAGGTAATACTTGGTTGTTGAATTGAAACTGGTCATTAAATGTATTTTTTAGCTCTGATAAGCCGGCCAAAGTTATAGCAGGTATCCCAAGCAAAAAAGAAAATCTTGCTGCATCCTGACGCTTCCATCCAAGAAGCAAAGCACTGGTTAATGTGATACCTGAACGAGAGACACCTGGTATAAGGGCAAGTATTTGTCCTATACCAATTAATAATCCATCTTTACCTGTCATTGCTGACATGCTTTTTTCTTGACTCCCCAGCTGCTCAGATATTGCAAGCAAAAGCGCCATCACAATAGAAATCAATCCAATAAAAGAAATACTGCGTAAAACAGAATTTCCATAATCATTCCAGAAAAGCTTTATTGACATCCCTGTTAGTAGGATTGGGATGGTGCCTGTACAGATCGCAATCCCTATTCGTGCATTTTGTTCTCGCCATTGGCCATTTTTGATAGCTAATTTGATTCCTTTTAAAATTGCTTTGAAATCATTTTTGAAGTAAGTGATAACTGCAATTATGCTTCCCAATTGGATTACGGCTGTTGCAGAGATTCCAGGCTCCTCCCAGCCAATCATCATTGGAACCACCTTTAAGTGAGCAGTACTACTAATAGGTAGAAATTCGGTAAGTCCTTGTACTACACCAAGAATCAAATACTTAAAGCAAGCGTCTAATAGTTCATTTGCATTTGCAATTTCAGTCATTACGGCAACTCATGAAGACAGAAAACTATTCCAAACTATTAATTCACATAAAAAGTCCATTACAAGCATGATGATCTTCTAAGGTTCTTGGAGTTTGTTGCGATTGGAGCAGGCACGATCGATCGATCAGCTTCATTAGAAAAGCTTTCTTCTTTTTAAACCTTTTACTACAGCACACCCCTGAGCAATTCTCTCCTATTCCAAGAGTCTTCAGAAGTTAATGAAGGCTATCTTTCAAAGCCAAGGACTTTGCAATTTTGGGCAAGTGCCTTAGTTCTATTGCCAGTATTCCTTCAGGCTCCATGGGTTCATTTTTATCCATTCTCAGCTTGTTTATTTACTTTTGTGCTATTGGGTACTGGAATTGGTCTCGTTCGCTTTGGTGGAGAGAAGTGGGCTCGAGCTGGTTCGTTATTAGTGGGTGTTAGTGGTAGTTGGCTAGGAGGTTGTTTGTTTTGGGGTTGGTTGCGTGAACACCCTGTAATGCATCTGCCCGTTGAAGGTTTGGCACTGCCTTTGGCTTTTGTTGGACTTGAGACCCGTTGGAGAATTGGTGCTGGATTTTATTTGTCTTGTTTGTTAGGGACAGCTTTTACTGATTTCTTGATGCTCTTGACAGGGGTAATGAATTCATGGCCTGCAGTTGTGAAGGCTTCCTTATTAGAAGCTCCTAAATTGCTGCATGAAACTGCTCAGGAGATTTTCAAACCTCAATCAATTTTGTTGGTTTTAGCTGCCGGAATTCTGATAGTTCTTATAGCTAATCTCATGCGACAAAGGGCGGTTCTGCGTTCCCCATCTGGAAGTGCATGGCTTGTAGCGAGTGCCGCACTTATGACAACTTTGTGGGTTGATGGACTTTTTCTATTAACAGCTTTTGTTGAGCCTCGCTTAAGTGGATTAATTTAAGAAATTTGGCGGTGGACATTGCTCAAAAATGCCTAAAAGAATTTGCTTAGCCGACTTGTGTAGATTTAAAGGAATCTTAGAAAATGAAATTAATTTTTTTTCTCTTCTAAACCAGTTCAATTAAAAACCGTGGATTCATTCAGGGTTTGTTTTTAGGTTAATGAGTCTTCCTACTTCATCTAGTTCTATACCTAGCGAGTCTTGGGATGTCGTGGTTATAGGAGCGGGAGCTGCAGGTTTGATGACATGCCTTGAATTACCTTCTCACTTAAAGGTTTTGTTGCTCAATCGAAATACTAGTAGACATTCTTCAAGTCGTTGGGCACAGGGGGGTATGGCGGCAGCTATCCGTGCTGAGGACAGTATCGCGAGCCATGCTGAAGACACTCTGAAAGCAGGCGCAGGTTTGTGTGATGGCGATGCGGTAAGAATGTTTGTGGAAGAAGCTCCTGAATGTGTTCATCGGCTTGAACTGATTGGGATGGAATTTGATCGTGAATGTAATCAGTTGGCTACAACTCTCGAAGCTGCGCACAGCTATAGGCGTGTTTTGCATGTGCAAGATCGGACTGGTCGTGCACTTGTTGAAGTTCTTGAGGATCAAGTCGATCAACGCAAGAATCTTATGCACTGTCGAGGAGTGCGTGTCACTCAGCTTTGGGTTGAATCCAATGTATGTCTTGGTGTACAAGTCCTAGATGGCCCTCATCTTTATTGGATTGCATCTAGAGCAGTTGTGTTGGCTACTGGCGGTGGCGGTCATTTATTTGCGAATACTACGAATCCAGCACAGGCATGTGGGGAAGGTTTGGCTTTAGCTTGGCGAGCCGGAGCGGCTATTGAAGATCTTGAATTTGTACAATTCCATCCCACGGCTTTGCATTTAGAAAAGAGCCCTTGCTTTTTAATTTCAGAGGCATTACGGGGAGAGGGGGCTGTTCTTTTGGATCAATATGGGAAGAGCCCTGTATTGCATTTAGATGGAGCTGATCTCGCTCCAAGAGATCAAGTCAGCAGAGCTCTTGTCCAAGCCATGGAGAGAAATCAGGTTGATCATATGGGTCTTGATATCAAGCCCATCCCTGTTGAAAGAGTAAAGGCTCATTTTCCTACAATTCTTCAGCGTTGTAGAGAAGAGGGCTTAGATCCTTTTAAAAATTTAATTCCAGTTGCTCCTGCCGCTCACTATTGGATGGGAGGAGTTGCTACTAATTTGCAAGCAGAAACAACATTGAAAGGTCTTTTTGCTGTTGGAGAGGTTGCTTGTACTGGATTGCATGGAGCCAATAGACTTGCAAGTAATTCATTAATGGAATGTTTAGTATTTGCTAGAAAAATGGCAACAATTGAGTTAAATGATATTGCTCTTCTTAAGACTCCTAACCATCAAAAAAATGATCATAATTTTTCTTTGCCATTGTCTGAAATGGAAACTGCTAAGACTTTATTCACTGCTATAAAGGATTTGCGGCAATTATGTTGGCGTGAGGCAGGAGTTAATCGATCATCATGCGGAATGCATCAAGCATTGAGCACAATCCGTAAAGATTTAGAAAATATAATTTCTCAACCATTGCTTCAATCAATGAATAATCAATCTAAAGATACTTGCACTTGTTTTGATGAAATTTCCAGAAGAGATCTTAACTTACTTTTGGATTTAAATAATCGCCAGCAAAGTAGTTCATTATTGCTTGAGGCTTGTTTGTTCCGTCGTGAAAGTAGAGGAGGACATTTTAGAACTGATGTGCCTGTATCAGTACCTTATTGGAAATGTCATTCTAGGCAAAAGTTTGGCCAAGGAATATCTACTAGAAAAGTAAATAGTTAAAAATAGAATTAGAAACCTATAGGTCCTTTGTATCCACTTAGATCAGCTAATTCTTTAAGTGATTGAATGCCAGATCTTAATTGGCCATCAATTTCCCAGGATGGATATCCAGTAATGCCCTTTTTTTCGCAGAGAGAACTTTGACTATTTTTAACATCTACAGCACATTCAATGATGACAAGTTCTGATACTGCTTCGCTGCCAAACATTTCTTTTTGCTCATGGCAATGAGGGCACCAGTAAGCGCTATACATTACAACTCCCAATGACTGAAGATGTTTGGCTAGTGCAATTTTAGATTTAGAGCTTCTACTTTGAACTATTGGGGAATTTCCTTGAAGAATTTCAACACTATTGAGTTGTTTTTGGTTTTCAGCTGAAGCCCAGATTAATCCTCCTAATAGCACAGCAAGAGAGAGAAGTACCCCTCGAAAAATTAGTTCGCGAGGATCATCCCAGCCACCTCCAACAATCGTTAAAATTAATAGAATTATTGAAATAAATGCCGAGAGAAAGCAGAAGAAACAAAAAGCTTCGATCTTGAAGACCATTAACCAGATTAAAAGCAGGCTAAAAACAGCCATGCCACAGGCAGCAAAAAATAATCCCCACCATGTTTTACGTGAGAGATCATTTTTATTTTCTGAAAGTCCTGGCAGTAAAGGTAAAATCGCCATTATTAAGATGGCTAGATAGCTAATTAACCCCAATAACGACAAGGGAACACCCAGTCCGTTTCCAACAAAGATTGTTCCCCAGGCACTATTGAGAACCTTGTCGCAACCTTCTGATCCGCCAGGGCACGACAGTGCTCCTATCCAACCCCATTTATTTAAAGTGATTGAGCCTGTATCTATTACTCCTATCGTGGCAAGAATTGCCATGGCGATTCTTGGCCATTTCAATCCTTGATCTTGTCGACGTCGACTTTTTAGGCGTGTTGTGCCCATGTCCTAATTAGATCATTTTTCAATTCTTACAGTTTGGGTAAATCAATGCTTATCTTTATGCTTAATGAAGGAATCTTTAGCTTTTGTACTTTAATTTTTTCTTTCAATGACAAAATTTGATTTTCGGCATGGCTTGCCGAGAAATCTCGATCGAATACAAAAAGTGAAGCCATCAGTAGCATTCGAGCACTTAGGTTGCGAAAAAAACCGAGTTGATACTGAGCATATGCTTGGATTGTTACAAGAATCTGGCTATGAGGTAAGCAGTAATACAGAAGAGGCTGAAGTTGTTGTCATTAATACATGTAGCTTTATCCAAGAGGCGCGGGAAGAATCTGTTCGTACACTTGTTCGACTTGCTGATCAAGGAAAGGAATTAATCATTGCTGGTTGTTTAGCTCAACATTTTCAGCAAGAACTACTGGACTCATTGCCAGAGGCCAAGGCAATTGTTGGTACAGGCGATTATCAACATATTGTTGAAGTCCTTCGAAGAGTGGAGGCTGGTGACAGAGTTAACAAAGTTAGTAAGATACCAACTTTTGTAGGGGACGAAACACTTCCTCGCTATCGCACAACAAGAGATGCAGTTGCATATTTAAAGGTTGCGGAAGGATGTGATTATCGTTGTTCTTTTTGCATTATTCCTAAACTTCGTGGGGATCAACGTAGTCGATCAATCGAATCAATCATTGCAGAGGCTCAGCAACTAGCAAAGCAGGGTGTAAAGGAGCTTATCTTGATCAGCCAAATCACTACAAATTACGGGATAGATCTTTATGGGAAACCTTCTCTTCCCGAACTTTTACGAGCACTTGGAGAAATAGATATTCCGTGGATTCGTGTTCATTATGCGTATCCGACAGGTCTGACATCAGAAGTCTTAGCTGCTTTTAGAGAAGTGCCAAATGTTTTGCCATATTTAGATTTGCCTTTGCAGCATAGTCATCCAGATTTACTTAAGGCTATGAATCGTCCATGGCAATTGACTGTGAACTCTTTGCTTCTAGATCAAATTCGAGATCAATTGCCAGATGCAGTTTTGCGAACGACTTTGATTGTGGGCTTCCCAGGAGAAACGCAAGCACATTTTGATCATCTTGTTTCTTTTGTGGAAGACCAATGTTTTGATCATTTAGGTGTTTTTACGTTTTCTGCTGAGGAAGGCACTCAAGCCGCGAAACTTTCTAACCAAGTAGATCCTGCATTGGCATTAGCTCGCAAAGATAAATTAATGACTATTCAGCAACCAATTGCCGAGGCAAAGAACAATAGCTGGGTAGGTCGCATAGAGGATGTTTTGGTTGAGAAAGTAAATTCTCAGACAGGGGAAGCCACTGGACGATGTGCTCGTTTTGCTCCTGAAGTGGATGGTGAAGTGCGCTTACAAAATGGCTTGGAGGAATTAAACCTTAAAGAAGGAATGATGGTTCCTGCTTTAATTACTGGGGCAGATTTATATGATTTGACTGGAGAATTGATAGGAGCTAAAGATATGGTTGCTGCTTGCAGAAAAACTTCGAAAAGTCTTAGTAGTCTTGTAAAGACTTAAATGAGGACCTTTATAACTTTCTAAAGTTTTTGCAATACTTAATTTTTGTCTTGATTGCTTCGTTGTTTGATGGGATTTGGTGAATACATCAATTTTCGCGGCTTAGATCAATTTGATAGCTTTGAGCACTTTGTTAATGGCAAAGGCAGCAACTAGGCCGCTAACCACTATGGCCAGATAAAAAACGATTCCCATTTTAGAAAAATTACTAATACCTATTACATCAGATGGCGTCTGTAATAGGGAGATGTCTTTTGATATTAATCCTGAACGTAGTGCTTTGTATTCTCTAGACAAGCCTGTGCTTTTTGGAGTTCTCTACCTAAATACAGAGCATGGTCAAGTCTGCTTAGTAGCAATGGTCCTTCTCCTTCTGTGAGCTTTATACCAACTTCTTTTGCGCTGCTTCCTCGGAAAACTTTGGTAGGGGCTTTTGTACGTGCTTCTCGACATCCTATTGGCTTGCCAGTTTCTTTATCAATTGCTCTGCCAAGATCGTCAATATCATTGGAGTAATGTTCTACAACCAGCTCCTTAGATAAGTGATCCAACTTGATTATGAAATATCCACTTGGATCAAGTGATATAAATCGTTTAGAGAGCTTTTCATCTAGTAAAGGAATGTGATTAAAAGCATCGTCATCGATGATGCTTGTTAAGGCCATTTCTTTGCCCTAAAACGAACTTTCATTAATTATTATATATCCTCACTTCTTAATGAATGAAGGCTGCATTCTAAGAATTCAATTATTAAACAGAGGTCAATAATACTGGTTGCGAACAATTAAACACAACCTTTTTTAGAATATTACCTTTCTCAAGGCTTTTGCATTGATCTGAAGAACTTTAGATCTTACCCTTTTAAAGGTTTTGAGACTTTTATTTTTGATGAAATATAAAAAAATATAATTGTATAAAAAGCAAGTCAATTATCTGGGAATAGTTAGTTTTGGTGCTTCACCTTTAAATGGTAATTCTTGGTTTGAGGCCTCAATTTCTTGTTCCGTAATTTTGTTGACTTTTTCTAGCCAATTTCTTATTAAGACTTCCATTCTTTTGTCATACCATCTGTGCAGGCTAGTAGTCGATTTTGCAAGGAACCCTCTTCTTCTCTTATGTATTCCACCAGCACCAGGGTCAAATCGAGTAATGCCTTGATCTAATGCCCAAGTAATTGGAGAGTAATAACATACTTCAAAATGTAGGCAGTCTATTTCTTCTTTGCTGCCCCAATATCTTCCCCAAAGCATGTTTTTATTTTTGATACATATAGACATTGCGATAGGATCCTTAGGGTCTGTACGATGGGCACTAAAAAGTACGACATTATCTCTTTGTATTGGGCTGGCAAGCCCGTGAAAGAATTCTTCAGAGAGATACTTGCTGCCCCATAGCCCCCATCTTGAACAATGTTTTTCATACAAATCATGCATGATTTGCATGATTTGTATGTCTATTTCAGCTCCTGTAATAGCAGCGATTTTTATCCCAGCTTTTTCGACGGCTTTTCTTTCTCTTTTAATATTGCGTCGTTGATTGGAATTGAATTTATTAAGATAGTCGGAGAAAGTACTTGAACCGTCTCTAATCCAAAGACTTTTTTGATTGACCCAAGCAGCAGAATTTGTCTTTTGTGCAATAGTTTTCCATTCGGAATCTACATATAGAAAATTGCAACTTAGGATTCCATTCCTTAGTGAAAATTCATCTATTGTATTCATGATTAAAGTTGTTAGATCTTCCTTGTTTTCACCAGGGGCATAGAAGAAACGATATCCTTCTATAGGACTAAGAGGACTCATTCCAATTAGTTTTGGGTAATAGTTAAGTTCTAGTTGCCTGGCTAAATCTGCAAAGACTTGATCAAAAACAAACTCTCCATAGCTATGCCCTTTTAGATATAAAGGTGCTACTGCAATAGGACGGCTTCCACGCCATATCCCTAAATGAAGAGGTTGCCAACCTTTATTGGCACAAATACTTCCTGACTTCTCAAGATTTTTAAGCCATTGCCATTGATAAAAGGGATTGACTTTATTTTCTGTCAGGATGCGCCATTGAGGTTCAGAAATTTCAGTGATAGATTGGTGCCAACGGATTATTAATTGCCTCATTTAGTAATAAAAATATCTAAAAGTTCTTTGCATAATTATTCAGTTGGACCAATCCCATAATCAGTTTTAATGAAGTGCATTTGTTTTGGTAATGAGCTTCTAAGATGCTTCATGATTTATGTTTGAACAACGATTGCGAAAGTAACGCAATAATAATTGGTTTTCATCTAGTTCTTCATGCACTTTCAGGGTCCACGCATTTGGTTTCAATAATTTCTTTGATAAATTTTGCATCTCAGTAGGCATCCATGTGTATTTGCCACCGATTATTTTGGGAGTTAAAGTAAGCTGTAATTCATCAATTTGATCAGCCTGCAATAAAGAACCAACTAAATGAGCTCCACCTAGCAGCAGAAGACGTGATAATCCTGCTTTTGTTAGTTGAGAAAGTGTTGCTGACCAATTCCTCTGCAAATAAAATTGACGTTCATATTTAAAATTTTGAGAACATTGCATAGATTCTTCGTTTGGTGATAAAAGCCATCTTTCTATTGGTTGTTGAAAGAAATTCCAGTCTGCACAAAAACCCTTTTGGCTACTAACAACTACAGCGATTGGTTGTTTGGATCGACCTTCTGATTGCCTTATCTTTAGTAATTGATTGTTATGAATTAGACATGTATTTTTGTGAGAACGTAGGGTCCCTCCTCCTATAAGAGTGCCATCAGACCAAGCAAGGGATTCTTCAAGCACTCGTCTATCGCTTTTGTTACCTAGAGGAGTTGTGTCTCCTTCAGGAAGAGCAAGACGACCATCAAGGCTAATAGCTAATACGAGTCGAACCCATGACATATTTAATAATTTTAAGTAGTTTCAATTGCTGCAAGTATCTCTGAGGTTGTATTTATTTGTGGTTGCTCTAAATAGACTTCTGCGGCATTATTTGGACTTTCTTGCAGCCTTATTTTATGAAGACTTGCACCAATTGTTTTTATAGGATTTGCTAAACGGTCAGAGATATAAAGGGCAATATTCTCTGCTGTAGGAACGCAATTTGTGAAATATGGGATGTCCTTATTTAGGTGCGTATGGTCTAAAGGCTCTATTACTAAATCATCTACTAAGCGTTGAAGGGCTAAGAGGTCACAAACCATCCCAGTACGCTCATGGATAGTCCCACGTACGGTCACATCTAATAAATAATTATGGCCATGTCCATTTGGTCTCGCGCATTTTCCATAGATTGCTTCATTTTCCTTTTGACTGAGTTCCGTTTTTGCCAACCGATGAGCAGCAGCAAAATGAGTGCGAATAGTCACGTAGGCATCCATAGCATTTCCTAAATAATCTGCCCAAAGGCGAGGGTGTTCATAGAGGCGCAGAGCCACTATTGGTAAATAAGGCTTAAGACGTATCCAGATAATTCTCACTAAAGCCTCAGTGGTTGCTAAGCATCCTTTGTCTTTTGTGAGATCAAATTCTGGCCAAGCTTCATTTAGGAAGCGAAAGTCAAGTTGATCGGTAATTTCATTACGGATGTATTGCTTTACATCTGAGAGATTGAGGACCATCCCATTTGAATCGAGCCCACCGCTCAAAGAGACAATTAACTCGTAGTTGTGCCCATGCCCTGGAGATAGTGAACATGGACCAAACTGAGAAGCGTTGTCATCTGCTGATAACTCAGGCAGCCAATAGCGGTGACTAGCACTGAAGTAGGCACGTCTTGTGATAACACAGTTTCGACCCTGACCATGCCGCGCCTTGGATGAAATTTCAGTCATGGCACGCACAGACTGGTAATCATCCTAATTGGCTCTAAAAATTTTTGTTTTATGATTGATTCTTCTATTTCTTCGACCTCTTCATCTCTGAGGCAATGGCTTGGAGGCCGCAACCTTTATCTTGTAGGAATGATGGGTTCTGGTAAGAGCTGCACTGGGCCTTATTTAGCCAAAGAACTTGATTATTCTTTTGTTGACACGGATAAAGTTATTGAAAAGGCTTCTGGGCAATCTATTTCACTGATTTTTGAACAGGATGGTGAAAAAGCCTTTAGGGATATTGAATCACAGGTTTTAAGCGCTATTGGACAAAGGCATTCATTAGTTGTTGCAACTGGCGGGGGATTAGTAACAAGGTCTGAAAATTGGGGGATTCTTCATCAAGGGATTGTGATTTGGCTAGATCCAGGGTTAGATCGACTTCTTTTGAGGTTGAAATCGGATCCAGGAGATCGACCTTTGCTAAATAATGATGATCCTTTAGGAGCTTTAGAATCTCTTTTTATACAACGCGAAAAGTTTTACCTTGAAGCAGACTTGCATTTGCAAGTCGTGAATGAAGACCCAGCTGCAGTCGCAAAGTTAATTTTGAACTCTTTACCATCAATTCTTAGGGATTCGGAGGGTCCAAACGCACTGCAAACCACTGCAAGATGAAGCCAGGTTTAATTTCTAGATCACAAGCAGTATCAAGTAATCGTATAGCTGCAGCATCAAGAGATGGTTGGTCTTCAAGATCCTTTGGGAGCTCTTCTAGTTGCTCTAACCAAGTGATTAACCATTCTTTGGTTCCTTCTTTATTAAGGAATTTTTCATCTTTGCCTGGTTCCATGACTATGTAGTCATCACAAGCACGAATTAGAGGATCTGACATTTGAAACTTTTTCTGATTGGTATTTGATTTTTTGGTGGAATTGGAATTGGAATTGTATTAGTTAATTGTGATTGAAAGAAATTCTGAAGAATTGGATTAAATTTTTTGGTTTATTGGTGATTAAATATACTATATTATAGAATCAAAATAAATTGCATCTATAGTCTTTATAATCAGAGTTTTAGCAGTCTTTTTATTGGTTTTATCTTTATCTTTTTTGATAAATTTGGCCTGTTTTAGCCGTGCTTTTTAATCATCTTGTTGCCTAGACTTATGGATGACCAAAAATCTTACGTAGATCATTAAGAATGCTCTCTTTATCAGTCTGTAGTGAGTTCTGATTGTGTCTAGACATGCAAAAGATGAAGAATTTAGCAAATCTAGTAGCAATTTCCACCACTTTAAAACTTAGTATTAGTCTTTAAAATGATTCTTATGCTGAGGTGGAAATCTAAATTAAGGTATTGTTTTAATCTCAATTTTTCACAGAACCTCCTAAATAGAGGCACCGTATCCCTTGATTTTTTCCACTAGTTAGAGCAATGGGTGAGTTTTTTGCCAATGTCCTGAGATATCCCAAATACCTGATAACGATCATTCTCGGAGTATTTGCTGCATCTTTAGAGCCTTTAGTTAGACGTAGTAGCAATCCAATCACAGCGATATCAATTATTGGGGCATTGATTAGTGGTTTCCTAACGCTGACTTTTATCGTGAGAGCAATGGTTTTTCCAGTACCCCTTGGCTAGCTATGACTCAAGGACGTCGAGTAGAAAGAGTTGCTGCCCTCATTCGGCGTGAAATGAGTCAGCTATTAATCAATGGGATTAGAGATGAAAGAGTTCAACTTGGAATGGTTACTATTACTGATGTAGAGGTTTCTGGAGATTTGCAGCACTGCAAAATTTTTGTGAGCATCTTTGGCGAAGAAAGTGAGAAAAAACTTGTTATGTCTGGATTGAATGCATCTACAAGCTTTCTTAGAGGGATCTTAGGAAGAAATTTAAAGTTAAGACGTGCGCCAGAAATTGTTTTTCAATTAGATAAAGGAATAGAAAAGGGAGCTTCTGTTCTAAGCCTTTTGGAGCGCTTGGAGAAAGAAAGACAAATTAGTAATCCTACTTCTTTTGATATAGATCAAGAGTTGTGATTAGTTTAAAAAAAAATTATTTGCGTCAGAAGGTAGCGGAATTATTGATTATTCGATCTAGTGGTCATCTTTGCGATACTCAAAGACAATATCCAAAATGGGAATTAAAGAATAGTGAACTGAAAAGGCTTTTAGAAGAGGGTGTTGGAGGCGTTATTCTTCTTGGTGGAAGCATTCATGAATTACAGCAACGATCTAAAATATTGAGTAGTTGGTCAGCAAAACCACTTCTTTTATGTGCCGATATAGAAGAAGGCTTAGGTCAACGTTTTCAAGGAGGTACTTGGTTTGTTCCACCTTTGGCGGTGGGACAGATTTATAGAAAAGATCCTGAGAAAGCTATTTTGCTTGCGGAGAAATATGGAAGCTCTACAGGTTTTCAAGCACGTATCTGTGGTCTTAATTGGATCCTTGCTCCTGTTTGTGATATAAACAGCAACCCTAATAACCCTGTTATCAATGTGCGGGCATGGGGTGAGAATCATTCCACAGTCTCTGAATTGACTTGTGCATTTAATAGAGGATTGGCTTCACAAGGGGTTCTGTCGTGTGCAAAACATTTCCCAGGGCATGGTGATACTTCCGTTGATTCACATTTGGAATTACCGATTTTGGAGCATGATTTGAATAGGTTGGAGGAAATAGAATTTTCCCCTTTTAAGACTTTGGTTGCGGCAGGAGCAGACAGTGTGATGTCAGCTCATATTTTGTTGCGGAAGATAGATTCAAGGCATCCAGCGACACTTTCAAGGAAGGTTCTTACAACCCTTTTGCGAGAAAAGATAGGTTTTGATGGCCTTTTGGTTACGGATGCTTTGGTTATGGAAGCAATAAGTAAGTGCTATGGAGTAGCTGAAAGTGCTGTTTTGGCCTTTGAGGCTGGTGCTGATTTGTTGATGATGCCAGAGAATCCTGATGAGGCTATTAATGCAATCTGCAGCGCTTTGTTGTCTGGTCGAATCCCAATGAAAAGGCTTGAAGAGGCTTTAGTTCGTCGGAGAAAAGCATTAGCTAAAATTGAAGCTTTTAATTCAACTTCTCTCGATCAAAAGAGCAAGGTTGATAGCTTGGACATAGAACGTGATGCGGATCGAGCTCTTGCAGATGAGCTCATACGCAGATCCATACTTGTACGTAAGCAATTGGATTTAGATGCAAAAAATCATGCCGGCATCAATTTGCTGCGAGTGGATTCTGTTCTTCCTTGTCCATTCCTCACGCCGCTTTCGCCTGCATGCTGTATGCCAGAGGCAATTGGTTTTAGAACTATCCTTTGTCATCAGTTAGGAATTTCTCCCTGGGCAACTGATTTGAATGAGCCTCTCGCCTTAACAAGATTTGGTGATGGACCTTTTCTTTTACAACTTTTTTGCAGGGGCAATCCTTTTCGAGGTGATCTTAATAATCAGGAACCTTGGCTAGTTGTGATTCAGCAGTTACAAAAACAAAATCGTCTTTCAGGATTAGTTGTTTATGGAAGTCCTTATCTTTGGAATGAGTTGATTCAAGTGCTAGATCCATCTATCCCCTCTGCTTATAGTCCAGGACAGATGCCTGAAGCTCAAAACCAGGTGCTTTCTGCTTTTCTGGCAACAGACAAGATGAAAAATGTTTTACAGACTCAAACACTCCGTGATTTTACAGATTGATTCATTTAATCTTTACAAATTAGTGAGTTCAAGAATGTTCAGTCTTTTAATTATTTTTAGCATTTACCATCTTGTTTGATCTGCCTCTTTATGGAAGAACTGTAGTTCTTACTCGCTCTCAAGAACAACAGAGTGAAGCTCAAAATCTTTTTAAAGAAAAAGGTGCAAGAGTTTTGGATTTGCCTGCACTTGTAATTGGTCCACCGGATCAATGGGGACCGTTAGATGACGCTTTGACAGATTTAGATAGCTTTGATTGGATTGTATTTTCTAGTGCTAATGGAGTTAGAGCAGTCGAAGAAAGATTGCTAAATATTGGTAAAACCTTGTCAAGGAGATCTAATAGTTTGAAAATCGCTGTTGTTGGAAGAAAAACGGGCTTGACTTTGGAACAATTAGGAATTGACCCTGATTATGTTCCGCCAAAATTCATAGCTGATAGCCTTATTGAGCATTTTCCAGTTTTTGTACCAGGGTTAAAGATTCTTATTCCAAGAGTTCAATCAGGGGGAAGAACCTTATTGGCAGACGTTTTTGCAAAGAAGGGAGTAAAAGTTGTTGAAGTTGCAGCTTATGAGTCTTTTTGTCCTAAGGAAATTCCAGAAATTACAGCCAAGGCATTCTTAAATAAAGCAGTCGATGCAATCACTTTTACTAGTGGAAAGACTGCTTTGCATTCTGCACAGTTGATGATGAAGAGGTTTGGACCTTCATGGGAAAAAATACTTGTTGGTGTTAAATTGATTTCAATAGGTCCTCAAACTAGTATTAGTTGTAAGAAATATTTTGATAGAGTTGACCAAGAAGCTGATCCTCATGACTTGGATGGCTTGATCAAGGCATGTGTTGATTCCTTTCAACATCAATAGATGATATCTTTTAGTAAAAAATAAAAGATTTAAATTTTCAATAAAAAATTAACTTTTCTATTGAAAATCTCATTGAGAAATATTGACTTATAGCTTACCTTTCCTGAGTTTTGCCATAATCGCTTTCAACAAGATCTTTAAATCTGTCTAGATTTTCTTGAAGCTCTTTAGTAACCATTCCTCCTAAGATGTTCGGCTCCATTATTGGTGCTATTAATTTAGGTAATTCATAAGTAACTGATAATTTGACAATGGTTCGATCTTTATCTTCATTGTAAAAATGAACACAGCCTGTTGTCGGCAGTCCTCCTATTGATTCCCATTGGAGTTTTTGTGTCTCAACACGTTCAGTGATTTTTGCTTTCCATTTAAAGCGAAATCCATTCGCTGCTAATGTCCATTCAGTAAGATCTGGAAGGGTTTTTGTAGGTTTTTGAATAGTTTTTACTGATTCAATCCAACTCATCCATAAGGGCATTGCCTCCATGTTATTCCACATCTCCCATACTCTTGGAAGAGTTGCTTGAATGTCGCAAGTGACAGTGTGTTCGAGCCAGCGTCCCATTTCAGATTAGATGTAATTTGTTTAAAGAGCAGTAGCTTTACGAAGCATTTCTTTGGCTGCAAGATGACCACTCATCGTTGCACCTTCCATCGAGTCGATATAGTCCTGGCGTGTATAACTACCAGCTAAAAAGAAATTTATTATAGGTGTTGATTGATTCGGCCTGAATGGTTCCATTCCAGGGGCTTCTCTATATAAAGAATGGGAAAGTTTTACAACGTTGCTCCAAACTAGTTTTAGATCACGAGAGGAAGGGAACAGATCTTTAACCTGACTATCAGTATGTTCAATGATTTTTTCAACAGATTTTGTGATCCATGGATCTCCTGGCGTTAATACACATTGTAGTAAAGAGCCAAGTCCTTTCAGTCGATAGTCTTCCGGACTGCTGAGTGCTAAGTCTGCAAAACAACTGAAATCAGCATCCGCTGTATACAACAAATTATCCAAACCAGTTGGAGATTGAACATTCAATCTGGCTAACTTGTTATTGAGTTCAGTAACCCATCCGTCATATCGCAGTTGAACTGTTGCAACTGGTACTGTTTGTAGCTTGTCTATCCCAGCGAAAAGAGGGAATCTTCGCCATTCCTTTGGTATTAGTCTTTGCATCCCAGGGACATCGCAAGCGGCTAGATATTGGTCTGCTTTAATTTCAATTTCTCCATTAGGTGTATTAAGGCTTAATCCAGTAACTGTGGGAGATTCACTGTCTTGAAAATGAATTTTACGAACACGATGTTTGAGATGTAGTTTGCCTCCTTTGGCTGTGATGTAATCCAGAATTGGCTTGGTTAGCCATCGATGTGGTGATCCTTTGAGCAGATTCAGCTTGGAGGCTTCGGTTTTTGCGGCGAACATCATGAAGATCGTGAGCATACACCTCGCTGAAATCGCTTCGCAGTCGATAAAACCCAATGCATAGGCAATTGGGTTCCACATGCGATTAATACTTTGTAAGCTGCCTCCATGGTTAAGGAACCAACTTTGAAAACTTATTGAGTCCAGGGCTCGTATTGTTTTCATGGCTCCTTCGTAATCAATAAGGCCCTGAACGATTGGACTGGTTCCTAAGGCAAGTGCATTGCGTAATTTGTCGATCCAATCCAGCTGTGGAGTTGTAAAAAAAGCTTTTAGGCCATTGAATGGTGCGCCAATTGCGAAACGAAAATCCAATGCGCGAACATCTCCGCCACGGTTTATGAATAAATGAGTGTGCTCTTTAGGTAGTAAATGGTTTATTGCACCTACTTTGCGCATTAGTGCGAAAAGATTTGTGTAGTTGAAAAAGAAAACATGGAGCCCCATTTCTATGTGGTTCCCATCTGAATCTTCCCAACTAGCCACTTTTCCGCCTAAGAACGGCCTTGCTTCGTAGAGATCCACTGTGTGGCCTGAATCGACGAGGTCTACAGCAGCAGTGAGACCTGCCAGCCCAGCCCCAACTATTGCAACTCTCACCCGCTTTAAGAAAACAACTTTCTAACTCTATGAATATGATGGATAGATTCCAAGAAGGCAAAAATCAAGATCCTTTAATAAAGTGTTTTAAGGTATACCAATGATTATGAGCGAGCAAAATATCACAGAGCCTACACATACAGCTCAGGATGGAAAGGGTATTTTGATTTCTGAGGCAGCCATGCAGCAATTGGCCCAACTTTGTCGAGAGCAAGGTGCAAACAAGTTCTTAAGAGTGGGTGTTCGTTCCGGAGGTTGTAGTGGCATGAGTTACACCATGGATTTTGTTCCAGCGGCTGAAATGCAAGAGGATGATGAGCTTTATGAATACATCACACCTATTGGCGATTCTTTTAAGGTGGTTTGTGATCCGAAAAGTCTTTTTTATATTTATGGAATGCAATTAGATTTCAGTACTGCTCTTATTGGTGGAGGATTTAATTTCACGAACCCTAATGCCACTCAAACGTGTGGATGTGGAAGTTCTTTTGCTGTATGACTTATCAAAAATATGTAAACGTAGGAAACTGGGAGTTCCTAATTAGCAATTTTTCATCTCATGGAGACTACTGAAGGGAGTTTGTTTGATAAGGCAATGGCTAGATATGAGTCTGGGATTGAAGCTAGTGAGTTGATCAAGGATTTTGAGACAATTACATCAACAGCTCCAAATCAAGCAGCGGGATGGACTTGTCTTGCTTGGTTACAATTGCTTTGTAATCAGAATGATGAAGCACTTCGCTCGGCGAGAAGAGCTGTGAAATTAAATAGACAGGATCCTCAAGCAAGAATTAATCTTTGTTTGGCTTTACTAGAAACAAAATCCAAAGGTGTGAGAGAACATATTGACTTTCTTAATAGAGTTTTAGTAGCTGTTCCCGATCTAGAAAAAGAATTGAAAAATTCAATAGAAGATGGCTTGAATCGAAAACCAAATTGGTTGGCTCTAGAAAAAATTAAGACTTGGTTGGATTTCTAGTTTGGTGCGAATTTTAATTTTGAGTAATGGTCATGGGGAAGACCTTTCAGGTGCTTTAGTAGGAAAAGCTCTACAAAAACTTGGCCAAGAAGTTGAGGCTTTACCTCTTGTTGGTTATGGCTATTCTTATTTATCAGCAGGAATAAAGACTCATGGTAAGACAAAACAATTTAGTACAGGTGGGCTTGGTTATACTACTTTTTCTGGTCGATTAACTGAATTTCTGCAGGGCCAATTGCTGTACCTTTTTGGTCGTTTCTTTCACTTATTTTCAATTGCTCGTAATTATGATCTCTTGATAGTTATTGGAGATGTTGTACCTGTTTTAGCAGCATGGTTAACCAGATTGCCTGTGGTTACTTATCTGGTGGCTTACTCCAGTCACTATGAAGGGAAGCTAAGACTGCCCTGGCCTTGTGCAAATTGCTTATCGAGTCAAAGATTTCTCAAGATATTTACTCGGGATCAACTGACTGCAGATGACCTAAGAATGCAGTTACTTAGCGATGTTGACTTTTTAGGAAACCCTTTTATGGATCCAGTCTTGGCACCTCAACCAGCTTTGCCAAAGTGCCATCTTCGCTTGGGTTTGCTACCAGGTAGTCGTCGTCCAGAGTTAGATGAGAATCTTCTTTTAATTCTTCGTGTCATTGAATGTCTACCATTAGCCAAGATGGAAAGGATTGATATCAGCTTTGATATTGCGTTAGTACCTGCATTGGATGATTTAGCTTTGAGAAAATTAGTTGCTTTCCAAGGTTGGGACGTCAGAGATTCTGATGAAAGAGGTTCATGTGTGCAATTAGTGCGAAATCATTCCAGGGTCAATGTTCATCGTGATTCATTTGTACAAGTTCTTCAGAGTAGTGATGTTTTGTTGTCTATGGCTGGTACGGCTACTGAGCAAGCAGCTGGTCTTGGTAAGCCTGTTTTACAACTTCCAGGCTATGGGCCTCAGTTCACAGCTTCTTTTGCTGAAGCGCAAAGACGATTATTAGGTCCGACTATCTTTTGTGCAAATGGGAAGGTGGGAGAAGAAATAATTTTGAGGAATACAGGGAATTTAATTTTCGATTTGTTGGAAAGAACTCAGAATGACATTTCTTTAAAAAATAAATGTCATCAAGAAGCTTTAAGAAGATTAGGAAATAAAGGAGGCGCCAAAAGGATAGCGCAAGCGATATTAACTTTGCCTCTCTGTTGAACTTTATAATTTTAATGCCAAGTTTCTTTTAAGAATGGTTGGATGTTATTACTTAGTAGAGTTTTAATTTATATCTGATTGGTTTGTTTGGCTTAAGAGAGCTGTCAGAAAGATTGACTATTGTTTGATTCCTTTGGTTGTGTTATTTCAATCAGTGCTTGATTGAGTTTTGGATATTTGAATTGAAATTCCAGTTGCTTTAACTTGAGAGATTCAACCTTTTGCCCTTCCAGAACTACACGTGCTCCGTCCCCTAATAGCAATTTTAGAATTGGACCGGGAACAGGTAATAAGCTTGGACGTCCAAGGGACTTTCCTAAAGCAGCAGCAAAATTGCTCATAGAAATAGTTTGTGGAGCAACAGCGTTGACCACACCTGACCAGTTTTTATTTATTAGAGCTTGTTCCATCATTTGACACAGATCGGTTCGATGTATCCAACTCATCCATTGTTGCCCATCTCCTATGGGGCCTCCTAAGCCAGCTTTAAAAATAGGAAGCATTTTCCCTAGTGCACCTCCATTTGAACCCAGTACAATTCCTATTCGAAAGATTATGAGTCGTGTTGCTTTCGGCTTCTTAATTGCGGCATTTTCCCATCGTGTACAAAGACTTGCTAAAAAGTCTTTTCCATTTTTGCTGTCTTCCGTGAAATTAGTATCTGGACTCGTTCCGTAGTAGCCGATTGCTGATGCATTTACAAGAACTCGGGGAGGTTTGCGTAGTTTTCTCATGGCATTGATCAATGCTTTTGTTGTTTCAAGACGACTATTTTCAATTTCAAGACAGTGAGTTGAACTCCAACGTTTGTTAGCAATAGGTTCGCCCGCAAGGTTTATTACGCCTTCTGCTTGATTCAGAGCTTTTTTAAGTACATCTCCATCCCAGTTGTGGGCTATTGCCGGATTAAGTTGCAATTGGGTGATTTGATCTGATGAAAACCCTTGCTCTTTTTTTCTACTAACAATGGTTAATTGATGTCCATGATTTAATAGTTGAGGGATCAATTCACGACCTATAAAACCTGTGCAGCCAATTAGTAGTAGGCGCATTGATCAAAAAAGCAATGTTTGCGAGGTTAAGGCGATTCTTATACTTTCAACAAAGCCGTAATGGAAAAAAATTAGTTGGCGGCGTAAACGAATTTGTTTTTGTAGTAATCAACCTTAACTTTCCGAGTCAAAAGGAGAATCATTTTTACTAAGAAAGAATTTCCTTCTATCAAGCATTTATCCTTAGGCATATTGAATGTATCTGATGGCTGAAGAAGTCACTTCTCCCAAGCCTCCGAAAAACTTGAGGAAAGGATCTTTGGTAAGAGTTAAACGTGAGGCTTATCAAAATAGTCTCGAGGCAACTGCTAGCGATCAATTTCCCCCTGATTACATTTTTGATGGTCCAGGAGAACTATTGCTTATCAAAGGTGACTATTGTCAAGTTCGTTGGCGAATGCCTGTCCCAGATGTTTGGTTGCGAATAGATCAATTAGAAGCTTGGAGGTGATTTATTAAGTGAAAAGCTTATAGCTAAATTAGCTCAAGAGATTTCCAGTCGAAATCGCTCTTGTTTGAGTTGCTCGTGTGTTTGCTGGGCTTTTCGTAACATCTCATGACCGTCATGTAGGTAACCATCGACGTACCCCATTGTGTATCGCTCAATTTCATTCAAAGCATCCTTTACTTGAGATAGACAATGATAGAGACTTAGACTAAAACCATAGACTGTTTCTGGCGTAGGTATTGAACGATAAATTTGTTCAACTTTCTCAAGTTTTTTTTGACTGTTTTCTAGATAAGAGCAAAAGTTCTGCATGAGTTCGTCGTCGTATGGGTCTCCTGACAGAGCTTTCAGCTCAGCAGAAAAAGGATGCATTACTTGATCTAGTAACAGGTCGATTGGGGAATAAACCTCATGTAACCATTTCAATAGTGCATTATCTTCTGCGACTGATCTTCTTTTTGCCCTTTTAGCTGCATAACTAGCCTGGGCATTTCTGATGCCTCTTTTTTTAGACTCTTTGCTAAGAGAGTCAATTGCATTATTTTTCTTGTCATAGGCTAAGCGTTTTTCTTTATCTCCTAAAATCTCCCAAGCTGCATTTAGTGAAAGGATAGTTTGCTTATCTCCACCAGTATCGGGGTGATGTTGTTTAACTAATTGTCTATATGCAGCTTTGATTTCTTCTGAGTTGGCGCTTGAGCTAACACCTAGGATTTTGTAAGGGTTATTTGACATATTTGAGCTATTAAGTAAATCTTTTAAAGGTGTCCATTTTGGTGTGCTGGCATTGATGAAATAGCACTAAACATTGAAGTAGAGAGATAACGCTCACCAAAGCTAGGAAGGATCACAACTAGTCGTCTGTCTACCATTTCTTCACGAGACCCAATTTTGAGTGCTGCTGCAATAGCAGCACCGCTACTAACACCACTAAGAAGGCCTTCTTCCCTTGCAAGCCGTCTTCCCATTTCTATTGCTTCATTGTCACTAATTTGGAGGATTTCATCTATTAATGATTGATCTAGAACACTTGGAATAAAGCCAGCTCCGATTCCTTGAATGGGATGTGGTCCTGGCTTTCCTCCTGAAAGGACAGCGCTAGATGAAGGTTCTACAGCAATCACCAAAAGCTTCGGATTTCTTTTTTTTAAAACTCTTGCACAACCAGTAATTGTGCCTCCTGTTCCAACACCTGCGATGAAACCATCGATATTCTTTTCACAATCCATCCAGATTTCTTCTGCAGTTGTAGTTTCATGTATCTCTGGATTGGCAGGGTTGTCAAATTGCTGCAAAAGATAGGCATTTGGTGTAGAAGCAACTAACTCTTGGGCTAAATCAATTGCTCCTTGAATTCCTTCCTCCCCTGATGTGAGTTGAAGCTCGGCTCCATATGCGCGAAGCATGGCGCGTCTTTCTTGACTCATTGTGTCTGGCATTGTGAGGATGAGCCGGTATCCCTTAGCTGCGGCAACCATTGCCAGGGCTATACCTGTGTTTCCACTAGTAGGTTCTATGAGTACAGTTTGCCCTGGCTGAATAGTCCCACCATCCTCTGCTGCTTTAACCATTGCTGCAGCGATTCGATCTTTTACTGAAGCTGTGGGATTAAAGCTTTCTAATTTAGCTAATATTTCCGCACGACATCCAAAGGAGTTGGGAAGTCTGTTTAGTCGAACTAAAGGAGTTCGACCAGCTAAAGCTGTTATATCAGAAGCAATTCTCATTAGTTGCTTTTAAAGGATTGTTAGTTGATTAAGAAATTCAATATGTGTTTAACCCTAATTTATTAAGTAATTGAAGGTTTTGATTTTAAGTAATTGATCTTACTTAAAATCAAAAATTTTATGGCATGAAAAAACTCCCACTCAATTGAGTGGGAGTTGATAATTCAGGATGAATTAACTTCAGATCTTCTTGATCAGAAGTTGAAGGTGGTTTTAACCAATCCACCTACAACATCATCGAGATGTTGACCATCTCTTTGCTGAACAAACATCGCAGGTGTAACTGTGACGTTGTCGCTAATAGTCATTTGATAGAAGAGTTCATAAGCTAGTGGGTCGTCATAGCCTACGTCTTCTTTGTGACCAGAGTTTGCATGGTTAGCATCGGATGTTCCGATACCGAAGCCCAGAGTGTTGCCTTCTTCGAAAGCATCACTCCACAAAAGACCAATAGTCCAAGTTCTTTTGTCTTCAATGCTGTTGGTTGGCTCGTCAACGGAGTCCTTGATGTCAGGGCTTTCCCAACCCATACCAGCACTGATAGAACTTGGAACTAAGTCGCTATCAAAATCGGTTTCATAAACTGCACTGAGACCAAAAGCAGTGAAGTCTTGTTCCAATGCTGCATTTGCGTCGTTTCCACCATCGGAAACTGTGTAAGCAGCAGCCAATGTCAAGCCTTCATCACCTATCCAAGCAATTTGAGTGGTTAGGTCATCAGAACCTTGGGCGGTCAAAAGACCACCGTCATTGGTGTTATCTGAAATAGCCCGATCACCGTTTTCTGAAACAAACAGTAGGCTGGCGCTTATGTTGTCTTTTGCGTAGGTGAGACCAGCACCTTGACCCATGGATAGGTTATAGGCAGCTCTAGCACCGGCATAAGTCAATGAGTCTAGAACTGATTCACTTGGATAAGCACTAGGCCATACACCAAGCATGTCGTCTTGACGGACTACGGCACCAAGAGTTGCAGTTAGATCCTCTCCAATGGGGAACTGGTAGTAGTTACGATGTACTGCTAGTTGATCATCGGCAGAAATAAATGCTGTTTCTAGTGTGGAAATTCCACTTGTGCCAAATGGGTCATTCGCATTGAAGTTGCCTGAACGTAATACAGTTTTCAGCAGGTCATCACCCGTGAAACTTGTATCTAAAGCAATTCGTGTGTCGTAGTTGAATGTTACGGATTCAGTCCTGTTGGTGTCGTCGATGTTGTTTGTTTCGACACCACCAATTACGAATGTGGTTAGACCAGAAAGTTTCGTGGTAGTTGAGAAAACACCGGCTTCAACACCGTCTAGGTTGTTTTCAAGGACATCTAAGCGACCTTGAATAACAGCCAATTCAGAACTGAACTCATCGATGAGAGACTGCTCTTCTTCGGTGACTTGAGAAATGTTACTAAGGCACTTATTTAGAAGTGCAGCAGCTTCGTAGCGAGTCATGCTTCCACGAGGGGTCGCAGCTGAACAGCCACTACGCTTACGAAGATCGTTCAACGCCTGATATGCCCAGTCAGTAGGGTAGACGTCGGAAAAGGCAGAAATGCTTTGAGTCTCTGCACTTGTCTCTGAGTAGTTAGAGACTTCATTGATGTTGAGCTCAGTAGCCGTAGCAGCCATTGGAGCTATTAAGCCCAATGCAGCCGGAGCTACCAGCAATCGCTGGAAAAGTTTCATGGTTTCCTCACGTAAGAAGCGCTTTTGCGCAGACCCATTATTAACTATTGAATATCATTTGATACAAAGGGATGTGACAGAATGTCTAATGACAGGCTAGGAGAGCGACTTTTTTAATGCGAAATAGATGGACTTTTAGGTTGGGCTTTCTTTAGGTTTACTAGCATTCTATAAAATATACTTTGCATAGTTTTTTGACCTTAAAGGTTGTCGCTTCTTGCTTTTAACTAAATATGAAAGCTTTTCTTGCGGAAGATCGACTCATGAATTGCACTTTAAATTTCAAGAGAAAACAACTTTCTCTTTTTTAGATAGAACTGCTTAATAAACATGTGCCAAGTTGGTACTTAGATATTTTCTTCTTATGAAGAATAAACAGCAATGGAATGTGTTATTGGCTAGTTACCGTTCATCAATTAGTAAAGCCCCTTTTTTGGGATTAATGCTGATTTGGTTGTTGGCATGTGGATTGTCTTTGATTGGCTTAGGTGATCTGCCTTTAAGGGATTTTGATGAGGCTACTGTGGCACGAGTTGCTTTTGAGCTAAGTCAAAAACAAGGACTAGATAAATTATTGCCAACTTTGTGGGACTCTGACTACTTAAATAAGGCACCAGGACTTCATTGGATGATTGCGCTAGTTATGCAATTAAGTAATCACGGAAGAGATTACTTGGAGAAGTTGCCCTCTGATTTTGTGGTGCGATTAGCACCTGCCTTGTTATCAACTTTGGTTGTTCCATTAGGAGGACTGATTAATTGGTATTTAAGACCTAGAGATACAACTTTAAGTATTTCAACTGCTGCAATTTTGCTAACTCTTTTGCCATTGGCCAGGCATGGGAAACTGGCCATGTTGGATGGAACGCAATTGAGCGTAATTGCTCTTTTTTGGCTGTTTCTTGTATCTATAGATAATAGCTCTATTGACAAATTAAGAGCATTTGGGGCAGGAATTGCAAGTAGCTTTTTGCTTTTGTTAAAAGCTCCTGTACTTTTGCCTGCAATTACCGCTGCTGCGCTTCCAATACTGTTTGAAAAAAATCAAAAGCTTTGGCGTGTTTCATTATTAATCCCTTTTGCCGTGGGACTTGTTCCAGGAATCTCATGGCATATATGGCATGGAGTGCAGAGAGGAAGCAATGCACTTTGGCTTTGGGGCGCTGATGGAGCAACTCGAGTGCTTTTTGATGCTGGAGAAGGAAGTGATCTAGGTTTCTTAGTACCTTTAATTGAAGTTTTTGAGGGAGGTTGGCCATGGTTATTGCTTTGGCCTTTAGGAATGTTATGGGCTTGGCAGGACAGGCACACCCGATGGGGGAAATGGGCTTTAGGAACACAGTTAGTCATTGCTTTGTCAATACTTCCTCTTAAAACTCAACTTCCTTGGTATAGCCATCCGCTTTGGCTTCCTTTTTCTTTGATATGTGCGAGACCTTTAGCTTGGTTAATTAAACGGGATGGGGTTAGTAAATATCCAGGAAAATTGTTGCTATTGAGTGTTCCATATTTATGGTTAAGTATTGGGCTTGGGCTGATCGGATTAGGAATATTTGGAAGCTTTGGATTTGCCCCAGTTTTGCTACCTTATACTTCAATTTTATTTGCCTCTGGATTTGGTTGGACGATAGGAGGGTGGTTATTAACAAGCTCATTAACAGAACAAAGAGCGATTGGATTTTTGGCTCTTATAGGGGGCAGTTTTTTAGCTCTTTGTATTCTTATGAGATCAAGTTTTTGGTTATGGGAGTTAAATGAGAATTGGTTGGTCAGACCTGTAGCTCAAATGGCATTAACTGCAAAAGGGTCTGAGGTCTTTATTGAAGGCAGTTATGAACGTCCCAGTCTCGATTGGTATGCAGGAAAAAAAATAAAGACCATTCATAAATTTCCCAATTCTGGATGGCTTTTGACCAGAAATACAAAACGCCTCAGTAGCTTGGCTTTTGAAAAAGACTGTAAAGTAGTTCAAAAAGATGGTGAATGGGCCTTAGTCTTCTGTCAGAACAAATAAAGTTCAATTTTTTGAAAAAATTAATTTCCCTTTTTACTAATTTATTTAAATGGCATTAATGCAAGAACGCCTTTCGGTTGTTCTTCCTACTTACAACGAGCGAGAGAATATTGAACCATTACTTCAGAAACTCGTATCCATAGGTGGAGAATTTGACCTTGAAATACTGATAGTTGATGATGATTCAACAGATGGGACTGCCGAACTTGTTAAGAAATTGGCACGACAAGATAAAAGAATAAGATTGATACGTCGATTAGGTAGATCAGGACTCTCTAGCGCTATTAAGGAAGGCTTGCTCGATTCGACTGCTGATTTGGCAGCTGTCATGGATAGTGATGGTCAGCATGAGCCTTTGGATGTAATTAATGCTGTTAGACATTTAAAAGATAATAATCTGGATATTGTTGTTGGAAGTAGATTCCTTAGCGAAGCCAAGATTAGAGGCTTGAGTCATCACAGAACTGGCAGTTCAATATGGGCCAATCGACTTTCTCGATTAAGTCTGCCTAAGCAGTACACCCATTTAACTGATTATATGAGTGGTTGTTTTGTAGTTAATTTAAATTCTTGCTTTACAAATATACGCAGAGTAGATGTTAATGGATTTAAGTTTTTCTATGAATTACTTGCTGTTAGCAGTGGGAAGTTGAGCATTTCCGAAGTTCCACTGACTTTTCAGCCTCGTTTGCATGGGACTTCGAAACTTGATTTAGCTATTGTATGGGACTTTTTGATCTCATTTATTCATACACTTTCTTTTCGAATATTACCTCGGCGAGCCATTAGCTTTGGTTTGGTAGGCTCAACAGGGGCTTTTTTGCAACTGACGACAACATATTTCTTGATGAATATCTTTACTTTGGTTTTTGAGAAAGCATTGCCAATATCTGTATTGCTTGTGGTAACTTTTAACTATTTAATGAATAATTTGCTTACATTTAGAGCGCAAAGGCTGCACAATTTATTTCTATTAAAAGGACTGTTGAAATTTCTTTTGGTTAGCTCTTTGCCTGTATTGGCTAATGTTGGACTTGCAACTGCCTTTTATAACTCTGTTTCTTCCAGTACATTTTGGGCTCAGCTTGCAGGAATATTTGTTGCGTTTATATGGAATTATGCAGCTTCTTCTCGTTTCGTTTGGAATACACCTTGACTTATGAAAAAGGAACATATTTCATCTTCATATTCGATTTGGTTTCCAATTTGTATAGGACTAATTTTTCGACTGATAAATATACAAGCTCCTATTGTAGGAGTACATAGTTGGCGCCAAGCAGATACTGCAGCAATGGCGAGGCATTTTGCGTTAGAAAATTCTCCAATTTGGCTGCCTCAAATTGATTGGGCTGGCGCAAGTAAAGGGTATGTGGAATGTGAATTTCCAATCTTTCCATACATAGTAGGTCAATTGTATAAGATTTTTGGTATTCATGAATGGATTGGTCGGTCACTTTCTATCTTCTTTAGCCTAATTACTATTTTATTAGTAATTAGAATAGGAAGTTTAATTTTTGATCAGGCGAGTGGATGGTGGGGCGGATTGTTTTTTGCTTTGCTCCCACTAAATGTATATTATGGTCGTGCATTTCAGGCAGAGTCACTGTTAATACTTGCCTCTGCATTGAGTATTGAACGCTTACTAGTTTGGGGAAAAGGTAGAAATCGAACCTCACTTTTTTTGAGTTGGATTTCTTTTTGCGTTGCATGCTTGATAAAGTTGCTTCCTATTGTATGGCTTGGGATACCTTTTATTGTTGCGCAGCTATATAGTGAGGACATTAACGAGCCGCTAACTTTTAAAGAAATTTTTAGAAGGTTCTCTATTATCTTTAAATCAATTGGGCCTTTTCTTTATGGCTCTACAGCAATTATTATTACATTTATTTGGTTTAAATATGCATATTCTCTTGGGCAAGAGAGTGGACTTAGCTTCTTAACATGGGAAGATAATTCTGATAGGATCAGATTAGATATGTTAATGAATATAAAGGTTTGGTTGAATTTATTTCTTAGAATTATTCTGAGAAATATGGCAATAATTGGTTTTCCTTTAGTTATTTTAGGCTTATGGGATTGTTATAAAAAATCAGTTGGCCAAATTTTATGGGCAGGCTTAATTGGCATGCTTTTAACTACTATATTTTTCATGGGGTCAAGTTCTATTCATGAGTATTATCAATTACCTCTTCAGCTTTTCTTGTGTCCCTTAATGGGTCGAGGTTGGAAGTGTTTGCATCAACTTATTCACTCTTTTAGAATGAATAAGTTGATATTATCAATTATACTTTTACTGATAAGTACGATTAGCATCACTATACTTACATTTGATTATTTTTTAGTAGAGAAGACACAATCTAAAATTTGGATGCCCTTGGCAACTAGAGTTCGTAATGAAGTTAAGCCCGAATCCAGGATAGTTTCTGTGACAGGTATGGACCCTACTTTCCTTAACTTGTCCAGACGACAAGGTTGGTTGACCTCAATAAAAGATGTTAACCAAACGACTATCAAATACTGGGCAGGTAAAGGCGCTACTCATCTTGTTGGGAGTTTAAATTGGGCGGAAAGTTATGTAAGATTAAATCATAAAGATTCTCAAAATTTTCTTGATAATATTATATGCAAAAATAATGATTTTTTAATTTGCAATTCTACAACTAACAGCACCTACTTTATTCCTATTAATGAATTAATTGATTGACGCTTTTAGTTTTTAAAAAGAGTTAGATTTAATTGTTTTCTTTGGCGGCTATTTGAAACAATGCCCCTGCCCTTATTAGGGGCAGGGGCTCTCGCCGGGTCCGCTATGTCTCGGAACCGTTTGATCAAGGGACAGTTGCCGAAATCAGTCGGCGTTCTCCGCGATCAGCAGACCCTGATTCATACAACTTTCAACCATGGACACCTCCTCCTTTGGGGATAAGGACAATTCACGATGCATTCGACCATTATTAAAGAATTAACAAGGTCACACCGCTATTGCCAAAGCTCAAAAAGCCTAACTGAAATCCAGTGAGTGTGATCAGCTTTGACAAAGAGATTGAAAGAAGCAGAGGTGGCCATTCATTGGTAAGAATGAATGTGTGCTTTTAGATTTCTTTGTGTACGTAATCGAGCTGGCTCTTAAATTAAGTCCCATACCGTTGTCGGTACAACGTAAAAATGTTGGGGATGCTCAAGCCCTATATGACAAAGTTCGCCAATGTATGGAAAAAGGTCATCCAAACCTTATCGAACTGACCTGCGAAAAAGTTGAAGAGAAGAAGGTGACTGTTTTGATTCAGGAGGTGCTTGCAGTCCAAATTTATGAGAAAACGGCAGCCTCTGGTGGTACAAAGCGACCTGGCTTTTCTTTTGAGACTTGATTAATGAAAGGGCTAAATTTTAGTGATCACATCAGAAGAAATCCTTCTGTACTTTGTTTGGAGAAAGTTTGTTTTTCTTGGCCTTCTGGAATGAAAGTTTTAGATAAGTGTAGTTTTTCTATCCCTAGAGAAGGTCTTTGGATGCTTGTAGGACCAAATGGGAGCGGTAAAAGCACTCTGTTTCGTTTGATTAGTGGAATGCTTAAGCCCACATATGGGCAAATTCATTGCACCTTAAAGCCATCATTGATGTTTCAGAATCCAGATCATCAACTTCTTTTACCAAGTTGTAGCAGTGATTTGTGTTTGAGCCTTCCAAAGGAACTGACACTTCAGCAAAGAACAAAACGTATTCAAGAAGTTCTTCAGCAAGTGGATTTGGGTGACATTGGATCTCGACCTATTCATACCCTTAGTGGTGGACAGAAGCAGCGCTTAGCATTAGCGGGTGCTCTAGCAAGTGATGCCAACTTGCTGCTATTAGATGAACCCACTGCATTATTAGATCCTGCAAGTCAAAAAGTTGTTTTGAACACAGTGAGAAAACTTTGCCAGGGCAGTTCTAAGCGAATTACTGCACTTTGGATCACTCATCGCCTTGAGGAACTTCAATATTGTGATGGTGCAGCAAGGATGGAAAAAGGCAAAGTAGGACCATGGTTGTCTGGTGATTTGCTAATGCAACGTTTCAAGCCACTTGCAGGTCGGAGGGTGTGAGAGTTAGGTTCAAACTTTCAATCCTCGGTAGCTCAGCGGTAGAGCGGTCGACTGTTAATCGATTGGTCGCAGGTTCGAATCCCGCCCGGGGAGCTTTTTACAAACCACAAACACAGATTGTGGTTTTGGAATTTCGCTAAAAAATCCGCAACAGACCATGGACAGATTTGGAAGACTTTCTAAAGAGAGAGTCTTCTGACTTCTCTTCTTGATACAACAAAAACTTGTGAGAGAAAGGCTTGCAGTCAATTTATTAGATATCTTGTGTTCGAAGCAAATTCTGCAAGACAACACAAATCTTGAGAGAATCTGTAAAAGTACGTGTAACAGCATTTTGCTGATTACGCCTTCCGCCCTGCCTCCGATCTAATGAAGCCTTGCATCTTGTTGATCGAAGATGACCAAGACATGCGTGATCTGGTGACAGGTCATCTAGAACACAGTGGTTTTGACGTGCAACGGGCAGAAGATGGGATAAAAGGACAAGCTCTTGCCCTTCAGTATTCCCCTGATCTGATTGTTCTAGATTTGATGCTCCCAAAGGTCGATGGGCTGACTCTTTGCCAGCGTTTGAGAAGAGATGAAAGGACTTCGGGGATACCAATTCTGATGTTGACTGCCTTAGGTGGCACTAAAGATAAAGTTAGTGGATTTAATTCAGGCGCAGATGATTATTTGACAAAGCCTTTTGATCTTGAGGAATTACAAGTCAGAATAAAAGCACTTTTGAGGAGGACAGATAGAGCTCCTGTCGGGACTAGTAGTCAACAAGAAATATTGAATTATGGCCCTTTAACCCTTGTGCCAGAAAGATTTGAAGCAATTTGGTTTGAGCGTCCCGTTAGGTTAACTCACTTGGAATTTGAATTGCTTCATTGTTTATTGCAGAGGCATGGACAGACAGTTTCACCATCTGTGATTCTTAAAGAAGTGTGGGGGTATGAGCCTGATGATGATATTGAGACGATTAGAGTTCATGTGCGACATTTGCGTACGAAATTAGAACCAGACCCTCGTAAACCACGCTTTATCAAAACTGTATATGGAGCTGGATATTGCCTTGAATTACCGACGGGCGCTCAGATTCAAGACCTTCAGGACGTATTGGCTCAAGCCAGAAAAGAACGTCATGATGGACGAAGTCAGGAAGGAATATCACAGGAGGGAACGGAGAGAGCTAGTGCTTAAATTTCTCTTGAGTAAGTTCAAGTAAAGCAACCTCCCATGCCAGTCTGGGTTGGACAAAAGACATTAATTGAGATCGAAGAATCTCTAGCCTTTTTATAGGTTTTGCGTCATTATTTAGATTCCATAGATAATACTGAAATAAGTTAATCAACCAAATTTGTTGCTCTTCATCGATTGATTCAGCGATATCTCGTGCAAGTGATAAAGCATCTATAGGGTTCTTAGTGATACCTTGCAGACGAATCCAAATATCATTAGGAATACCTTGCCACATTTCCATGTTTTCTATTAGTGCACCTGGCGATCCATTGGAAAGACTTATTAATTCTTTTTGATTAAGACCAATCGAGTCCTTAGAGTATTGATTTAATTGTTTGTTAGATAAAATTTTTTCAATTTCTTCTAATTTTAGTCTAGAAAAAGGAACTTTATGACAGCGAGATCGAATTGTTTCAAGAAGCCTTTCAGGTCTTTCTGAGATTAATATTAATATTCCATTGCAAGGCTCTTCAAGAGTTTTTAGGAGTGCATTTGCCGCTGCTTCGTTAATCATTTCTACTGCTTCAATCACTACCATTCCTAATCTTGCTTCTAAAGGCTTTTTGCTAAGAAATGTTTTGATTCTTCTTATTTGTTCTAGACGAATTTGAGGAAAACTACGTTTACTAATAGATTCATTTTTGGCCATTGATTTAGAGATTATATTTCCTTTGTGTATATAGGTTGGCTCAACCCAAATTAAGTCAGGGTGATTTAATGCTTCTAAACGCCTTCGTTCGCGGATTATGGTAGATCCTCCTGTAATAACTCCTTCTAAGAATCGATTTGCTGTCAGTCTTCGCCCCACTCCATTAGGCCCAGTAAATAAATATGCTGGTGCAATTCTATTTTTAATAAGAGCTGAATTTAAAATTGAAATAGCTACACTTTGTCCAATTACATCATCAAATACATTCTTTGATTCGTATTGATTCATTTTATTTTTTCTGTTTCAAACAATATTCAATTACTGTTTCTTGAAGCTTTTTAGTAACAATTTCTTTGTTCAGATCTGCTTGGATTCGTGTCCAATTTCTTTCTCTGGCTACGGTTGCAAATCCTTGGGCCACTCTGTTTAAAAAAATATCACCTTCTGCTTCTATTCGATCACTCACTCTTTTCTTCCTTCGAGTGATACTTTCTTGAACAGGTAAATCAAACCAAAAAGTTATGTCTGGCACGATTCCTTGAGTTGCTATTAGTTCAAGTTGTTTAATTAAGTCAAGATTAAGCTTCCTTCCATAACCTTGATAGGAAAGTGTAGACCCACTAAATCGATCACTTATGACCCAATCCCCCTTGTTTAGAGCGGGAAGTATTACTGCAGATACATGCTGTGCACGATCAGCTGCATATAACAGCAACTCTGTTAATGGTTCAGGAGACATTTCTTTAGGAGTATTAAGAAGCAATTCCCGTAAAGCATTGCCTAATGCCGTTCCGCCTGGTTCGCGTGTTAAGTGCAACATTGCCCCTTCAGGCATTAACCCGCTATTTGGTAACCAATTAGTTAATTGATTGATTTGGGTAGTCTTTCCACAACCATCTATTCCTTCAAATACAAGAAAATTTCCCTTCATATTTTGCTTCGAAGTGATAAGGCATTAAGAACTACTGTTATTGAACTAACAGCCATTAAAAGAGCAGCAATTGGTGGAGATAACAACAATCCATAGGAAGGTAATAGCACCCCAGCTGCAATGGGTAAGGCGATCAAGTTATATCCGAACGCCCATGAGAGGTTTTGCTTGACTTTGTTCATAGTTTGGCGAGCTAGTAACAGAGCATCAGGTAAACTTTCCAGCCGATCACCTAACAAAATAAGATCAGCAGATTCTTGGGCTATTTGTGTTCCTGTACCTATTGCAATTCCTAAATCAGATGCAGCTAATGCAGGAGCATCGTTTATCCCATCACCAACCATGGCAATAGAACCAGCTTTTTTGAGTGTTTCTAGTTGGCTTAGTTTTTGATCTGGCAATAGTTGCCAGGCTAGTTGATCTGAATGGAAATCCAATAAGCTTCCTAACTTTAGAACTGCTTCACGCCTATCACCACTAAGCATATGCAATATTAGCCCCTTTTTTCTTAATCGATTGAGAGCAATATCAATATTTGGACGAATTTGATCATCAATTAGTATTAGGCCTAAGAGTTTATTTTCTTGAGCTACTGCGACAATAGTTTCACCATTAACAACCACTTCCTCAATATCAAAATTATATTTAATACCTTCATCTATTAGCCATTCTGGCCTGCCTACACGAATAGTTCCATTAACTCCATTTATCTCTCCTGCAATTCCTTTTCCGGGATAGGTGCGAGTATTAACTGCATTTAGTAATTCAAGCCCTGTTTCTTCTGCCTTTTGGATAATTGCATGAGCAAGAGGATGTCTACTGTTTTGTTCGAGACTGGCTGCTAGTTGCAACATTTGATTTTGATTATTTGTTTGTAAGCAACCAACAACCAATGGTCTACCAATCGTGAGAGTGCCTGTTTTATCGAAAACAATTTGATTCAGGGAAGCTGCCATCTCAATTACATCACCACCTCGGAATAGCCACCCATGACGAGCGGCTTGCCCTGATGCAACCGTTATTACGGTTGGTGTTGCTAGTCCTAGCGCGCATGGACATGCCACAACTAGGACAGCTATTGATAGTTGTAAAGCTAGTGCTAATGGAGTATCTGCAGTACTTCCAAGCGTTGAATGCAATCCATGTTCATGTCCAGCTAGAAGACTGTGTTCAGAGATAAAAAGAACTTGTGGCCATAAACGGGGACCTAATTTCCACCAGAACAGAAATGTAGCTGTTGCCAGGCCTACAACTCCATAGCAAAATTTTCCTGCAACCCGATCAGCTAGACCTTGAATAGGTGCTTTTCGAGCCTGTGCTTCTTCGACGAGACCAATTATGCGGGCTAATGCTGTTTCAGCTCCTACACGTTGAACCTGAAGAGTTAAGTTGGCTTCGAGATTAAGACTCCCAGAAGCAAGTTCTGTTCCAGGTGAAGCTTCTAATGGCAATGGTTCACCAGTGAGGCTGGATATATCAACTGCGGAATTACCTTCAATAACAATTCCATCAACTGGTATTCGATCCCCTGCAAGTAATTGCAGTTTTTCCCCAGGTCTTAATGCACCAACTCGAACTTCACGGATTTCGTTGGGGTTAACAATAAGTCGAGCGGTTTCTGGTTGTAATTGAGCTAATTCTTTTATTGCAAGACCTGTTCGAAAACGTGCCCGTTCTTCTAAGAATCTACCTAGCAAAACAAATCCAAGAAGCATTACTGGCTCATTAAAAAAACATGGCCAACCAACTGTGGGCCAAATCAAGGCAACAAGGCTTGCTAAATAAGCACTAGTTACTCCTAAACCCACAAGTGTGTCCATATTTGGTGTCAAAGCGAATGCAGCTTGGACACCTCCTTTAAGGATTGGCAGGCCTGGTCCAAGTAATGCAAAGGTTGCAAGAGTGGCATGAAAGGGTAATGAGCTCAGAATTGGCAAATCAAGCTTGCCGCCTTCTGCAAGATGTCCCAGTACTGAAAGCAATAGCAAAAAGATTGCAGCTACCATTTGGCGCCATTGCTTCCACCATTCATTAGCAGCATCAACTTCTGCTGAAGTATCTTTTAGAGCTGAAGTTTGTCTTAGCTTGGAAGGGAAGCCTCGATCAGCAAGTGCTTTTAATATTGGATCTAGAGGTTGTTCAGGATCTTTTAGGTCTAACCAGGCAGTGCGGGCGACTAAATTGACACTGGCATTAGCAACACTTGATTGTGCAAGTAATGTTTGCTCTACGGAGCTAACACATCCACCACACTTCATTCCATCTACATCTAGCAAGACGGACTTGTGCTTCAAGTAACTTTTGTGAGTACTCACGGATTTGTGAGGTGCGCTACCAAGCTAATTACTTGAACGATATAAATGCCATGTTCAACAAAAAATATAATTGCTTAAGCAACTAGCTTTGAATTTCGGCAGGATGGGTACACGAATTGGTGATTAAACTTAGTTATGCCTCGTAGTCGAGAACAAGACAATCCTATTGATAAGGCCTTCACTGTGATGGCAGAGATGATTGTCAAGATGATGCCAATCGATTCACAACAGAAGAAAGCCTATGTTTATTACCGAGATGGACTCTCAGCCCAGAATGATGGTGATTATTCAGAGGCTCTTGAAAATTACGAAGAAAGTCTCAGACTTGAGGAAAATCCAGTTGACAGGAGCGAAACTCTTAAAAATATGGCGATTATTTATATGAGTAATGGGGAAGAGGATCGAGCACTCGAGACTTACACCAAGGCACTTGAAGAAAACCCTAAACAACCTTCATGTTTGAAAAACATGGGTTTGATTTATGAAAAACGTGGTCGACTTGAGCAAGAAGCAGGCAATCAAGATGAGTCTGATATTTGGTTTGATAGAGCTGCAGAAGTCTGGACTAAGGCTGTAAGACTTTATCCCGGTGGATATTTAGAAATTGAGAATTGGCTGAAAACAACCCGGCGAAGCAAAATTGACATCATTTAAATAGATTTCTGTAGTTTTCATCAATATCAAGATTCACACCTAGAGCAATATTTAAGGCTTCACCAATATTTGATACTTCATGTAATTCTAAATTCAGTTCTGGCTTCATTTTTGTTAAGCCACTTCCACTGGGGAAAATAGCTCTTTCGAATCCAAGCCGTTGAGCTTCTTGCAATCTTTGTGGCAGTTGACTGACAGGACGTAATTGTCCTCCTAGGCCTAATTCTCCGATAAGAACTGTGCCTTGAGGTAAAAGTAGACCTTTGTGACTGGATACAACTGCTGTGGCAATTGCTAGATCTGCGGCAGGTTCTTCAACTGTTAAACCACCTGCTACGGCGAGATAGCAGTCATGACGAGACAAGCTGAAGCCTAAATGTTTTTCAAGTACTGCCAAGATTTGATGAAGCCTGTTTATTTCAATTCCAGTAGCTGTTCGTCTAGGGCTTGCATAGGTTGTAGCACTTATAAGCGCTTGTAGGTCGACTGCAAGACATCTGCTCCCTTCACAAGCAACGATTGTTGCGACTCCAACTGTTGCTTTTCTGTTGAGAAATATTTCACTGGGATTTGTTACTTCGGAAAGTCCATCGCCTTCCATCTCAAAAATCCCAAGTTCATGAGTGGCCCCGTAACGATTCTTTACGGCTCGTAACAATCTATGGCTTGCATGCCTGTCGCCTTCAAATGTCAGAACAACGTCAACCAGATGTTCTAGGACTTTTGGTCCTGCAAGCATTCCTTCTTTGGTTACATGACCAACCAGAAATAAGGAGGTGTTTTGTTGTTTTGCTAATTGTTGCAATGCAGAAGCACATTCTTTGACTTGCCCTACTGAACCAGGCGCTCCAGAGAGATTTTCATTATTTAATGCCTGAATACTGTCGATAATTGCTACTGCTGGCTTTAAGGCTTCAAGTTCTCTGAGAACCAATTCCAAGTTGGTTTCTGCAAGTAGATGAAGGTTGGATTCAGATCCTTTTAGACGTTTCCAGCGCAATCTCACTTGCTGTGCAGACTCTTCTGCACTGACATATAAAACAGACTGTTTAACAGCCATAGCTGTTGCGCTCTGTAATAGAAGTGTGCTTTTGCCGATACCTGGATCACCGCCAACTAAGACAAGTGAGCCAGGGACTAATCCTCCTCCAAGCACACGATCGAATTCGCTATATCCACTTGTTAGGCGATCTAATACTGTTTCTTTTAGGGAGGTGATTGGTTCAGACAGTAATGATATCGGCTCTTTCCATGAATTAGAGCTGCTTTTTTTTCGCCTATTATTGAGCGAAGAGTCAACCTGTTCAATAATTGAATTCCAATCTCCACAATTGGAGCATTTGCCAAAGAACTGTCGTGTTTGTGCTCCACAGCTTTGACAGATGTAGATAGAGGCAATGCGAGACACTTAAAGTAAAGAAAGTTGGCTTTGCTTGAATAAAGATGACCTTTGGGGGCCTTCTCGGGGGTTATCTAATATCGAGTTTCATTTGCCGCCACAGCCAAAGAAGACATGACGGCTATCAGTTCAGCATCTAAAGAAACCATTCTCGTAGCTGACGATGAGGCCAGCATTCGACGGATTCTTGAAACCCGCTTATCCATGATCGGCTATCAGGTCGTTACAGCATGTGATGGGAATGAGGCACTTGAACTGTTTCGGAATTGTGAACCTGACTTAGTCGTTCTCGACGTGATGATGCCAAAACTTGATGGTTATGGCGTTTGCCAAGAATTGCGTAAGGAGTCTGATGTGCCAATTGTCATGCTCACAGCATTAGGGGACGTAGCAGACAGAATCACAGGACTTGAGCTTGGAGCTGATGATTACGTAGTTAAGCCCTTTAGTCCCAAGGAGTTGGAAGCTCGCATTCGTTGTGTTCTGCGTCGTGTTGAGAAAGAGCACATAGCTGGAATTCCAAACTCTGGTGTTATTCAAGTTACGAATTTGCGAATCGATACTAATAAACGCAAGGTTTTTCGTGGCGATGAGCGTATACGCCTGACAGGAATGGAATTCAGTTTGTTGGAGTTGTTAGTTAGTAGATCAGGAGAACCCTTTAGCAGAGGAGAAATTCTCAAGGAAGTTTGGGGATATACACCAGAACGTCATGTTGATACTCGTGTTGTTGATGTACATATTTCAAGGTTGCGTTCCAAACTGGAAGATGACCCAGCCAATCCTGAGCTTATTCTTACTGCACGGGGTACGGGTTATTTGTTCCAGCGCATAGTTGATTCAATTGGTTCAGAAGGACACTGATACAAACGCTGCCTTGGGGTTGCGTAATAAGGCCAATCGGCCAAAGGCCATCAGGCGTTTGGTTATTTGGTATCGCCGTAATGCGGCTGTAACTAGCATTGTGGATACAGCTACGAACTCTGCTTCGGCTGCTGGCAATGTTGCTGGGACAGTGGTTTCAAGTGCAGGGTCCGTGGTGACAAGTGCGAGCTCAATGGCAGGAAATATGCTGCAGCCGCTTGTTTTTGATCCTCTACGACGCTTACAAAGCGGCGATAGTGGGATTGATAAACCGATTTTTGATGAATCTGAACGTCTTTGGATTGCCGTTGACGGTATGGGTGGGGATAACGCTCCTGCTCAGATTCTTGATGGATGTCTTCAGGCTTTGCAAAGATTGCCAATTCGGATCCGTTTCGTTGGTGAATCTGAAAAGGTTTTGAAGGCAGCTCAGTTAATGGGATTAAATGAATTACTTGATGAAGCAATAGAGGCTGGTCATTTAGAGCTGATAAATAGTGGCCCTTCGGTAGAAATGAATGAAGAAGCCACTGCAGTAAGAAGAAAACGTGACGCAAGCATCAATCTTGCGATGGATTTGGTTAAAAAGAATAAAGCCATGGCTGTCTATTCAGCAGGCAACTCTGGTGCATTAATGGCTGCAGCAATTTTTCGTTTAGGTCGTCTTCAGGGAATTGACCGACCTGCTATTGGAGCACTTTTCCCTACAAAAGATCCTGGTCAACCGGTTCTCGTTCTTGATGTTGGTGCAAATATGGATTGTAAGTCTACTTACTTGCATCAATTTGCTTTACTTGGAAATATCTATTCTCGTGATGTTTTACAAATTAGTCAGCCACGAATAGGGTTGTTAAATATTGGTGAAGAATCTTGCAAAGGAAATGATCTTTCTATTCAAACTTATGAATTATTAAGTAAAGAAGATCGCTTTCATTTTGTTGGCAATTGTGAAGGTAGGGATGTTCTTTCTGGTGAATTTGATGTAGTAGTTTGTGATGGATTTACAGGGAATGTATTACTTAAATTTCTTGAATCTGTAGGTAGTGTTTTGTTAGACGTGCTTCGAGCTGAATTGCCAAGAGGCAGGCGAGGAAAAGTTGGCTCTGCATTTCTCCGCAGTAATCTCAAAAGGATTAAGAAACGTCTTGATCACGCGGAACATGGAGGAGCTCTTTTGCTTGGTGTAAATGGTATTTGTGTTATAGGTCATGGCAGTAGCAAAGCTCTTTCAGTTGTGAGTGCCCTTCGTCTTGCTCACTCTGCAGCAAATCATGGTGTGATGGATGATTTGGTTCAGCTTCAAAATTCTTCCATTGCTAGCGTTTGAGCTATGAATGGGGTTGTGGGTTGTGATTGACTGATTCAGTTGGAAATCTCATAGCTTTTGGCAGAATCGTTTCAAATGAATATAGGAATAGCTTTGGTAGGCAGTGGAAGTGCCACTCCCCACCAAACACTTACTAATGCACAACTCGGCCTAAGAGTTGAGACAAATGATTCTTGGATTCGAAGTCGCACAGGTATTGCTGAACGACATGTTTGTGACTCAGAAGAAACTCTTTCTGCTTTGAGTCAGAGGGCTGCTTCATCAGCCTTAAAAATGGCGGGTTGGAACCCAGAAACTATTGATTTAGTGCTATTGGCATCATCTACTCCTGATGATTTGTTTGGATCAGCACCTCAAGTTCAAGCGAAGATTGGAGCTTCAAATGCAGTCGCTTTTGACCTCACAGCAGCTTGTAGTGGCTTTTTATTCGCTTTGATTACGGCTGCTCAATTTTTGCGAAGTGGTTCAATGCGGAGAGTGTTGGTTATAGGTGCTGATCAATTAACTCGTTGGGTCGACTGGGATGATCGAACAAGTTGTGTGCTTTTTGGAGATGGAGCAGGGGCTGTTGCTCTTGAAGCTACTGATCAAAAGAATGATGGATTAATTGGTTTTAAATTGAAATCTGATGGCAATCGAGGAAATTGTTTGACTTTGAATCAGATTGAAGATTTTCTTCCGTTGGTAGATGGGATAACTCATCAGAGAGGAGGTTTCTCGCCTATAAAAATGAATGGACAAGAGGTTTATAAGTTTGCTGTTAGAGAAGTCCCTTCTATTCTCGAAGAACTTTTAACTGCCAATCAAATTGATCCAGACTCATTGGATTGGTTACTTTTGCATCAGGCAAATAAGAGGATTTTGGATGCGGTAGCTGATCGATTTTCTATCCCAAAAGAAAAAGTTTTAAGCAATCTTTCTAAATATGGAAATACTTCTGCTGCCACTATCCCTTTAATGTTGGATGAAGCAGTTAGAGATGGACGCATAAGGCCAGGACATTTGATAGCTAGCAGTGGATTTGGTGCTGGGTTGAGTTGGGGAGCAGCTTTATTGCGATGGCAGGGCCCCATTTAAGATTTACTTCATTGATTGAAGATTTTTCATGACGATTGCTTGGGTTTTTCCAGGTCAAGGCTCACAGAAACTTGGTATGGCGGATGATTTACTGTCATTGCCAGGTGCAGAAGAAAGATTTGCTTTTGCATCGCAATTATTAGGACGTGATCTTCTATCGATCTGTAGTCAAAGTAATGATGCAGATGAATCTGCTGATCTAAATGACACAAGGAATACTCAGCCAGCATTGTTTGTTGTTGAGTCATTGTTAGTCGATGACCTTATGAGACAAGGTAGGAACCCTTCATTACTTGCTGGTCATAGCTTGGGTGAAATTGTGGCTCTCTATGCCGCTCAGGTTTTTGATGCAAACACTGCTTTGCGTTTGTTAAAGCGACGTTCTGAACTCATGAATCTTGCAGGCGGGGGGGCTATGACAGCGTTAATTGGCTTTGATAGAAAACAGCTTGATGAGCTTATAGCGTCTACTGAAGGAGTTGTTATTGCGAATGACAACAGTTCTAGCCAAGTTGTTTTGTCAGGTACTCCTCAGTCTGTAAAGACTGTTAGTGATTCTTTGATTTGTAAGAGGGCTATACCATTACATGTATCTGGAGCATTTCATTCCCCATATATGGACAATGCTTCTCGTGCTTTTGCTACTGAGCTTGATGAGGTGACCTTTCAGAATGCTCTTTTTCCTGTTTTAAGTAATGCAGAACCTATCCCTACTTGTGATGGAGAGCTTTTGAAAGAGAGATTAAAGAGACAAATGACGACAGGGGTTCGCTGGCGAGAAACTATGGAAACGATGGTTGAGCAAGGTATCAAGAACTTAGTGGAAATTGGACCTGGAAATGTTCTTAGTGGCTTAGCAAAACGTTCTCTTAAGGGTGTAACAATTAGCCAAATATCTAATATTAGTGGTTTGGGGTATTGAATTTGAATCTTTCTGTGAAAAAAGATCCTGCATCCCTGATTCCGCCAAGACCTACCTTTGCTTATTTGCTAGTTAGTTATTGCCTTGTATTTCCTGTGTTTAGGCTTTTATTTAGAGGCCGAACTTTTGGCAATAAAAATGTACCTATGAATGGTCCTCTAGTTGTAGTTGCAAATCATGGATCTCATTTAGATCCCCCTCTTTTAGGACATGCATTAGGCCGACCTATTGCATTTATGGCAAAAGAAGAACTCTTTAGGATTCCATTATTAGGTCGAATAATTAGAATGTGTGGAGCCTATCCAGTTAAAAGGGGTTCAAGTGATCGTGAAGCAATTAGAACTGCAACTAAACAACTTCATAAAGGATCGGCAATAGGAGTTTTTCTGGATGGTAGTCGACAAAGCGATGGACGAGTAAATAACCCTTTATCTGGCGCAGCGTTATTGGCAGCACGAAGTGGTGCTTCATTATTACCTGTGGCAATAGTAAATAGCCATAGAGCTCTTGGTAAAAAAATGGTTTGGCCTCGTTTAGTTCCAATTTATTTGCGGATTGGATCTCCAATACCACCCCCTTCTAGTCGACGAAAATTTGATTTAGAAATCACCACAAATCAATTACAGTTGACTATCAATTTGATGCTTGAAAATGATCTTGTTAGATAATTAATATGGCTTCAAATATTTACAAGAGAACTTAGTGAATTCACTTAACAGGTGAGCTTGCGTAAATAGGAAAAACATTTCTCCATGATTTTTTTTGCCCTGTTTTTTGGGCGAATAAAGAAACTTTTAAAAGTCGAACTACATCTAAAGTTACATTTTCTGACGCCTTGACGGTAGGTATTACTTTGCATTCAGAAGATAAAAGATGAGGTTTCTCTAATTCCAATACTTCTTCAAAACTGTTCATTTTTGAATCATTTATTATTTGATATTTTCCTGCAATTATTCCTTTTCTTGGCAGCTCTTGGGTAATCCAAAACGGTTCATGCCTAGTGCTCAGATCTTTTGCTAGTCGTGGAGCCATCAAGGCAAAGCTACTAATTCCATCGAGGTGACACTCCAGCTGCTGTGCAAGAGTTCTTGCCAAGATAACTGTTAAACGTGTTCCGGTAAATCCTCCTGGACCAATGGCGACTGAAATACGACTGAGTTGGTGCCAAGAAGACGCTGGAAATAGTTCTTCTATGCAATTTACTACCTTGTTGGACAGGTATCGTCCGATTGGAAAAGTAGAACTGATAATGCTTTCTTTTGGTGACTTTGAATTCAATATTGCTACACCAAGTGTATTGGTGCTGCTATGTAAAGCCAGCAAAAAAGATTCATTGTGCTTCCTTTTTTCTCGCATTCTCTTTTAATTCATTTTGGGATTTCTTGCCCCGGGCACAATCTCATCCATCGGCCTTGATCTTTACGGAAACTTTTGCAAGCTCTTACATCCCATTCGACCTCAGTACTTCCATTTGCTTTCTCCAAAATACTGATGTTAATCAATGGATCTATAGGCACTATGTCAGGAGTTGCGGTTAGATGAGTTACTTCATGTTGACGCTCTACTGAGTGATAAGTCTGACAACGATCAACCCAGAGGCAGTTAACACATATGCACATTCCCTCCACCTCTTTTGAAAATTCTATTCTGAACGGTGATAAGAGTTTTTTGGCTAATGCGCTTTTGGAAACTCTCAACCCTGGGGGATGGCCTATTTCAATTGCTCAGTTACCAGTTGGGACGGCGTTAGTTGGAGGTGCTGTTCGAGATGGTTTGTTGAACAGACTTAATAAGAACCCAGATTTGGATTTTGTGGTCCCGAATAATGCAATAAAAATCACTCAAGATATTGCTAAAAACCTAGATGCAACTTTTGTAGTCCTTGATGAGCAAAGGGATATAGCCCGATTGGTTTTTAAAAACTGGACTATTGATTTAGCGAAGCAATTTGGATCTACCTTGGAGGAGGACCTTTGGCATCGTGATTTCAGGCTTAATGCAATTGCCCTCAGGTTGGGATCGATTCCGGAAATTGTTGATCCAACAGGAGGTATTGCTGATTTACGGAAAAATCAGCTTGTGGCTGTTCGAGAGAGAAATTTAATTGAAGATCCTTTGAGGCTGCTTAGGGCTTTGAGATTTGTGGCTGAATTAAATCTTTCACTTGACCCTCAAACAAGAACTTTTATAAACACTTATTCCAACCTTCTTCCAAAGGCTGCACCCGAAAGGATTCAGCTAGAACTGCAGCGAATTGTTTGTCTTCATGAGGCTGATGAAGTAATAGAGCTGCTCAAAGAATTAGGCCTTTTGAACCCTTGGAGTGGATATTTTGATTCTTTGAATTGTGGTCCACCTACATTCAAAAATCAGAAATTTCTGAACACTAAGGAAATATGTTTAGCCTTGCCTTTGGCTCGCTTGACGCATTTATTAAGTGATACTGGCTTGACTTACTTGCGCTTTAGTAGAAGGCAACGTGAACGTTGTAAATCACTTAGAAAGTGGCTAAAGCTCAATGATGGATTGGCTTTTGAGACACTGGATGAACGGGATCGCCTGCAATTACATCAAGAATTAGAAGATGATCTTCCTGCTTTAATAATTCAGCTTTCTTCTAAGCAACAAGAAGTTTGGATTAATCGCTGGAGGGATTTAGAAGATCCTCTTTTTCATCCTTTTTGCCCTATAGATGGGCATACTTTGCAAGAAGTTCTTGATCTTCCAGCAGGACCCAAACTAGGTGTTCTTATGAACCATCTTTGCCAAGAAAGAGCCTTTGGAAGATTGAGTAATCTAGACAAAACTTTTGAAGAGGCACGTAACTGGTGGAAACATAATTCGCCCTTTCTGTGATTAACTTAGTGCACTGAACCTTTTCATTGTCCTGACAGGATCATCCCTTTTTCCCCCCTCTTTTTCATGAGTGTTCGCCTTTACATCGGTAACTTGCCTCAAACTTTTGAGAGCAAAGAATTGGAAGATCTCTTTGCATCTGTTGGAAAAGGGATCAGGTTCAAACCTGTGTTTGATAGAGAATCGGGTGGTTGTAGAGGATTTGGCTTTGCCAATGTTGAAGACGAAAAACTTGCAAATACTTTTATTGAACAGCTCAATGGTCGAGAATTTAATGGAAATAATTTGCGTGTAGAACGATCTGAAAGGCGGGATTCTAAAGATGGAGGTGGTCGAAGAAATAGCAATTCATCTAACGGAAATTCACAAGGTTTAAAACGTAAGCAAACAAAAAAAGTAGTTCATAGTGATGCTCCAAATCAAGAAGCTCCTGACCCACGTTGGGCTGGTGAGCTTGCCAAATTAAAGGATTTGCTTGCGAATCAAAAAACGCCTGTTTGATAAATTCTTACCAAACAATTTAATAGTTTTTAGTAGGTAATGTTTAATCTTTATTTTGTTTGGGCAATTAGATAGGAAAGTGGAAGTTCAGCAATTTTAGCTAGGCGGCTGACATAAGCTCGATTATTGAAAACATCATAATCTAGTCTCTCAATGGCGTTTAAGATGCCTCTGTAAAGCCTTAGAGAGGTCCATACAGGCCATCTTGCATCTCCAGATAACCAGCGAATACCAGCTTCAGATTTACTAAACCATTCTCTTGCACGTTGCAATTGAAATGCCATTAATTCCTTCCATTGATGGTTAACTACACCAGCCATTAGTTCAGATTCAGAATAGTCAAATCTTTTTAAATCCTCCTGAGGGATATAAATACGACCACGTCCTCTGTCTTCTCCAACATCTCTCAGAATATTTGTGAGTTGGTTAGCTATACCTAGGGCAATAGCTGCTTCCGAAGGGTCTGGAGCTTGACTCCAAGGAGCTGTTGTGTAAGCAGGATCTAAACCCATTACTCCTTGAGTCATTAACCCTACAGTTCCTGCAACCCTGTAGCAGTAAAGCTCTAGCTCATCAAATGTTTCATATCGGGTTTTACTTAGATCCATTCTTTGGCCTTGGATCATGTCTAAATATGGTTGGATTGATTGAGGGAAGCGTTTTAATGTATCTGCCATTACTGCATCAAGTTCATTTGCTATTTCTCCTGCGAACATGGCTTTAGTTCGTTCTTCCCATGTATCGAGACGGTTTGAAAGTTCATTGACTGGACGCTTCATTGCGTCTGGGCTATCCATTAGCTCATCGGTTCTTCTACACCACACATAAATTGCCCAGATTGCTCTGCGTTTCTCTGCAGGGAGAAGAAGTGTTCCTAAATAAAAAGTTTTGGCCCATTTGGCTGTTTCTTTTCGACAGACTTCATAGGCATTATCAAGACTTATAGGAGCCTTTGTGTTCATCATTGATGGATTAGATGATCCCAAGGTCATTTTTCAGTCTGGTATGGTTTTATTTTCGGCTAGAGATTGAGAAATTTGGCTTTCTTCTTCATTAACTACTTCAGCACATAGTTTTCCACTTAGTACAGCTCCTTCCATGGAAGCTAAATAACGTTGCATCGTGTAGTCACCAGTCAAGAAGAAATTCTTTATAGGGGTTGCTTGACTAGGCCGAATTTTTTGACATCCAGGAATTGCTTTATAAACAGAAAGTGGAGTTTTAACAACTTTGAACTTTCTAAGTTTTGCTTGATTTTCTCCTGTGAAATGGATTGGAAAAAGTTTCTTGAGTTCTTCTAGTGTGGCATTAATGATGTCCTCATCACTGGCGCTAATCCAGTCTTTTGCGGGAGCAAAAACTAACTCAAGCATTGAACGGTTTGGATCCTCGTATTCTTTACAAGTAATACTCATGTCTGCATAGACACTTAGTAAGGGTGAACGGCTAAATAACAAGTGATCAATATCTGTAAGCTTTCTATCAAACCAAAGATGGATATTTATTACTGGCACTCCACGAAGGCCTTCTAATTTTTTAAAAATATCTATCTCTTTCCAGGGATCAGGTATTAAAAGTTTGAAAATATCTACTGGTAATGCACTAACATATGCGTCGGCATGAATCTCGCTTTTGATTTCCTGCGATGATGCACCTATTTGGAAACTTCTCACACTATTATCATTATTTAAATTAATTTTTTTTAACGGACGATTTAAGTGAACTTCTCCTCCATGAGCTTGAATGTATTCGACCATTGGATCGCATAATCTTTCTGGAGGAGCACCATCAAGAAAAGCCATTCTTGAGCCATTTTTTTCTTGTAAAAACCTGTTTAGGGCTGTGAGTAAGACAGTGGAGGATATTTCGTCAGGGTTGATGAAGTTTAAGGCTTTACTCATGGCAATAAAAACTTCATCATTGACTCTTTCGGGAATATTTTGAGATCTCAGCCAGTCACTCCATGATTTTGTATCGCACTCTTCTACATATTTTTGCCCTCTGAGCATTGCTGGTATTAGCCCCAGGCCGAAAGAGATTTTTTCAGGCCAAGTCAACATGTCGTTATTACTCAGAATGGCAGCGACACCATTGAAAGGAGCAGGTAAGTCTGGGAAATCGAAACGGCTATAAGATCCAGGTTCTTCAGGTTGGTTGAAAATCATTGAATGACTTTTCCATTGCAGTCGATCTTCAATATTTAATTCTTTGAATAATTGGAGCATGTTTGGATAGGCCCCGAAAAAGATGTGGAGTCCTGTCTCATACCAATCACCCTCATCATCCTTCCATGCGGCTATTTTCCCTCCTAAGACATTTCTTGCCTCGTATACGATTGGGGTGTGACCTTTGTCAGCAAGGTATTTCGCACATGAGAGGCCAGCCAGACCAGCTCCTGCGATAGCAACACGCATCCTTTTTTAGAATAAGGAAGTCAACTTTAATGATCAGCCTCTCCCCATCTTCTCTCAGTCTTCTTTAATCTGGTGAATATTCCCTTTAGCTGGAACGGTTTATGGTTATGACCGATACCTTGCTGAAGTGCACAACACGTCATGTACGTTTGTTTACAGCAAAGGTTGAGAACAATGCTTTAGTGGCAGACAAAGAGCATCTAACTCTTGACCTTGATCCAGATAATGAATTTCTTTGGAATGATGAGGCTTTAAAAAAAATTCAAAATCGATTTCGTGAATTGATTGGCTTGCAAGCAGGAAAACAACTTACTGATTACAACCTTCGAAAGATTGGTTCAGAGCTGGAAGGAACCATTCGTCAATTACTTCAGGCAGGTGAACTCAGCTATAACCCTGATTGTCGTGTGTTGAATTATTCCATGGGTCTTCCTAGAACTACTGAGGAATTGTGACTCGTTTTCCTAATAGACGGCAATTAGGCCCAAGAAATTCTGGTAGTCAGTCTGGCTATCCATCCAGGGATCAATATCGGGGGGCTAACTATTCACGTGGCTCTCGTTCTGGCCCTCCAAGCCCTCCTGGGGGTGGCGGGATTCGAATGAATACTGGCACTATTGCTGTTTTAGCAGGTGTGCTTGTTGTAGGAGTGGGTATTGGTAGCGCTATTACAAGTACTACGCAGGGTGGGCAAGGCAATATTGCAAGCCAACAACAATTGGATATGGCTGTGCCGGATCCTGAGTTTTGTAGGCAATGGGGTGCTAGCGCTTTTGTAATTGATGTGGAGATGTATACCACTCTTAATCCTTCTACGAGTTTTGTAACGCAACCTGCACTTCAACCTGGATGTGTCATTCGTAGAGAAAATTGGACAGTATTACAAAAGCAGGGAGCAATTACTAATGAGGATGTTAGAGAATGTAAGCAACGGATGAATACATTTGCTTATATTGGATCAATTCGGGATAATCCTATAGTTCGATGTGTTTATCAAGCTGATATAAGTGAAAATAAATTTATTATTAAAGGTAATGCTGAAGATGCCGTAGGAATAAACCAAGAGGCTATTCAATTTTAATTATTTTAGTTGAGTTCATTTATTTTCTGACAGCTTCTTTGGTGAATAAAATAACTATCTTCACTTGCAAAGACAGGTAAAATATTATTGAGAAATGCTTCGGCCGCTTTAGAGCAATATCTAGCTGGATGTCTGATTAACTTGAGTTCTCTGCGTACTTCAAGATCAGCAACTAATGGCTTATGAAGTGATCCAGCATTTATTTCTCGCTCGATTGCAACAACAGGAAGTAATGCAGCGCCTAATCCTGATTGCACTGCATTTTTGATTGCTTCAAGGGAATTAAGTTCCATTTCAATGCGTAGTCTTTGAACATCTAATCCAGAGTTTGCTAAAAGCTTGTCAAGTACCTTTCTTGTAGTCGATTGAGCATCAAGACTGACAAAGTTAAGACGGTAAAGATCTTCTTTCTTAAGCTCGCTGAGCTTTGCTAAGGGATGCTTTGTTGGAAGGACAAGAGCAAGCTCATCTGTTGCGTAAGGAATTACATCGAGCAATTCGTTGAGTTCTGAAGGTAGTTCACCACCAATTATCGCCAGATCAATTTGCCCATTTGCAACGCTCCATCCTGTTCGTCTGGTGCTATGAACTTGAAGTTGAACAGAAATATCAGGATATTTTTGTCGAAATAGGCCGATCATTCGAGGCATTAAGTACGTCCCAGTCGTTTGGCTGGCTCCTATTACTAGCGATCCGCCTTTGAGATTATGTAGGTCTTCTATTGCTCTACATGCTTCTTCGCATTGACTGAGAATGCTCTCGGAGTAATTAATTAAGATTTCTCCAGCTTCAGTTAACTGTGCTTTTCTCCCACCTCTATCAAAAAGGGATACTTCTAATTGCTTTTCTAGATTTTGGATTTGCAGGCTTACTGCAGGCTGCGTGACATAGAGACTATCGGCAGCTTTTTTGAAACTTCCTTCCCGGACTATTGCCCGGAGAATTCTTAGCTGGTCGAGTGTAAATGGTAGATCGGCCATTTGAACGTGCCGATCCGGCAGCAACGATATTGAAAAACTCTAAACTGAAACTATCTAGTGGGTGGGGTTTAATAATTATTGAGGCGGTCAGACGGAACCAATGTTTCCAGCAGATCTTCATCATAGTTCTTTTGTAATGCTTGGGTTGTTAGCGCTTTTTGCGTTGATACACAGTGGTGGCGCAGCTATTCGTAGTCGCGCTGAATCACTTATAGGTGCAAGAGCATGGAGGTTGATCTTTGTAGGTGCTAGTGCTCCTTCAGCTGTTGTGTTGATTGGATACTTTCTTGCTCATCGTTATGACGGGGTGCGTCTTTGGAATCTCCAGGGACTTCCAGGGATGGTTCCAATGATTTTTGCCCTTACTGCTATTAGCTTTTTCTTTCTTTATCCAGCTACTTATAATCTTTTAGAAATTCCTGCTTTGTTGAAACCAGAAGTAAGGCTTTATGCAACAGGAATTATTCGAATTAGTAGGCACCCTCAAGCTATTGGTCAAATTCTTTGGTGCTTTACTCATGGACTTTGGATTGGTAGCAGCTTTATGATGGTTACTTGTGTAGGTCTTATTTGCCATCATTTATTTGCTGTTTGGCATGGTGATCGTCGACTTAAAGCAAAGTTTGGAGATGCTTTTGAGGAATTGCGAAGAAGTACATCCATTTTTCCATTTTTAGCAGTTATAGATGGTCGTCAAAAATTGCAATGGAACGAATTCTTAAGGCCGTCACAACTAGGTATTTGTGTTGCTGTCGGTGTTTTTTGGTGGGCACATCAATTTATTTTGACAGCTAGCAATGAATTTCTCTCATGGCAGTTACCTGAACTACTGAGATGAAATGCCTACACTTTCATGAGCCTGAAATGACTGAATGTCCTCGGCCGCTGAACTTGCCTGGTTAATCCCAGTATTCCCGCTCCTAGGAGCTGTAGTTACTGGGATGGGCTTAATTAGTTTTAACCGCACCATTAACCGATTAAGGAAGCCAGTAGCGATAACGCTTCTAACTTGCCTCGGTGTTTCAACAATATTGAGTTATGCAGTATTGGCTGAACAATTAGCAGGTTCACCACCCGTTGAACATCTTTTTGTTTGGGCGAGTGCAGGTGATTTCACTTTGCCAATGGGTTATTTGGTGGACCCTCTTGGAGCTGTGATGTTGTCTTTAGTTACTACCATCGCACTTCTGGTGATGATTTATTCCCATGGGTATATGGCTCATGACAAAGGATATGTGAGGTTCTTTACATATTTGGCCTTGTTCAGTAGTTCAATGCTTGGTCTCATTGTGAGCCCCAATTTGCTTGAGATATATGTTTTTTGGGAATTAGTAGGCATGTGCTCTTATTTATTAGTTGGGTTTTGGTATGACAGGGATGGAGCAGCCCATGCAGCCCAGAAGGCTTTTGTTGTTAATAGAGTCGGTGACTTTGGACTTTTGCTTGGCATCCTTGGTTTGTTTTGGGCTACAGAAAGTTTTGATTTCCAGGGCATTTCTGATGGCCTAGCTAATGCGATAGCTAGCGGAGCAGTTCCTGCATGGGCTGCTCTCACTTTGTGTTTTTTAATTTTCATGGGCCCAATGGCAAAGTCTGCTCAGTTTCCACTGCATGTATGGCTCCCAGATGCTATGGAAGGCCCTACTCCAATATCAGCATTAATTCATGCAGCAACTATGGTCGCTGCGGGAGTCTTTCTTGTTGCAAGACTCGATCCGCTTTTTAGCCAACTTCCGATGGTTGGGTTGGTCATTGCTGTTGTTGGGACAATTACTTGTTTCCTTGGAGCCTCAATCGCTCTTACTCAAATGGATCTCAAGAAAGGCTTGGCATATAGCACTGTTTCACAGCTTGGTTACATGATGCTCGCAATGGGTTGTGGTGCTCCCTTAGCAGGGATGTTCCATTTGGTTACCCATGCTTTTTTTAAGGCGATGCTTTTTCTCGGATCAGGCTCTGTGATACATGCAATGGAAGATGTTGTTGGCCATGAGCCGATTTTGGCTCAGGACATGAGATTGATGGGTGGTTTGCGTAAGAAAATGCCAATTACGGCTATTACCTTTTTGATTGGGTGCATTGCTATTAGTGGCATTCCTCCTTTAGCTGGTTTTTGGAGTAAAGATGAAATCCTCGGGCAGGCATTCAATACTTTCCCTTACCTTTGGCTTGTAGGCTTCTTAACCGCTGGTATGACTGCCTTTTATATGTTTCGACTTTACTTTTTAACTTTTGAAGGGGCCTTCCGAGGGGAAAATAAAGAACTTCAAGCTGAATTGTTGGAAGCAGCAGGAAGATTAGTTGAAGATGATCAATCTCATCATGTAGGCGTTGTTCATGAGTCTCCTTGGTCTATGACTCTTCCATTAGCAGTTTTAGCAGTTCCTTCTGTATTCATTGGTTTACTAGGGGCCCCTTGGAATAGCAAGTTTGCAGCTCTTTTGAATCCTGAGGAGGCGCTTGAAATGATAGAAACTTTTAATTGGAGTGATTTTCTTCCTCTTGCTGGAGCTTCAGTAGCAATCTCTTCTACTGGAATCACTTTGGCGGTCTTTGCTTACTTTTTGAATCGTATTGACCTTGGAAAAGTTATAGCAGCAAGGTTCCCACTAATTAACGCTTTTTTAATCAATAAGTGGTATTTAGATGACATAAATGAAAAAATATTTGTTCGAGGTAGTCGCAAACTTGCACGGGAAGTCCTAGAGGTAGATGCAAAGGTGGTTGATGGAGTAGTTAACCTCACGGGATTATTAACACTAGGTAGCGGGGAGGGCCTTAAATATTTTGAGACGGGTCGTGCTCAGTTTTATGCATTAATAGTTTTTGGAGGTGTTATTGCTCTGGTTGCTCTTTTTGGTGCTCTCGGAACGTCACCACCAGCTTGATTCGATCTTCCTTCGTGTGTTTCAACGGCTATAAAGAGGGTGTCATATGGCTTAGGATTTCTAAACTCCACACAGGTCAGAAGCCAATGTAAGTGCTGGAGTTTGCTTTTAATGCAACTTTTTACCCGATTTTTGGGATGGTGACAGAAGAGGTGACCGTCAACTTCCCATGGCTAAGTACCTCGATTCTGTTTCCAATCGTAGGTTCATTTTTGGTGCCTTTTATCCCTGATAAAGGAGAAGGCAAACAAGTGCGTTGGTTTGCGCTAGTCATCGCATTAATCACATTCCTCATAACCGTTGCTGCTTATTTGAAAGGTTATGACCCAAATCAAGAAGGTTTGCAGCTTTCTGAACGAGTCACTTGGCTTCCAGATTTAGGCCTTTCATGGGCTGTTGGGGCAGATGGCTTATCTATGCCTTTGATCCTTCTGACCAGTTTTATTACTTCCTTGGCAGTATTGGCTGCATGGCCGGTTTCTTTTAAGCCAAAACTTTTTTTCTTTCTGCTATTGGCAATGGATGGAGGTCAGATAGCTGTTTTTGCTGTACAGGATATGTTGCTCTTTTTTCTGGCATGGGAGCTTGAACTTTTACCTGTATATCTTTTATTAGCTATTTGGGGTGGTAAGAAGCGGCAATATGCGGCCACCAAATTCATCATTTATACGGCTGGTAGCTCATTATTCATTCTCTTAGCAGCTCTTGCTATGGGCTTTTTTGGAGAAGGTCCTGCAAATTTTGAATTTACACATTTAGCTCAACAAAATTTTGGTACAGGTTTCCAAGTCCTTTGTTATACAGGCCTATTAATTGCTTTTGGAGTCAAGCTGCCAATTGTTCCATTGCATACATGGTTGCCTGATGCTCATGGAGAAGCCACTGCTCCAGTTCACATGTTATTGGCTGGCATACTTCTGAAAATGGGGGGGTATGCGCTTTTACGCTTTAATGCTCAACTTTTGCCTGAAGCACATGCTCAATTTGCTCCATTATTAATAGTCCTAGGAGTGGTCAACATTATTTATGCTGCACTTACTTCTTTCGCACAGAGGAATCTGAAGCGCAAGATTGCCTATAGCTCTATCAGTCATATGGGTTTTGTTTTAATTGGTATAGGCAGCTTTAGTGCTCTAGGAACAAGTGGGGCGATGTTGCAAATGATTAGTCATGGATTGATAGGGGCTAGCCTTTTCTTTCTTGTGGGAGCAACTTATGACAGAACACATACACTTCAACTTGAAGAAATGGGTGGAGTTGGGCAAAAGATGCGAATAATGTTTGCCCTTTGGACTGTTTGCTCTTTGGCATCTTTGGCTTTGCCTGGAATGAGTGGATTTGTATCGGAACTAATGGTATTTGCTGGATTTGTTACTGATGAAGTTTATACCTTGCCTTTCAGAATTGTAATGGCTGGGCTTGCAGCAATAGGTGTAATCCTTACTCCTATTTACTTACTTTCAATGTTGAGAGAAATATTCTTTGGGAAGGAGAATTCTGAATTAATTGCAAACACGAAACTTGTAGATGCTGAACCTCGTGAGATTTACATTATTAGTTGTTTACTTGTTCCTATTATTGGTATTGGCCTTTATCCAAGGCTCATGACTGATAGTTATCGAGCTTCTATAGAAGCATTGGTAAAACGTGATCTTAATGCTATGGAAAAATTAAATAAACTGTCAATATCTTCAGTTAAGAGAATTAATTTTGTCCCTGCAATTGCGCCTGCTACTCAATTTAAATTCCCTATTCTTCTTGGATAATTCAATTTTAAAAATTATAAATTTTAAAGTCAAAAAGAGAGTTTTAAAATAAATATTTAAGCAAATTTGAGAGATTCCCCCCTGGCATCCTTTCTTTAATATTGATAACTTGCTTGAAGAGTCATATTTAAGTTGCAAGTTCACCCTTTGAAAACGGGTGTTGATTCAGGCGGTGCTCGCCTTGCCATCCGTCTTTTGCAAGATGCCGCTGAAAAAGGAGAACTTGATCCTTGGGACGTTGATGTAATTCCAGTTGTCGATGGATTTCTTGATCAACTAAGACAACGCATTGTGGTTCCTAGGCAAGTTTCAGACACTTTGAAAGGCCATGGAGGAACTTATGAAAGGGATCTTGCTGAAAGTAGCGAGGCATTTCTTGCTGCTTCTGTCTTGGTTGGCTTGAAGGCAGAAGTGCTTGAGTCAGAGACTTTTCCCCCTGAAAATGTAGTTGAAGCAGATTTTGATTTAGACCTTTCAGATCAAGGTTGGCTTGATCCCAGTTTTGCACTCCCTCTGCATCCTGAGCGGCATCTCTATAGGCGTTTGGTGGCCCCGCCTCCATTGAGAAGACCTGTAACCCTTGGAGAGCTTATAGAACAGCTTGAATCGATTGCTGATCAATTGGACTCTGATGAATTGCAGCATCGTAGACGTCGTCGTCAAAAGCGATTTACTGAGCGAGAGGCTATTGCACAGGTCACGGCTTTAGCTCATAGAGAAAAATTGCCAGAAACAACAGCGGCTCTAGGTATTTTTTTAAACACTTGGGAGCCAGCTTTGGATTGGATTGATTTTGAATTACTTGTAAGCAACTGGGAAAATGTAGCTGATTCTGATTTAGATAAAGATCGAGTCGGTGTTTTTTGGGCTTTGCTTTTTCTTTGTTCTCAGGGGAAGGTGGAGCTACACCAAGAAGAGTCTCTTTACGCTCCATTGCTGCTTAAACGTATCCTCTTGCCAGGTACGGTGGCTCAGCTTCCATTAAGGACTTTGAACGTGCCAGCTGCTTCGCCGGCTGTTGCGAGCATTCTGAAGTAGAAGGGTGTCTATGTTGTTTTATTAGCTGAGGCTTACAACGCCAATGAAGGCGATGATCCTGGCGGCCGGCAAAGGAACTCGTATTCAGCCGATCACGCATGTGATCCCAAAGCCCTTGATTCCCATTCTTCAGAAACCTGTTATGGAGTTTCTGTTGGAATTATTGAAGGAACATCAATTCAAAGAAGTTATGGTGAATGTTTCTCACCTAGCGGAAGAAATTGAGAATTATTTTCGGGATGGTCAACGCTTTGGTGTTGAAATTGCTTATAGCTTTGAAGGGCGTATTGAAGATGGAGAATTAATAGGAGATGCTCTTGGCTCTGCAGGTGGTTTGAAGAAAATTCAAGATTTCCAAGAATTTTTTGATGACACTTTTGTAGTACTTTGCGGTGACGCTTTAATTGACCTGGACTTAACGGAGGCGGTAAGGAGGCATAGAGAAAAGGGAGCTTTGGCAAGTTTGATTACTAAAAAGGTCTCTAAAGAGCAGGTAAGCAGCTATGGAGTTGTCGTTACTGATGAAAACAACCGAGTAAAAGCTTTTCAAGAAAAACCTTCTATAGATGCTGCTTTGAGTGACACTATTAATACAGGAATATATCTTTTTGAACCTGAAATTTTTG
>QCFI01000001.1 GCA_003280295.1 Prochlorococcus sp. AG-363-C20 | reverse complement strand
AGCTCCCAAAAAAGAAAAAGCCAGAAAAAGCAAAGGATAAGCTCCACATAAAGCCACTCCAGGGCATAGATGAGCCACCTTAAAAATTAAACCGCCTCTCAATAAATACCACCAGGCATATCCAAAGCATTGCTTTAGAAGGATCAAAGGGTTTCGCGGCCAGTTAGCCTTTGCAATATCATCCCAATGCAAAAAGCAAAATTCCGAGGGCATTCTGTTATCACTACCATTAATCTGCTTAAGTGGCCAGCGAGTTATCAGCCCATCGCTTAGGCGGCTACCCAGTCGCCAGCCAAGAGGACTAAGTTCAAGCTGAAACAAACGCTTGTAATGAGCCGCACCTCTTGGATCAAAACCACTTAAAAAATAAGTGCGCGATGATGTTTCAACATCTTCCAAGAAAATCCTAGGGACTCCCCGTAATTTCTCAGTATGGTTGTTATTAATGGAATCCGGCACAAGAAGTTAAGAAGGAGCTCTGTAAATAGTGCACTCCTATTAACACTGATCGTAAGCCCTCCTTTATCAATAAATTCGTCTTTAGCTCAAGAGAAGGAAGCTGTAGTGCGCAGAATTAATGGTGTAACTACTGCCTCAATCATAGTACCGGTTTCACCAAGTCAGGCATGGAGTGTCCTCACGAATCATGAAAGTACTGCCTTACATATGCCTGATATAAAGGAGGTTAAGCTAATCAGTCGCAAAGGAACACAACTAAAAATTGAGCAAACATATAAAGGAGCTTATACCTTCGGATTAAAAATAAAGGCTTTAATCCAAGTGGAAGAAAAGCCAAAAAGTATGATTAATTATCAACTCATTAAAGGTAACCTGATACAAAAACTCGAAGGCAACTGGATATTAATTCCAGTAAGTAATGGCACCCTCATCGCTCACCGGATCGAAATCGATCCCGCCCTCCCAGGGTTCTTGAAACCATTATTTATTGGTCGTTTTGAGAGGAACTTAAAAAACTCGATGTTGATTCTACGTCAATTGATTTTGGAGGAGTCATAAGGGCTACACCTCTTGGATTGAGGGTTACTTTGTAGACAATTTCACTCCATTCAACCTTGTTTGTTGAAAGAGCGGCAAGAGTTGCAAAGCCATTAACAAACTGCCCAATTAACAAAGCGAAGGCCCATCCCAATAACGAGTGTGGTGGACGTTGCATGGCAATTGCCTCAATCCAAACCAATAGGCCCAAGCAACCAATCTCATAAATAACAACAGATTGCCAATCCCCATTAAGAATTGATCCTAATAACAAAAAAAATGTACCAACACCGTGCAAAAAAATCACTGGCCAAGCAGGATGATGAAGACGTGCAGTTAGTAACTGACGTGTAATCCATTTAGATAAATGAACGAAACTTATATTTTCATCACGGTCAACTATCAGCAACTCAGGCCTAAAGACATACCTCAGCCCTAACTCGTTCAAAGGACCTAGCAAACCAGTGTCTTCACAAAGACCAGATCTAAGTAATACCTTCCAACTCGCCGCATCTACTACTTCACGTCGCACTGCCAAAGATCCACCCCATGGAATTGAGAACAAAGTCATAAGAACCAATGCTCCTGCATTCCAGACAGATCTAGTCCAAGGCATTAATTTCATTCCTCCAGGAACAAACCAACGATTCCCAGAAACTGCTCCTACTCCTGGCTGACAGCATGCCTGCACAAGATTAGACAACCAATCTGGCCTAACAACGGCATCTGCATCAATTATTGCAATCACTTCAGACTCACTATTTAACTTACTAAAAGCTTGAAGAAGTGATGCACACTTAAGTGATCCTCTTATAGGTCTTTTTGCAAGTGTCTGAAGCTTGAGATCTTGCCAATTAGCCTTCAAAATATGAGATTGAGTATCCACAAATTCCTGAACAATCTTCCAAGAGGGATCATCAAATGAATCAACAATAATCTGTAATCGCCATTTGCCCGCATACCTTTGTCCAGCAAGAGAAGTCAACATCGATGGAAGGCTTTCTCCAGCACCACGTAAGCACAAAATAACTTCTGCAGAAGGCCAACCTCCAGTTGGCTCACCACCCCAGGAAAGGTACTCATTACGTCTACATCTAATTTGCCAAGAGAAAAGAGTTACCAACAAAACTTGAGAAGCTAAAGCCAACAATAGTGCTAGGGATACCCAGCTACTCATGAAGAAATAGCCAAAGAATTTCCAAGAAGGGATCGAGCCCATGGCTCCATCAATTCATCAAAATCTGGACATCGCACATTTAATGGCTCAAGTATAGATTGGGTGAATAAACAACTTGGGCGAGCACGCACACCTAGAGCATTCAATTCAGGATAGGTAAGCTGTTCTGGCCCCCACCTCTTTTGAAAGAATGTTCGTAATGGATACAATGGATTTGTTGGTTCAGCTTCAATTGCAGATAACCACTGGTCCATCGGAACTAGTTTTAGGACATCTCCATCCGATATAAATTGGTTAAGAAGGTCATTGAGCATTAACGGTCGAGGATGCTGTAAATGGAAGCAACGATTTTTAGCTTCAGTAGTCCAAGCCAAAGCTGAAACTGCCTCAGAGACATAATCAACCGGTACCAAATCAAGCTCCCATGATAATTGGGGAGCTTTTCCTAAAGCTACACAGCCCTGAAGCAATCTTTGAAGCAAATCTCCATCATTCCAATAACCAGTCCTAGAGTGACCTCCAATCAAAGGAGGCCTATAAATTGTAGTTGACAAACCTTTCTTACCTGCTTCAGAAACAAGCCGCTCACTTACCCATTTAGTTTGTGAATAGCCAATATAAATACCTCTCCAATCCTTTAAGTCTTTATCTTCAGGTAACTCACAATTACGATATGCCGCAGCTTCAAAAACCGATACGCTTGAAATCAGTTCTACACGAAGAGGTTTATCAAAGGTTGCAAGTCGTAGTACTTCTTTTGTCCCTCCTACATTTGTTGCAGCCAATTGTGCATAAGTAGCCATCTGACTGAGTTGCGCGCCGTTGTGAAGGATCCCTCTAATTCCACTTGCAAGCTTTGCAAAATTCTCTGGTTCTAGTCCAAATGAAGGTAGCGACAAATCTCCAATGACGGGTTCTATTCTTTTTTCCCAAGAGGGCTTCCAGAGGTCATAACGACAAAGGTTAGTCCTTATACGATCTAAGCCATTTTTTTCTGATTGCGCTCTAACTAAACAACTCACTCGCAAATCAGGCCAACGTTCTAGTTGACCAGCCAAAAGATAGGCACCTAGGAATCCTGAGCTCCCTGTAATTAAAATCTTTTCACCTGGTGTTTTTTGAGTAGTTACAGAAGGACAATTCCAATCATCATCTAATTTTGCTTCCTGAGAAAGATTTAATACTTCGTTCGTAATTTCACCAAGTTGAGGAACTATTTGCCTAAGTGATATTTCTGCGAGTCCATCAAGACTGGGATCGTCAGAAAATGCATCTAAATCCAAACGAATCCCTAATTCAGTTTGCACAATTGCAGCAAACTCAACTGCCATTAATGAATCCAATCCAAGATTAAATAAAGAATCACTAGAATCTATAGACGAAGGATCTAATGATTCCTCATCATCTGCTTCTGCCGCCATTACATTAGCTAATATGGCACGCAGTTCTTTCATAAGCATAGATTGACGTTCTGAGTCAGGAAATTTTTCTAACTTGCTCCACAAACGTTCTGAAGGAGAAGGCCCTAAATTTTCTAACAAGCTAGAAAACCAACTACGTTGTCTGGACAAAGCTTGAGAAGCAAGCTTTGTCCAATCGTTATCTAGAATAGCTACAATGCCTCCATCACCTCGCTGTAAAAGCCTCTCAAGAGCATTTAAAGCCTTTGATGGCTCAATCATACGAATACCTACCCCTGCAAAGCGACGATCCAAACCAGCAGCCATCCCATCGCCACTCCAGGGTCCCCATTGAACAAACAAACGTATTGTTTTTGTTTTCTCAAAATTGAAATAACCTTCCATTGATCCATTCGCAGCAGAATATGCTGCTTGTCCTGGGGATCCCAACAACGCCGCAACCGATGAAAAACCAATAAGAAAATCCAATTCAGAAATGTTTTCAATCAAATTTTCAATACGGCGCCATCCCTGAAGTTTTGGGGCCATAACAGCTTCCAGCTCAGAAAAATTTAACTTAGAAATGGATCTATCACGTAATATGCCAGCCGCATGAAAAACCCCACGTAATGGTTTTTCTTCAGGTAACGACTGAACAGCGTGTGAAAGCAAGTCTTCTTGCTTATTCGCTCTGATTACATTTGTCGCCAAGTCATAGTTAACCCGTATACATTTAATTCCTTTGCTCTCAATCTCTTCAAGGAGCCGCATGGCCTTAGGCCCTGGGTCCTCGACTGATCGTCCTACTAAAATTAACGACCGTGCACCTTTTTCAACTAGCCAAGAGAGCAACTTTAGGCCAACCCCACCAAATGCTCCTGTAACTAAATAACTAGCATTTGAAGAAATCGCAATGGGGTTATTTTTAGAACATTGATTAATGACAACCTTCCCCACATGACGAGCTTGCGCCATATATCTAAAAGCATCCTCACATTTCTCTAACGGCCATACCTCTAAAGGGAGCAAGTGTAATGAACCTTTTTCAATCTCCTTCATTAATTGAATTAACAGTCGACGTATTTCTATTGGATGAGTTACAGCTACCTCCAATAAATCAAAAGGAAAATAGTTAACATCTGGGCGACGTTCTAAAGCCTCCTCTTTGCTCCAAACCTCTATCTTCCCTAACTCTACAAAGCGTCCTCCTTTAGAAAGAGCACGGAAACTAGCCTCAACCCAAGCACCTTTGAGACTATTAATTACAACATCGACTCCTCGACCATTGGTATCAGCAAGAATATCGTCAGCAAAATTAATACTTCTAGAATCGTAAACCTTCTCTACACCTTGCTTTAAAAGAGCAGCTTGCTTAGGCATACTAGCTGTAGCAAATATACGTGCCCCAGCCCGTTGAGCGATCTGTAATGCAGCCTGTCCAACACCACCAGCCGCAGAATGAATCAGTACGATTTCTCCTGCTTTTAAATCTGCAAGTGAATTCAATCCATAGGATGCAGTAAGGAAAGCAGTCGAGAAACTTGCACCTTCTTTAACAGTAATACCTTTCGGTAACAGAACACATAGTTCTGAACGAGCCACTACATGACTTGCAAGACATCCAGCTGTAAGCGCAACAATAACTTTTTTACCAAGTAAATCTTGATCTACACCCTCTCCTAAAGCAACTACACGACCTACTGCTTCCCCTCCAAATGGCAGTCTTGTCTCATCATCAAGACCTAAAGAAGATATATGTTCCTTAAGCAAACCTAATGCATTAAGAACATCACGGAAATTAAGACCTGTAGCCTCTACCGCTACTTCCACTTCCCCAGGCAATAGAGGAGTAAAACCTAAACGCTTCTTATGTAATCCCTCTAAACGACCACTACCATCACTTGCAATTCGAAAGCGTTCTTCATCAAGAAGCATTAATTGCGGGACTTGTAATACACCATCAAACCAACGAAGTTCAGAATGTTGATTAGTAGCACTCCAAATTTGGCCCCATACATTCCCCTTTGGATGTTCTTTAACTTCTTGTGGGAGGTGCAACGTCGTAAGCCGACATGAGGATATCTCAAGCATTGCAGTACGTAGGAATGCTGCCATGGCAGTGCTTGCAGGCCCATCACCTTCTAAAACCAATAAAAAAGATTTAACCTGTCCAGAATTAATACGTTGAAGCACCTGTAAAAGGTCCTTTACTGATAGTTCTGGTGAGCTTTGAGATAGATCTGGCCAGAAAATTACTGAAGCAGATTCAAAAAACCAATCAGAATCTATAGATAATGGTTGCAGTAATAAGTTGTTAGCATCAGACCAATAACTCAATTCAGTCGTCTTTATTTCTGAAACACCTACTAAATAAATTGTTTCATCCTGAAATACGAGTTCTTCCTCAGAAGAAATTTCCAGAGGAATCCAAGAGGTTTGAAATAGATTTGGCTCATCAACTACAACTTCATTGAGTGGAAACAACAGATCAATCAATGAACGGGTAAGACGTCTGAGTTTCAATCCAACGATGGAACCCAAAGGTTGTTCTTCAGACTCAAGAGTTAAATCTGCATTCAGATTTACGCCATCATCATCAGAAGGCTTTAAAACAGCGTGACAACGAAACTTATCGGGCAATGGCCATTGATTTATAATCATCTTTTCAAGACCAATTGGCAAAAACAGTTGGCCACTGGAACCTTCCAAGTCACTACAAGCCGCCACTATTTGGAAGCAACCATCAATCAAGCAGCGATCTGGAGCATTACTGGGCCTTACAAGTTCACCCCATGCTTCTCCAGGAATCGCGTGAAGTGAATGAATTGATCGATAGAAAGGTCCATAATTCAGGCCTAGTGTTGCTAAGCCTTTATAAAAGTCTGTTAAATCAATCGATCTGGCTTCTGATGGAAGAGAAGGGATTGAGGGGATGTTCTCAAAATCATTGCTACCTTCTAAATCAATTTTCAATTCCCCGTGACGATTCCATTTCTTCTGAGAGGATTCATTGCTATAAAAAGTCAATATCCCTTCCTCAAAGAGGGCATGAAATATTATTGACTCATCGGAGATCCTCAAAGGGTTGTCTAATTTGAAAGCGCGGAGTTTTTTCTGTTGACTATTTTCTTCCTGCATGTTCAAGGCCAAAGAGATATAGCCCGCGCCCGGAAAAACCAAAGTTTCACGTATCCGGTGATCAGTTAAATCAAAACAATTCTTAGAGAGCAGAGACCCTTGATAATGAGCAGCTGACCCAGGTATATGTAATGGATTTAGTTTTATCAGTGACTGATCTAAAGTCGTTTCTTTTTCTTTGTGAACAGTCTTACCTAAATGATCTAGCCATAGACTTGTCTTAGAAGTATCCTGACCGAGACGACTCCACCAATAGCTTTGTCTACTAAATGGATAACCAGGTAACTTAACCTTTTCATGAGGGAAGGAAGAATGCAATGCACTCCAATCAAACAGGTAGCCCTTTCCAATTGCAATTGCAAGAGATTCATATTTTTCACGACCCTCATGAATTGATAATCCAAGCCGAAGATCTTTCAGAGAAGGATCAATTTGATCATGCTTACCTATAGCTATTGATGATTCACCTTTCCATGCAGGTGTCTTTTCTCCTTCAAGTTGCTCTAATAAATCATCAAGGTCTACGGCTACTGCAATGAAGCGATATGAAAAAAGAGTTCTACCTAAATTATTGCTAGCGCAAAGATCATTTAATCTTAATTTCTTATTATTATTTATAAAACTTGCATATAGGCTAATCAATTCATCAAGCGCTGGTTGAGTTCTAGCTGATAGACAAAGAAGGTTAAGGGGTGGTTCCTGAACTGAATCTTGATTTTTTGGAGTTTCATCCTTAGAAAGGTCACTTAAAACGGCATGAGCATTAGTACCACCAAACCCAAAAGAACTGACACCAACTATTAAAGGGGCTAAAGGGTTAGGGAAAGATTCAAGCTCAGTTTGAACTTGTAGACCAAGGCCGGTGAAATTTACAGAAGGGTTGGGGTTACGAAAATGCAGGCTTGGTGGCAACTTACGTTCTCGAACACATAGAGCCGCTTTAATTAACCCTGTAATGCCAGCAGCAGTTTCACCATGCCCTAGGTTCGTCTTTACTGATCCAACACGACAAGGTTGTTCATTTGAACGGCCTGCTCCAAGCACTGAGCCTAATGCACGCAACTCAATTGGATCTCCCTGGCGAGTTCCTGTGCCATGAGCTTCTACATATTGAGTATGTTTCGGTTCTATTCCTGCACTTTGAAAGGCATCACGAACGCAAGCCGCCTGAGAACGTTGACTTGGTGCAGCAAGACCTTGGCTACGCCCATCCGAGTTCACAGCAGTCCCCCGAATTACAGCATGGATTTGATCACAATCTCTAAGTGCCGCAGCCAATGGTTTAAGTAGAACTATGCCTGCACCTTCAGATCGAACATAGCCATTGGCTTCAGCATCAAAGCTCTTACATCGACCATCAGGAGATAGCAAACCAGCCTTACAAAAACTCATCTGAATTCCTGGATGAATAAGAGATTGCACACCTCCTGCAAAAGCCATCTCAGATTCACCACGGCATAAACTCTCACAGGCGAGATGAACTGCAACCAATGAAGAAGAACATGCTGTATCAACAGTAAAACTAGGGCCCTTTAAATCCAGAAAATAAGAAAGTCTGTTGGCAGCTATGCATCCTGTATTACCAGGCAAAATAAAAGGCTCATTATCAGGCGTCACATAATCTTCATTTGATGCCCACAAAAGCGAGCTGTAATCAGCACTTGAAATACCAATAAAAACTCCAATTTGCCTACCCCGAATCACATCAACAGGTTGTCCCGCATTTTCAATTGAACGCCATGCCACCTCAAGTAAAAGTCTCTGTTGTGGGTCTAAGCAAACTGCTTCTCGAGGTGTTATTCCAAAAAAACCTGGATCAAAGTAGTCAATATCTTCCAGGAAGCCTCCACGACGAACATGCTGAGTCAATGGATTCTGTGGATCCGAATTAAAATGTAAATCAAGGTTCCATCTACGAGACGGGACTTCTGTTATCACATCTCTCCCCTCGGCAAGGATTTCCCAAAACTTCTCTGGAGTATCGATACCACCAGGAAGCCGGCATCCAATACCAACAATTGCAATAGGATCTCGCATAGACATTAAGTTGACCCCAGTATCAACTGTCTTATTCCATGGCGATTACCTTTAAAAGGTTTAGTGTGATAACCCTTCTGAAGCAAGGCATATGTCTGAGGTTGGTCAAGCCAAGTCCTTAGAAGATATAAAAGATTCTCTGGTTTATTAATAGCAACATCTATACCTTGTGCAGAGAAATAACGTCTAGCCAAAAGCTCCTGAGGCATTGTGGTGCCAAATCCATTGAATATCAATACACAACCTGTTGCAAGAGCCTCAGTCGCAGTGCGAGCTCCTGGTCTTGCAACCATTACCCAAGCTTGACGATAGAGTCTCGCCATTTCTTCAGGACATTGAAACCCAAAAGCTTCAACTGATAGTTCCGGGTGAAGTGAAATCCATTTATACAAATCTTTTCTTGCGCTTTCACGCTTACCACATAAAGCCACAACTCTGATTTTGCCCGCGAGAGGGAGCAATGCATTTAACAAACTTAAATGGTTATTAGAACCATTCGCCCCACTCCCAAGAACAAGAAGTGGCAATGAAAGACCTTCTAAATTTTCTTGAGGAGGTTCTTCTAAAACTCTCTCAAAAGAGGGATCAAACAAAGGACCTAGAACAGCTATACGATTTCTTTTATATCCTCTCCTACAAACCTCCTCTGCTACTTCTGAAGTTAATGTCCAAAATGCATCAGCCTTTTTGGTTACCCAATTGCGACTAAACCCAAAGCCACCATCCAGCTCAGTGCAACAAGTGATTGTGCGTAATGAAGGCCCTAAGACTCTTTTCGCAAAGCTAAAATGGCCTCTATTGATATGGGGATGAGTTGAAATAATTAGATCAGGTTCAAAGTTACGTAATAAGCGTATTAAATAATTGCGACCAAAAATAACAGTGCCCGGTTTGAAAAGATCTTCAAACTCAACAAGACGCCAATAAATCTGATGAAGCCAAGGCCAATGCTTTTGAATCCAGTTATAGAGATTCACACTGGTTCTCATTACAAAACTTGACTCCTCTAATAAATGTTCAACTAAAACCAATCCATTAGGGTCCCAAAGTTTTAACCAATTCTTAATTGAGTAGGCTGCCGCATCATGAGCAGTACCACCACTTGAAGTAAGAATTAGGACCTTCATACTATTAAGCCTTCCATCTTTAATAACTAGTACGTAGGTTCTTTACTTGACTCCAAATCGCAATCACCATCACCCAACCGATTGCTCCTAAGGCCACAGCAATTGCGCGTCCCTCTCCCACCCCAAGAGAAGCTTGAATCCAAGCAGGCAAATCTGGCCATTCTAAAGCAGGTTTTAGTAGTCGATCCACAGCTATTGAAACTGTAAGAAAGGCCATCATTCGAGCTGACCACTCAAATGTATAACGCAATGCAAAAATCCTTGGCAAATCCTTTGCAGGTACTAGTTGGCTCCAAAGCTGTTGAATTGAAGACATTACAATTGGCAAACCAAAAGAAAAAACCAACACTCCTGCGAACCAAATCACTAAATCATCAGCAAAAGCCTGTAAGCCTGCCCCCATTAAGACTAAAGACTGGATCAAAATAACAATGAACAAAATTCGTTGCCAATAATTACCAATCTTCTGACGCCATGCCAAAAAACCTAGAAGATAGCCGAAAGACGCTACTAGAAGAACTAAAGCCATATGTTTTGTGCCATAAGCCACAACAACCCAGGCTGGGAAAAGTACCTCAGTAGCTGCGTAAGAGAAAGCAATAGTAGTACTAATCACTAAGGCAACGCGAGCCAAAGGCATATTTACCCAAAAGTCCTTAAATCGATCCCAAATTTGAACCAACTGAGAAATTCCCAATGGTTGCAATACTTCCGAAGGGACAACAAACTTGCTTGACCATGGTGCTGATAACACACAAAAAAGTGCAATTAGAAAACTAGAACCGTCAAGTATTAACACTCCTTGCAAACCAAGCAAACCTGAGAACCAACTCCCAAAGAAAGGAGCAATTGTTAACACTAAACTATCCGTAGTTGCAAAAAGTCCATTAGCACGGAATAGTTCTTGCTTATCAACAATCAAAATTGGGATCAAAGTTGAGAAGCTTAAGATTAATGTAGCTTCTGCCATTGCAGCCAAGCCCTGTATAACCAAAAGGGCTGGCAATGACAGTATTACATTTTCCCGAAGAAGCATAATTGCAAAGGCAAAAGTGCACAAAGCACCCACACCATTAGCAATAAGCATCACTTTCTTTCTTGACCACAAACCCAAACGGTTAGCCAAAAGTGGAAGGACACAAATTCTTGCCAATTGAACTACTAAAGCAACCAGAGCAAAGTCCGACAAACGCTCTGTTCTAGAAAAAAACCACAGCCCTATTCCATAAAGGCTGGTCTGAGTCCCAAGATTAGAAACAAGCTGTGCAAACCATAGCCAGACGAAGGCCTTTTTAGCCTTTGCATTAAAATCTTCCTTCCTATAAGTTGAACTAACTACAGTTGATTCACTAATAAATTGTTGAGGTTTTGGATCTGGCATCATTTATCTGTTTTCTTATCTAGTTCTATACATAGTAATTTTTAGTGCTAAATATTAATTTAATCAAAAAAATAATCTTTATGTCAAATATAAGGATACTTATAAAAATAGGAGCGTCTAGCTTTTTTCATGGAAAGGGAATCTCTTCTTATTTTTTTAATCTTGGTTATTATTAAGAATGAAGCAAATGTACTAAAAAAGAACATCTAGCAAATCTCATCAAATGCCTAATAAAGAAATCATAAAGGATCCACTTAGTTGGAGTGAGCTCTCAAGGCTTATCCCAAAAGAATCAAACCGAATTGAAGGACCTACCAATTCCTATGCTTTATTGCGCCTTTTTGGACAACCCAAAACAAACGTAAGAATCACTCTGTATAGAGATAATCATGCATGGTGTCCTTATTGTCAGAAAGTATGGCTATGGCTCGAGTGGAAACAAATTCCTTATAAAATCAAAAAAGTAACTATGCGTTGCTACGGAAAAAAGGAGAGCTGGTATCTCAAGAAAGTCCCCTCAGGCATGCTTCCTGCTTTAGAGCTTGACAATCAACTGATCACAGAAAGCGACCAAATATTGATAGCTCTTGAAAATACTTTTGGTCCTTTAGGTAGCTCATTAAAGAAACCTAAAGTACTGGAATTAAGGATCCTAGAACGGAAATTATTCCGAGCTTGGTGCATATGGCTATGCCAACCTGCCCTCACAGCAGCACAAGAGAAAAAACGAAAAGACATCTTCCAATCAGTCGCAAGAGAAATGGAAAACAACATACAAATTTCAAACACTCCTTGGCTTGACCCTATTTTTGATGATTCTGGCAATTCACTTCCAGGAAGCGCAGATGTGATTTTCATACCTTATCTAGAGAGAATGAATGCCTCCCTTGCTTACTACAAAGGCCTAAATCTGCGCGAAGAACACCCCATGATCAATCAATGGTTCAATGCACTAGAAGCACTTGAGGTTTATCGGGGTACACAAGGAGATTTCCATACCCATGCACATGATCTTCCTCCTCAAATGGGAGGATGTTGGTTCAATGCCAATTCAATGCAGAAACAATTTTCAGAAGCTGTTGATTGTGGCGAAGGGCTCAATGAAATGGAAAGTCACTTCTCGAAACAACAACAACCGCAAAATCAAAAGCCTGAAGCCATTGCTTTATTAAGAGTGTTCAAGCATCGTCACAATCTTATAGAGGTAAATCCCCTGAAAGGAACGTTATTTGATCAACCCCTAAGAGCATCACTTACACGGATGCTCTTAGGACAACCCTGTGCTCCTAACAAGGGAAGTGCATTGGGTTTGCGCTATCTAAGAGATCGCATCTCAGTTCCTAGAGATATGCCATTGCTAGCAGCAAGAGAATTGCGCCAAGCCCTTGAAGAGACGGCTAAACTTGACAGTGCCAAACAAGGTCCTTCTTTAGAGACCAGAAATCGTTTCGATCAAGATCCAGAGCCTTTTTCTAAAGAAACCTCAAATTCTATTGAGTATTCATAAATAACTCTTGTACAAATATCACCAGTAAAAAGACTTATAAAATTATTATCAGAATATTAGCTACTTTCAATTAGTTAATATAAATAATTATCGTCTCTTGCGTGAATCAATTTGTAGCAAGTCCTTTACTTTCTGCACTTGACTTGCTACCTGGGGATCACTCGATAACTTCTTCTCAACTTGTTCAATTGCATACATAACCGTTGTATGATCCTTGCCACCAAACGCATCACCTATACGAGGTAGGCTTAGATCCGTACCATGACGCATCAAATACATTCCAACTTGACGAGCTTGACTAACAGGACGGCGTCGACTAGCACTACGCATCTCATCAGGGGTCACGTCAAAGACCTCTGATACTTTGTCAATTACTTGTTGAGGGGTCACCTCAACCCCTTGACCATTGGGATCAAGCATCGGAGCTACAGATTCAACAGTCATTGGTAGACCAGTAATAGAAGCAAACGCAACTGCCCTTGTAAGAGCACCTTCAAGTTCCCGTATATTTGAAGTGAAACGGCCTGCGATGAATTGAACTAATTCTCTAGGCAATCTCATACGTTCTTGCTCTGCCTTTTTCTGCAAGATCGCCATCCTAGTTTCTAAGTCAGGCGCCTGAATATCAGCTATCAATCCCATTGAGAATCTAGAAATCAAACGTTCTTGAAGGCGAGGGATCTGACTAGGAGGCCTATCACTGGCAATTACGATCTGTCGTCCAGCCTCATGCAATGCATTAAAAGTATGGAAGAACTCTTCTTGTGTATATTCCTTCCCTTCGATGAATTGAATATCATCAACCAATATCAAATCAGCTGCACGATATCTATCTCTAAAAGCCTGCATTCCATCTTTCCTAATTGCAAGTATTAAGTCATTAGTAAAGGTTTCCGTTGAAATATAAGAAACCTTTGCATTTGGATCGATTTCCAAACGGTAATGACCAATGGCCTGCATTAAATGTGTTTTCCCAAGTCCAACCCCTCCACAAATAAATAGAGGGTTAAATTCACTCCCAGGAGATTCAGCTACGGCTAAAGCAGCCGCATGTGCCATACGACTATTAGGACCCACAACAAATTTATTAAACACATACCGCAAATTCAGGCCTGGAAGTACCTTCTTAGGACCAAGCAAATTCGTTGCAGATGCAGACACCTGAGGAAGAGGCTTAAGGGGTGAATTCAAATTCCCTAAAGGAATTTCGACCTTCGAGAGTGGCTCCTCCTGCTTAGCTTTAATTGTTACCTGAACTGGTTGACCATATATCTGACTGGCGACCTCCTCTATCTTGCGGGCATAATTTTTTCGCACCCAATCACTTGAAAAACTATTAGGAGCAATAAGAGTCAGCTGACTCCCATTAAAGTCCTTACATAAGGCAGGCCTAATCCAAGTTTCGAAAGTGGGCTTGCTTAAATTTTTCTGTAGGGCTTCCTGGACCTTGCTCCACAGTTCATTGCCCTTTGGCACTACCCGTTTTAAATAGGGAATTGAATCTAAGCATTCTTTGGCAAGAGGTCATTTTTTCATTAGAAATTGAAGTAAGAATCTCAGGGCAAATCAATTTGATATAAACCTATCCCTCCTGTTACAAAGCCCAAACCGGTTAGAAGAATTAGCTTTGAACAACTAATTCAAAAAAAAAGCAAATGAAACGAAGAGTAACTTGATCCTCAAATCCCTACATTCTTCCCAATTCAAGGCAGGTATAACTTTCCTATTATTGAGGGGAGAGGAAGCTTCTTGATGAATCAAAATTATTGATACAACCTAATGAGAAAATACAAAAATACGTTTATACCAATTCAAATCCCCTAAAGATTGAGGATTAACATTGATCACGAAAGGTTGTTTCAATGAAATTTTCCTATCCCTACAAACATATAGACAAAACGGAAAAAATGAGTCGGCTACGGATATGGGATCTACTAAGCAAAAGCCAGTTATTATTGTAATGATGAAATGGCCAGCAGCTGGTCGCTGCAAAACAAGACTTGCAACAAACATTGGCTCAGGAAAGGCAGCCTCTATCCAAATCCAATTAATCAACCATTCAATTGCTGTACTCCAAGGACTTGAAAGGAAAGGTCTAGCAGAAATTCAATTTGCAATTTCTGGTGTTTCATTTAAAGCAGCCAAAAGATGGGCTAGCAGACAAGGTTTGAAAAATATTTTTCTTCAAGGTGAAGGTGATCTAGGTCTTCGCATGAAAAAGCAAGTACTGCGAGTACAAAAACAACAGCCAAACAATAGTTCTGGGCGAACCACTATTCTCATAGGTTCAGATCTTCCAAGTCTTAGCCAAGTTGATCTAATCAAAGCAATAGAGGCTTTAAAAAGCCATGAAATCATCCTTGGGCCTTGTCTTGATGGTGGGTATTGGTTACTTGGCCTAAATGAAAAGCTAGTCAACCCTGTTGTGAACTGGCCTTTTTATGGAATACCATGGGGTACAAATAATGTACTGAGTCAAACAATCCTTAGAGCAAAGCAGAAAGGTATTAGTCATGATCTATTACTAGAAAAAAATGATGTTGATCTAATAGAAGATCTTTCTCCATGGCAAGGATAAATAAACATCAAACACTCAGTATTGTTATCCCCAGTTTTAATGAGGCTAATCACTTGCCTCTTTTAATTGCAGATCTGAAACGTTGGCCATGTCTACTAGAAATTTGTGTTTGTGATTCTTGCAGTTCAGACCTAACGGCTTTTATTGCTGAACTAGCTGGCGCAAAACTTCTTACACTCCCAGAACCATGTAGAGGAGCCCAACTTCATCATGGTGCTTGCCACACAAAAGGAGAATGGCTCCTATTCCTTCACGCCGACTGCAGGATCCCAGCGAATTGGCCCAAGGTCCTTGAAAAAATCATTTATAAGAGCTCTTCAAAAAATTTTGCTTGGTTTTTTGATTTCAAAATTCAAGGTGACAAAATTGGCACTTCGTTAATGGAACTAGCAGTAAATCTTAGAAGTAACTTATTTCAAAGACCCTATGGTGACCAAGGCTTACTTATAAATAGATCCCTATACAAACAAGTTGGGGGCTACAAGCCTATTTACTTAATGGAGGATCTTGATTTAATTCAACGTTTGTCAAAACAAACAAGGATCAGAAGTCTAGGGCTCCCAATCTATAGTGATGGGAGACGCTGGGAAGATGTTAGTTTTGTTGCCAAGGCATTAGAAAATGCACAACTTCGTCGAAGGTGGAAGCAAGGAGAAAGTTCAAAGAGCTTAGCGGATAGGTATTATAGAAATCGAATATAATTACATCATAATTTAGTCTCATAAATATTCTGATAATTCACCTTTCATTTAAAAGGTAATTGAAATTGGTTAGATAAAACTTACTAACCTTAACCCTTATAAATTGTGAAGTCTGAAGCTCTACTCTTTAGGAACAATTAATTAGCGTACCAAAAAGCACATCGATGTCCTTTAGGCTCAAGTAGCCACCCTTGACTCAAATAAAATGAAACCACACCTGGATCTGCAAACAATGTAATTCTTCGTATCCCTAAATTTCGAAGCGATTTATTTACATAATCCATTAATTGTTTACCTAGTCCAAACCCCTGATAAAGAGGGTGTATTGCAACATCCCATACAGTTGCTTCAAGAACACCATCTCCAGTACACCTCGCAAAACCGATCAGTCTTGGGAAACTTGGATCATGCTGCCATAAACCTACCTTCAGTAAACTGTTATCAAGAGCCATTCGCACCTTTCTAAATGGCCTTTGACTCCATCCAACAGCCTGGAGCAACTGTTCAAGCTCAACCAAATCAAAAGATCTTGATTGACTAAAAACAAGAGACATTTGCGCATTAGGGGAAGGACATTCACATGCGCCTTCACCATAAGCATCGATGAGCTCTTCAGTTGTTAGAGACAAGCTAATCAAAAATAGTCACTACTACTTGTTCTTCAATGAATAATAATTCCAAGAGGATTATTGATCAAAGTTTCGCAAGACCACGTTCTTGCAAGTCTGCCAACTGCGAATAAAGTCCACCAAGTTCTCGAAGTTCTTTATGAGTACCTTGTTCGATAAGCCTTCCTCTTCTGAGAACGAGAATTCGATCGGCTGATTCAACAGTTGCAAGTCTATGAGCAATTACCAATGCTGTTCTTTTTTCAAGTAATCGGTCTAAATCTCTTTGTAACGTAGCTTCCGTTGAAGGATCCATAAAAGCTGTTGCTTCATCCATTATTAGAACACTTGGATTACGAATAGCCACTCTTGCGACTGATAACAATTGGCGTTCACCTGAGGAAAGATTCCCCCCTCGTTCTCTTAACTCAGTATGCAAACCTCTTGGCAACCTATTAAGTAAGCTCTCTAGACCAAGATCTCTGCAGATTTCTATCAACCTATCATCATCAATTGACTTATCCAAGCGCAGATTATCTGCAACATTTCCACTAAACAAAAAAGTATCCTGTAGTACCACACCTAATTGCCGGCGTAAGTAAGGAATAGGAATATTTCTAATATCTTGCCCATCGATAAAAATCCTTCCCTTTTGAGGCTCATACAATCTACAAAGTAATCTAATTAACGTCGTTTTCCCGGAGCCAGTAGGCCCCACAATTGCAACATTTTCACCTGGCGCAATTCTAAAATTTAGTTCTTGTAGTATTGGCTCATCATGACGATAAGAAAAACTAACATTATCAAAAATAACTTCTCCTAATTCAGGTCTACTATGATTTTCTTTACTAGGGTAGATTGGTTCATTAAATTTACTTTTATCAGTAATTTCTACTCTTTCTTCTAATAGCTCACCAATTCTTTCTACAGCTGTTAAGCCACCTTGAATCTGTGTAAAGCGTTCCGCCAATTGACGAAGGGGTTCAAATAATCTCTGTGAATAAAGAATAAAAGTTGTAAGTGTTCCTAGACCCATAATGCCAGCTGTTACCATCCATCCACCCAATGCAAGAACTAGCGCAACTGCAGCTAATGAGACCCATTCAATGAATGCAGAAATACTACTATCGTAAAAGATAGTCCCATTAACAGCTTGTCTATAAACCATCCCTGTTTTATTGAACTTATGGCCATTAAGAGCCTCCCTTCGAAACATTTGAACAACCTCAAGTCCTTGAAGATTTTCTTGGAAATCTGCATTCAATTGAGACAGTTCTTCTCTAACTCTGTAATTAGCTCTTCTATATCTTTTTTGTAACCAAAGAATTAAAAGTGTAACAGGTACTTGAGTAATCAAAAGCAATATTCCTAGCCGCCAATCAACTAAAACCATTGTAATTGCTATAACAATAAGGCTCACTACATCAGCAAGAACACCAACAGCTCCACTCCCAAACACTTCCGCTAAAGCATCCACATCACTGGTGAGACGAGTTAACAATTTCCCAACAGGCATTCTGTCATGAAAACGTAATGACAGGGCCATAGCATGCAAGAAAAGATCCTCTCTAATTCGAGCAGTAAGCCTTTGACCCACTGCCTGAATGTTGTAGGTCTGATAGCCCTGCAAAACCAATCTAAGAAGTACCGAAATCAGCAAGCCACTTGTCAACAGTCTTATCGCAGATCTGAGTGGTAAATCATTCAAGAAATCAATAGTTGCCTCACCCCTTAAAACGCTTATAGCCTGACCAACCAAAAGGGGCTGAATAGCCCCGGCAAAAGCAACAGGAGCAAGAATTAAAAGGATTATTAAAAGCCTTTTTTTATCTTGTCGAAGATAACGTCCTAAGCGCTTTATCCTCTGTAAATCATTTGAGGCCATTAACAAAAAAGCTCAGGCAAAACAGGTCTATTAGCACGAATTGATTCAACAATTCCTTGAAGCTCCCCACGATCTAACCGCAAAGCCAGAGGATTCCCAACCAATCGAGCGGTTGAATAAAAAAGCTCTTCAATGGCTACTAATCCATTATCACGAAGAGTACGACCCGAAGCGACTAAGTCGACAATAGCTTCTGCCATACCGGTGATTGGACCAAGTTCCACAGAACCAGTTAAGTGAACTAATTCAACTGGAAGATCAATCTCGTTAAAAAATGTTCTTGCGCAATGTGTAAATTTGCTTGCGACCCTGCAATGCGGAGGCAAATCAATAGCCTTCAAATAACCACTATTTTGCTTCACAGCCACAGCCATATGACAATCACCAAAGCCGAGATCAACCAAATGAGCAACTGGCATTTGCTGCTCTCTAAGAACGTCAAAGCCAACAACGCCTAACTGAGCTTGACCATAGGCAACATAAACAGGCACATCTCCATTTCTTACAAGAAGTGCTTTAGCACGACCACAAAGAGAAGGAACCATTAACTGGCGATTCTCCGATTCTAATACTGTTGAAAAATCAAGTCCTGCCTTCGCAAAGCGGGATACAGAATCCTTCAACAAAGCTCCTTTAGCTAATGCAACTGTGATCATGAATTAATCCACCGACTAGAACTTTAACGATTTGCCTTCCTTCAAAAGCTATGTACTACAAAAAAAACAGTTACTCAATACATGGGATTCCTGTTTTAAAAGACAACATCATCTGGGTATGGGTTAGAGGAAGTCAAGCCATAGCAATTGATCCATCAATTGCAGGGCCAGTGGAAGCATGGCTAAAGAGGCGGAATCTAAAGCTAATAGGAATACTTCAAACTCACCATCATGATGACCACATTGGAGGAACAAAAAGCCTATTAAATGAATGGCCTAACTCAGTTGTAGTGGCATCTAAAGCTGATCTCAATCGAATCCCATTCCAAACTATTTCTGTCACCAGTGAAGATGAACTTTCTCTAATGGGATGTCAAATAAAGGTTTTAGATGTTGCTGGACATACAAAATGCCATCTTGCTTACTACATTCCTTCAAAAAATGAATCCTCATGCAAACCTACACTTTTTTGCGGAGACACATTATTTGGAGCAGGTTGCGGTCGTATTTTTGAAGGAACACCTGAAGAAATGTATAGAGCCTTACAACGCATTAATAAGCTACCTGAAGACACTCAAATCTATTGCGCCCATGAATACACAGAAGACAATCTTCGATGGGCAAATTCAATATTTCCAAAAGACTTATCGATCAAAGAAAGACTTGAAAAAGTAAAAAAAATAAGAAGAAATGGTCACTTAACTCTTCCAACAAACATAGCAGAGGAAAGAAAAAGCAATTTATTTATTCGTGCAAAAACCATTGAAGAGTTCAAGAGGCTACGTCTTAACAAAGACAGCTGGAAAGGGTAAAAATGATAATATTAAAGGTAATACAATTAAAAGACGGCGAAGGCTAAATCAAGCAAATACGAGCAAAAGAAAAGGATTATGATGTTTTTTTGATTCAATCAAGAAGCAAGTTTTATAATATGCATTAGGCTATATATATTTAAAACTAACATCACCTCATCGCTATGAGTTCTTTCTCTCCAAAAGCGATTTTTACGAAATCTGCCCCGGCCCCAGTAGGACCATATAGCCAGGCAGTACTTATTGATAATTGGCTTTACTGTTCAGGCCAAATACCACTTGATCCATCAACTGGTCTATTAGTTGGAGAAGGGGATATAGAAGCAGAGACATATCAAGTAATTAACAACTTAAAGGCTGTATTAAAGGAAGCAGGGTCTTCAACTACTGAAGTTGTAAAAACGACCATCTATCTAATTGATCTAAATGATTTCGAAAAAGTCAACACAATTTATGCAAAAACATTTATGGATGGAATAAGCCCCGCAAGAGCTTGCGTTGAAGTAGCAGCCTTACCTAAAGGCGCGCGAATAGAAATTGATTGCATTGCATGCCTTAATAGAAATTAAAAATGCTCAGCAGCTAATTAAATCTCATTCAAAAGGCATCTCCTAAAGATGGCTTACACCTAGAAAGCATTGAAGGAACAACAATCGTTAATAAAGTACAAAGTCACTTCTATCAGAATTTCCCGTTATAGAACAAATCAGAGGGCTATTACCCCATCAAATACCATTCCAGAAAATTACCACTTTCCTATGCGGACCGATGATTGTCTAAATTAGACTCTAATTGCGACTAATCATGCCTGCGGCCAAGCTGACCATTGGGGAACTCGAGGCTGGCTATCCGCTGTATTGCAAAGCCCTTAGGCGCCTTTTGCAAGAAGGGCGCAGTGCTAAGGAAATCCAGCGTACAGTTTGCTGGAGCCACCTGGAGACTCTTAATAGATGCCTACCTGGTCGTTACAAGGCTCCCTCTTATCTCATGGTCTTAATTAAACGGGACCTCGAACAACCCAAAGAAGAAAACGGTTCAAGCATTTGACAACAAGTATTTTTAAAATCATTTCTTTTGTGGTGTAGCCAAATCATGGCCCTCCACCTCACCCAAGAAAACTCTGCTCGCCTTAACATCAGATTCCTCAATAGTCATAAGGTCTTCTCTAGTCAATTTTTCACCCTTTCTAGAAAAAAGTCGATTAGCCTGCCTTAGACGTATTCGATCAATAGCATTACGAATTGAGCGGGCATTAGCAAAAAAAGGAAGGTTACGTCTACGTTCGATATAGTTTTCAAAACTGATTTTAGCTTCTAAATTAAAAGAATAGTTTTGTTCAGCTAAAAACAAACTAGCTATTTGCATTAATTCTTCATTAGTGTAATCAGGAAAATCAATATGATGTGCGACACGCGAATAAAGGCCTGGGTTAGACCTATAAAAAGTTTCCATTTGATCTTTATATCCTGCAAAAATCACCAAGAAACCATCTCTTTGCTCCTCCATATCCTGCAATAAAATTTCAATAGCCTCTGCTCCGTAATCTCTTTCATTTCCAGGTTTATAAAGGTAGTAAGCCTCATCGATAAACAGCACACCTCCCTGTGCTCGCTTGATAATCTCTTTTGTTTTAGGAGCAGTATGTCCCACATATTGTCCAACAAGATCATCCCTAGTAACTGTGACAACATGCCCCTTACGCAAATACCCAAGCTTATGCAATATTTGTGAAATCCTTTGAGCAACAGTAGTCTTCCCTGTACCAGGGCGACCTGTAAAAGACATATGAAGGACAGGCTTTTTAGTCGCAAGATCTAAAATTTGCCTAGCTCTTTCAACTAACAAAAGGGCCGCAATTTCTTTTATACGCGTCTTAACTGGTATTAATCCAACTAATTCAAGATCTAACTGAGCGAGTACATTCGCCACGCCCGACTCAACATATTCAGCAGAGAGGTCAATCGAGGATTCCATCTATCTGAGCAGCAAATTTGTATTCGAGATCAGTTAATGGGGCATCTTTTTCCTCACTCTCCGGACGTAAAGTGATATTTACGTAATCTTTACCAAAACTTATGTCTGGGTAAATCTTTTTTGATTCACTCAATTCTCCAAGATCATCAAGAAATTTCCGAGTTGCTTCATAAGTATCAAACTCTATTCGTCTTTCAAGACGAATAGGGCGCTTCCTTTGATCCCATTGAGTCATCTAAAAAATCTTCAATTACTTAAACGAACCTTGAGCAATTACAAAATTGATCACATCAAAAATATCAAACAATATTTAAAAGTCAAAGCAACTAGTAGCGACGTTTAGCCCCACTCGCCACTAAAACAGGTTCAACCTCTTGGTGGGGTCTCGCAATAATGTGTGCGGCAACAAGGCCATCACCAACACGCTCACACGCATCTGCACCTGAGCGGACAGAGGCATTAACAGCACCTGTCTCTCCTCGAACCATCACTGTGACATAACCACCACCAACATATTCCTTTGAGACAAGTGTCACTTCTGCCGCTTTTGTCATCGCATCGGCAGCCTCAATAGCAGGAACCATACCTCTCGTTTCAATCATCCCAAGAGCTATGCCATAGTTAATCTTAATTACGTCTCCTGAAGAGAGCTTTGAAATGCCTCCTGGAGTACCATTTTTATCATTAGATACCCTCCCAACTTTTGTGGAAGAAGACCCCTTTGCAGGTTTATCTTCGCTTACTTTAGAAGTAACACCTCTAGAAGACTGAACAGGCTTGTTAGAACTTTGAGAAGATTTAGTTGTAGTTTTCAATGGCGATACATCAACCGTTTGGTTAGAAGCATTAGGTGAAGAGGCTGATGATTGAGTCATTGGAATAAATCTAGAGATAATTTAGGAAAGATACAACTCAATTAGGTCTACCCATCGGGGGCCCAAAAATCAATAATTCCTTCAATGGTCAAATCAGTTTGAGTAGAAGGATTTGGACAAGCAAAACGTGCTGCAGTTCCAGTAGCAGTGAAAACCCAATTTCCTTCTCGAGCCCCAACTGGGTCAACTGCTACAAGTTGTTTCCCATTGTTATTACGAAGAATACGTAGATCCATATGGTTAAGTCCATCAACTCTTTGAGTGCAAACCATGCGACCAACAACTTGCATGATTTCCATTGTCAAGAACTCCCTTGAGATGACTTTGGAGAATCAGGATCCCAATAATCAATTATTCCAATAATTGTTAAATCACTTGGATAGGACTTGCTTCCTGCCGCTTCTCGAGCAGCTGAACTTCCGACACAAATTACCCAATCATCAGGCTTGCAACCAACTGCATCTACAGCAACCTTTTTTGAACTACCGTCAAGTACAACTTGAAGATGTTTATGTTCTAGACCAGGAATTCTATTGGTTGAAACAAGGGGTTTTAAAACTTTGCAGATCAACATTTCAGTGAACCTCCGTAAGTGAAGGATCGAGAGAGGACCCTACAACTTCTGCAGGATCTCTTTGATCTCGATCTCTAATAGTCAGAAAAGTATGAAGTAATCCTTCCACTACCAAATCCCGATAACGCAATGAAATCGCCTCTTGAACACGATGGCAATCATCTAGCGCACGTTCTCTAGCACCAGGAACTTTACCTGAATAATCAAAACGAATAACGACTGGTATAGGGAGATCTCGCGAAATATTTAATCCTGTAAAAATCTTAATACCAACATCCAAATCTGGGGCTCCCTCTTCAACAGTATCAAGATGTGAAAAATAAGTAAGGTTTCTCAAGTGAACCTCCTTAAACCCAATCCCAACTCCGATAAATCTTTCGGCATGGCCTGCATCTGGATAAGGTCCATTATGAAACTCACGAACATAATCAATTTGTGAAAAATTATTCGCAATCAATTTCGTAATAAAACCAACCATACCTTTCTCTGGTTTTGAAGGAGCACTCATTTCAACTTTCTCATAAATACAATTCATTGCCTGATCCTCAGGTAATAAATGCGTTTCTTGGTATAGATCTAAAGCAGACACCCACTTATCAAGAACGATATTGCTATCTGATGAAGGGACATGAACGCGTATAGCATCAGTATCTGTATCAAGTCCAATCAAGAGAAGGTCCACAGATGCTCCACAGCAAAAACTATTTTCAATTGATTCACGAAAATCAAGTAGACGTTTAAGTCCTGCCTCTGCTGCTACAGAGTCATCACTACCATGAGCAGCACAACCTTGATGAGAAGGATCAACAGAGCTAAAATGATAGGTAACAACCTTTAGGTAACGAGTTGATGTTTGTGAAGGATTAATATTTCCCTCTCGGAACCTAAGATGTTCTGTTTTAACCCAGCGGTTAACAGTGTTCTCAATATCAAACAACGCTCCTGCGTGAGAGCGACGGCGAACTGCACTAAAGGGAATACGTAGGACATATGCAATGGAATGAGCCAAGCGTCCATCAGAGCATGGAGTTACATCTAATAGATGAAAACCACAATCTGTAAGAAAAGATTGAAAAGCTTTAGCTTCAAGACTTTTTTCAGAGCCACGCAAAGGGTCAGATTCAAAAAAAGCATCACTACTCTGTTTGTGCGCCTGAAAAACACACCAAGCAAACAATGCCCTCATATCGATAGGTCTAACCCAAGCCTTATCTAAAAAATGTTTAGGCAAATCAAATCCAAATTCAGATCGAGTTAGCTGTTGAGCCTTAGTAACAAAATCTTGATGATGTTGAAGAGTTGAAAGCCTTTGCAGATGAGGAACTATTTGATCAAATTTCTCTTTTACAGCAACTTCATATGAATGGAGTTCATCATTGACAGCTGAATTGCTTAATGGATGAAGGCCTTTCTTATGAGAAAGCGTCAAACTTTTTTTGACACTGCTTTGATTCTCATTTACAGAGATATGTCTCTTTCTAGGAGCTGTAGGTCCAAGAGAGCGTTCTGATGTCTTAACTAAGTTTCGAAGTGGCATTAATCACTCAACCCCTAGCACCACCAGAGAATGTGACCAATTGTCCATCTCTAGTATTGCCGCTAGATCCTGTAATCAAAAAATCAGGTTTTATTAATTCTTCATTCCTTTTCTTTTCACTGGCAGGCATTGCTGTCATAGGACCTGGTCGTGTTGGGTTACGTCGACGAGCCGACGCACCTTCTGTTCCTGTGACCTGCTCACCACGAGCCCAGTCGTCTCCAGTAATATTTAAACCTGCTGATTGTCCTTCACCAGTAATCCTAGAGATTGGTCGACTGCCTTCCTCTTGAACTACAGCTTCATTGGTAGGAATAGAATTAAACTCACGTTTCTTTCGATCAAAACGAAATTGTTCTGTACCAGTGACCTTTTCTGGAGCCATGTCAAATGGTCCAGTAATCCTAGATCCGTCCTCATAGCTAGTACCAGTTACACCTGATTGTTGTTCTCGTTGAACTTGAGCAACCCGTGCAGGGGACTGAACACTAAATTTGTTTCCAAAACCATTCTCCGAGTTCTGAACATCAGAACTCCCAGAAGGTGCATTTGAACCACATGCTTGCACAAGCTGATCACCTCCTACATAAGGAGTACCAGTTAATGGCTCACATGCTCCTTTATGAGCTCCTGTCATTACTCCACCAATGCCAGGTTGCTGACCAGTCATTCGAGCTCCAGGAGTGCCCAATCTTTTAGGCGTGCGCTGCCGAATCTCTTCAATATTCCTGTTATCACACCATTCATTGGCTTGTTCCGTGCCTGCGTATGGTGTGCCAGTTACTGCCTTACATGTTCCTGGCTCATCGCCTGTAACTAGTCCAGAGCGACCTGTGAGTGTTCCACTAACAGCTTGCGACTTGTTAGTAAGGCTTAAACCAACTTTTGCAGCCTCAGGGTCAGGCTTTCCTCCACAAAAAGATTGATATTGATTTGAGCCAACATATTCATCACCAGTAACACGCTTACAACTGCCAGGCTCATTACCTGTCACATACTCAGAACGAGCAACATTTGTACCTGTTACAGCACCTCCTCGAAGAGTACTAAAAGATCCGACCTTCTCTGCCGATCTACCGTTAGGTAGAGGATCAGCTCCTAAGTATTGATCTCCAGTAAGTCCTCTATTCGATCCGGCCTCATCACCTGTGACATTTGCAGAGCGACCAACCATTACTCCGCTAACCTTTCTGCCATCAAGAGTGAGACTCTGTCCAACTTTGCGAGGAGACGGTTTAACCTCCCCACAAAAGGCATTAGATTGATTTGCGGAAATATACTCAGTACCTGTTAAAGACTTACAAGTACCGGGTTCATCCCCAGTAACCTTCTCCGAACGCCCTACCTCATTGCCAGTCACCCTATTGCCATGGGTCGTATTAGTTACAGCAACCTTTAAAGGCTGACTTGGAGTTGGAGTCGTCTGACAGAAAGTATCGAAGACTTCTGAACCTAAGTATTGAGTTCCAGTAACTGAGCGACAAGTACTTGCCTCATTACCAGTAGTTTTTTGCGATCTATTCGCTTGGGTCCCAGTAACCAACTGACCGGTAGCTGTTGCACTTAGCCCAACTTTCCAATGAGCGTCAGCAGCAACATTTTGCTTAGAACCATTTTTATTGGGACCACAAGGTCGTGTCACAGCAGAACGTTGATTACCTGTAGCACCAGTCTTGCTTCGAAGTTCACGAACTCTTTGAGAAAGCTCTCTACTACTCAATTCCGGATCACCCTGACGTGCTACAGAGGCTGCAGTTGGTTGTTTCCCAGCAGTCTTGCCGTGCTTAGATTGAGCTTCACGACGAGCAAGTACAAGAGCTCTACTAGAATTCTGTATCGCACGACGTTTTGTCGTTGTACGACGGCTCATGCTTCTAGAAGTTAGTTCCGGTGACCTCTTTGAGGTAGAAACAGAGTTTGTAGAGTCAATCGAGTCAGAATCTCTATCTTTACATTCATCACAACAATATTTTGTTATAGGTGAACTCTCAAGGTTGGATGAAACTGATTTATTCTCTACATCTACACGTGTTCGATCTTTACTTGTATCCGCTGTTTTACCTCTACGTGAAAGGGCTTCACGACGGGCTAACACCAATTCACGGCTTGGTTGACTTACGCGCTTGATATTCCTACCTGAGACTGGACTTGCAGAAGAGATATTCGAGCTGGAGTATGCACTTGAAGTAGTCATTTTAGATTTACTTTTCCTAGGTGCTACAACATTTGCATCTGTTCTAGTAGCTCGAGAGTCTGCAGCAGAACGAACTCTATTTTCTTTGGAACTGTTTACTGCAACAGCTTTCTTTCCACCTTGACTAAGAGCCTTTCGGCGCTCAAGTACTAGTTCGCGACTGGATTGTTTAGCCATGTCTACTGATAGGAACGTCGTAAGTCGAGAAGAGATCAATCTTCTCAGAGGAAACTAACTAAATAGCCTCGAAATAAATTCGAGGCTATTTGACAAAATCGCTGATCAGCGACCTTCGAAAACTACGAAGCAAGTACCTTGACTTTGTGTGTAAGCGTCATAACCAACCATGCGGACATGGTGATCTGGATAAGCACGATGGCAAGCCTCGAGTTCACTTACAACCATGTTCAGATCCTTCTCTCCAAAGAAAGGTAACTTCCAATAGGACCAATAGGTCTGCATAGAACCACTTGGATGAACATGCTCAATGACAGGGCTCCAACCCTGAGCAATTATGTAAGCAATTTGGTCATAAATTTCGTCCTGGGACATCGGCGGTAAGAAGCCGAAAGTTTCCAGGGTGGCGACTGTTTGATAGTCACCAACTGTGCTCTGGAAAGGCATGGTGAACGTTGAATTAGGGATGTTTAGGGCCGATACGAAGATTCGGCTACTGAAAAATTAAGAAAAAGTTCTAAGGAGGAGAGGAGTCTCCTCCTTGCAACTATTACTGAACGTCGAGCTTGTCAACAGTGTCGAACTCGAACTTGATCTCCTTCCAGGTCTCAAGTGCAATGGCCAACTCAGGACTATGCTTCGCTGCTTCCATAAGGATGTCGCGACTTTCCTTCTCGATCTCTCTACCGGCATTACGTGCTTTTACACATGCTTCAAGAGCTACACGGTTAGCAGCTGCTCCCGCAGCCGACCCCCATGGGTGACCATGAGTACCGCCACCAAATTGTAGACAGGAGTCGTCTCCAAAGATTGCCAACAATGCTGGCATGTGCCATACGTGGATACCACCAGATGCAACAGCAAAGACACCAGGCATAGAACCCCAATCCTGATCGAAGAAGTTACCGCGGGTGCGATCTTCAGGGACAAAGGATTCACGAAGGTTGTCTATGTAACCAAGAGTGGTCTGACGATCACCTTCTAGTTTTCCAACTACAGTTCCAGTATGTAGTTGATCTCCACCTGAGAGACGCAAGCACTTAGCAAGAACACGGAAATGAATACCATGCTTGGGATGGCGGTCAATCACCGCATGCATTGCACGGTGAATGTGAAGCAGCATTCCATTCTTGCGACACCAATTAGCCAAGCCTGTATTGGCTGTAAAACCACCAGTAATGTAGTCATGCATGATGATTGGCATGTCGAGTTCTTTAGCAAACTCAGCACGCTCATACATCTCTTCCGGCGTTGTCGCAGTACAATTGAGGTAATGACCTTTAACCTCACCAGTCTCCTGTTGAGCAAGCTTTACAGCTTCAGCAACAAACTCAAAACGCTCTCTCCAGCGTTGGAATGGCTGTGAGTTTATGTTTTCATCATCCTTAGTGAGGTCGAGGCCACCACGAAGGCACTCATAAACAACGCGCCCGTAGTTCTTACCTGAAAGACCTAGCTTTGGCTTGATTGTGCAACCAAGTAAAGGGCGACCATATTTATTCAAGCGGTCACGTTCAACAACAATGCCATTTGGCGGGCCGCCACATGTCTTGATGAAGGCCATTGGGAAGCGAATGTCTTCCAAACGCAAATGGCGTAATGCCTTGAATCCAAAAACGTTACCAACTAAAGAGGTTAGTACGTTTGTAATTGATCCTTCCTCGAAGAGATCAAGTGGATATGCAATAAATGCATAGAAAGATTCTTTATCCCCAGGGACATCTTCGATGCGGTAACAACGACCTTTGTAAAATTCAAGGTCTGTTAATAGCTCAGACCACACAGTGGACCAAGTACCTGTGGAAGATTCTGCAGCTACAGCAGCAGCTACTTCCTCTCTAGGAACACCTTCTTGGCCAGTGCACTTGAAGCAGGCTAAAAGGTCTGTATCTAGGGGGACATAGTCAGGAGTCCAGTAGGTGTCTCTGTACTCCTTTACCCCAGCGTCATACTTCTTGCTCATTAGAAAACTCCTTTAAGTCGGTATAAGAAGGTTGAGATGATGCAACCCTTATCAAAGGGTGTGCATTAAATCTCAGTCCTTTTGACCAAGGAAAGCTCCATTCCCAAGAGCTGGCTCAACTTCACGATGTGGGCGAGCAATGATGTGAGCTGCAACCAAACCGTCACCAACACGCTCACATGCATCTGCGCCAGCACGAACTGCAGCGTTAACCGCACCAGTTTCACCACGAACCAAAACTGTTACATAACCGCCACCGACGAATTCACGACCAATAAGGCGCACTTCGGCTGCCTTAGTCATTGCGTCGGCAGCTTCGATTGCTGGAACGAGGCCGCGGGTCTCGATCATGCCGAGTGCTATGCCCATTGTTTCGTTAGCCATTGCCTGCCTAAAAGTAAAGGGATGGAATGTTCGAGATGAACAATGCTTTGAAGAGCATTCAAAAGTCAAGTGAATTTGATCAAAAACCCGATTAACTTCTTTTCTCTTATAGATAAGCCATACTTATCACCCTGTCCTTGACTGTTAAAAACAGCTGTACTGATTTTGGTGAGCACATCAGCACATTGGATTGCACCTTCTTGCAGGGATGAGTATTTTCTCAATTCGAGACAGGTCCCTAGGTATTGCCAAGGGGTGGAATGTTCAACCCATCCTGTCTCAAATAAATTGCAATCAAGAATCTAAAAGGAACTATCACCTTGCAAAATGGTGAATTGAATATTGTTTTTCCTTTGAATAAGCCACTACTCACTATTGCTAGTGGCAACCCTCAAAAAGTTGCTGAGATTGAGGCAATGCTTGGCCCCTTGCCTCTAATCATTCAAAGGCAGCCAAGTGATTTACATGTTGAAGAAACTGGTTCAAGCTATCTAGAAAATGCCCTACTGAAAGCCAAAGCAGCTGCAAGGGTTACACAAAATTGGACAATTGCAGATGATTCTGGCCTCGAAGTAGACGCACTAAATGGTGAACCTGGAATCTATTCAGCTCGATTTGCTAAAACGAATGAAGAAAAACTCACAAAAATTCTTGCCAGCCTAAGTGATAACCCATATCGAAGTGCCCGATTCCATAGCGTCATGGTTCTTTGCAACCCGTTAGGAGAACTCATCAAAGATGCAGAAGGTATTTGCTGGGGAGAAATCCTTCACTCTCCTGCCTACAAAGGTGGAGAATTTGAGTCACTCTTATGGGTAAGAGAAGCCAAGTGTACCTATGGAGAATTTAATCAAGAACAACTTTCAAGATTGGGTAGCAGAGGCAAGGCTGCCAGAGCAATTGCGCCCTCTCTTCGCGATGCGTTAGGACTAAAAAATTAATTGGTCTAATTATTTATCTGATCAATAGCCCTCATTGCTGCAGCTGCTGCCTCCTCTACATCTCCTTCTTTGCCTGCAAGGGTTAATCGACCAAAAGCACCGACCCCTTTCACGTCTACAACAGTGATATTTGAAGATTTCTCAGCTTCATTGGCAGCTATAAGCACATAACCAGCAGGCTCTGTTTCAAGAATGAACATACTCATACCTGACTCAATCATTGAGCCTCGTCGATTTTGACGATTAATAAGAACCGCATGATCAGGTGTAATGGCTCTTATCACCTCTGTCCAGCTGACATCACATGGTCTTCTCTGATCAATACTGCTTCCTATAGCGTCTAAAACCACATCTCCAGAATGAAGAACGGTACTTTGATCTCGGTGATAAAGAGCTAGTGAACCAAATGCTCTCTCAACCACCATTTGGCCAAGTCGAACATTACTCGCTTTCAAAGCTATATCTGTAACCCGATGAACAGCCATACCTGGGGATACTTCCATCCAAAGGCATGCATCTCCAGGAATCGGTAAAAACCCCTGGCTAACAGTCCCCATATATGCAGCCAACTGGGGCTGAAGAGAATCGAGGAACACGTAAGTCCTCAATTCAATTTGCTGTACATGACTAGCCTGACGAGCAACGCGTGCCGTTTCCGAATCTGTAGTAATTACACAACTTGCCCCTGAAGTCTGAGGGTGAACCTCAGTTCCCGTGATTAGCGAGCTTCCTCCAAGTCGCCGTTCACGATTCTCCAAGCTGGCGAATCCATTCATGGCGCGGATAATACTGGACGATTTGACGATCTAGAAGAAAAAAGAGCTTGCGAGCTTAAAAAGAGCCGATAACTTCAAAGGAATATAGGGATCCTAAGAATGTCTACTTCTAAAGAAAATGTCTCTACCTCTAGCACTTTACCTTCTGAGCTAAAAGCAGAGCAGGCCTTGGGTTTGATAGGGCTTGGTCTCATGAAAAAGATGTCACGTGAAGGTGTATCAGGATGGGACTGGTCATCAGAAGCAAACAACGAAAAAGTTGATCTTGTTTCGCTTCGTCAACGTCTTGAACTCACTTCATTAGCTATAGAGACAGGTGCACCTTTAACAACCTCTGAAGTAACACACCTCCTTGGTTCACGTCCAGGATCATCAAAAGCAGAACGAGGTGGACTAATCGCAAGACGAATAAGCCGAAACGTTTGGAAACTCACTAGGAATGAAAAAGACAATTCATATTGGCGCAATTAAAAGAATCTATTAGTGAGGGTTCCATAACAATTAATTCAATATGGATTAGATTAACTCTTTAGTTAATAGCTAGACTCGCATACTCAAAAAAATTTCTTCTTATTTCCTAAACAACAAAAATACAATTATTTAAAATCCTTTCTATAACTGTTTTTATTCCATTTTGAATAGATCTTATTTGAGTTCAACTAAAGCAAAATCAAGATAAATAGCTCCAAAGCATTTCTTAAAAGCATGCTAGAAGCACCAACCTCAGGGCTGCCATATAAGCGCAACAAATGTATCCCAATTCCAAAGAGTTTCCGTTACTTAGGATTAATTGCTAATAACCAGTACAGTTTTATAAAGATATGAGAGAGAACAATGGGCGGCGCAATGCTGCTTAAGGAAACTGGACCTCGTGAAGTCTTTTGCGGCCTCACATCAATTGTTTGGCTACATCGACGGATGCCTGATGCATTTTTCCTTGTAGTTGGTTCACGAACTTGTGCACATCTAATTCAAAGTGCCGCGGGGGTCATGATTTTTGCAGAACCTCGCTTTGGCACAGCAATTCTCGAAGAAAGGGACTTGGCTGGGCTTGCCGATGCTCACGAAGAATTAGATCGGGTAGTAAAAGATTTATTAGCAAGAAGGCCTGAAATTCGAACACTTTTTCTTGTCGGTTCCTGCCCTAGTGAAGTCATCAAAATCGACCTAGCAAGAGTTGCAGAACGACTTAATTCAGCTTTAGGAGGACGTGTTCGAGTATTGAACTACTCGGGAAGTGGAATTGAAACAACCTTTACTCAAGGTGAAGATGGCGCGCTCAAAGCCCTGGTTCCATTAATGGCACAAAGCCAAGATGATCAATTGCTGTTAGTCGGTACTCTTGCAAATGCAGTAGAAGATCGACTCATCAATCTTTTTAAACGTATAGGTATTAACAACGTTTCCAGTTTTCCTCCAAGAGAATCCACAAATCTTCCTACTGTTGGAAATGGCACAAAAGTCCTTCTCACCCAACCTTATTTAACCGATACAGCAAGAGCTCTTATAAACAGAGGTGCAGAAATTATTAAAGCCCCTTTTCCCTTAGGTGTGGAAGGGAGCCGCCTTTGGATGGAAGCAGCAGCAAAAGCTTTCAAGATCGAGGAAAATTTAATTCACTCAATATTGGAACCATTGATAATTCGCGCGCAAAAAGCATTACAGCCCTATAAAGAACAACTTTCAGGCAAAAGACTATTTCTTTTACCTGAATCTCAATTAGAACTTCCTCTGGCACGTTTTCTTCAACGTGAATGTGGAATGAAACTTGTTGAGGTAGGTACTCCATACCTCAATCGAGAATTAATGCAGCCAGAGCTCGAACTCCTGCCTCAAGACACACCTGTAATGGAAGGCCAACATATTGAAAAGCAACTTGATCGAGTCAGGGAGAAACAGCCTGATTTAGTGGTCTGCGGCATGGGTTTAGCAAATCCTTTAGAAGCAGAAGGAATCTCCACTAAATGGTCCATCGAGCTTGTCTTCAGTCCAATTCATGGAATTGATCAAGCAGCAGATCTTGCGGAGCTTTTCGCAAGACCGCTACATCGCCGAAATCTACTTAACGACAAAACCCTCACAAACGTTTAAACAATGGAACTAACACTTTGGACATATGAAGGGCCTCCGCATATTGGGGCAATGAGAATCGCCTCTTCAATGGAAGGAGTTCATTACGTTTTGCATGCTCCACAAGGCGATACCTATGCAGATCTACTTTTCACAATGATCGAAAGACGTGGGCGTAGACCTCCTGTTACATATACAACTTTTCAAGCTAGGGATCTGGGCGGGGACACTGCAGAACTAGTCAAAGGTCATCTTCGCGAAGCGGTTGAACGCTTTCAACCAAAAGCTCTTCTAGTAGGAGAGAGCTGCACAGCGGAACTAATTCAGGACCAACCAGGTTCACTTGCAGCAAGCATGGGCTTCAATATTCCTATCGTCAATCTTGAACTTCCTGCTTACAGCAAAAAAGAAAATTGGGGCGCAGCAGAAACTTTTTATCAAGTTGTGAGGGAACTGCTCAGCAATCTGAAATCAGAAGAGAAGACTCATGATCCCCAGGCGTGGCAAGAACAAGGAAGACGTCCCAAAGTAAATCTATTAGGCCCATCTTTACTTGGTTTTCGTTGTCGTGACGATGTCCTTGAAATACAAAAACTATTAAATGAGCATGGAATAGATATTAATGTCATTGCACCACTAGGTTCCTCCCCAGCCGATCTCATAAGGATTCCAGAAGCTGATATCAATGTTTGTCTTTATCCAGAGATTGCGGAGTCAACATGTCTATGGCTTGAACGAAACTTTGGCATTCCATTTAGCAAAACTATTCCTATTGGAGTAAATGCAACTCATGAATTCTTATCAGAACTTCATCAGCTCTTAGGGATCCACTCATACAATCCAAAGAAGCAAACAAATCAATCAAGACTTACTTGGTACTCGCAATCAGTAGACTCAAATTATCTCACAGGGAAAAGAGTATTTATATTCGGTGATGGAACACATGCTTTAGCAGCAGCAAGAATTGCCAAAGAGGAACTTGGTTTTGAAGTCGTTGGGATTGGAACATATAGCCGTGAAATGGCTCGTCCAATCCGAGCTGCCGCAAAAAAGCTTGGTCTAGAAGCACTTATAACAAATGACTACCTCCAAGTAGAAGCAGCCATTTCAGAGGCGGCCCCAGAACTTGTACTTGGAACGCAAATGGAGAGACATAGTGCCAAACGTTTAGGAATTCCCTGCGCTGTAATTAGCACACCAATGCATGTACAAGATGTTCCTGCCCGATATAGCCCCCAAATGGGTTGGGAAGGTGCAAATGTGATTTTTGACAGTTGGGTTCACCCTTTAATGATGGGTCTTGAAGAACATCTAATTGGCATGTTTCGCCATGATTTCGAGTTTGTTGATGGACATCAAAGTCACTTAGGACATTTAGGAGGATCTCAAAACCAAACTTACGAGCAAGTAGAAGAAGGCACTATTACTACAAATGACTCTGCCTTAACAGAAGCTGATCCTATTTGGACAACAGAAGGGAAAGAAGAGCTTTCCAAAATCCCTTTCTTTGTAAGAGGCAAAATTCGAAAAAAAACTGAAAAATATGCTAGGCAAGTTGGATGCAGAAAAATAGGTAGCGAGACTCTCTATGACGCAAAAGCTCATTTCAAAGCTTAAGAAATAATCCTCCTTCACTCAATGGAAGGCAGAAACAAGCTCCTATAAGTAATAATCCCTAGGGTTAATACTCTTTTTGCCGCCTCAAACGCTTTTAGAAAAAAAACTACATGTTTCGAATTTCACAAACAAACAGCAGCAATACTTTTTTCGCTCTTAAATAGAATTATTGCCTATCGGTTAAGAAAGCTTAATGACAACAACTTTGACACGTCCTGCCGACGGGGAAGGAAGCGTACAGGTTCAACAAGATCCATCTGCGCATATTCAAGAAGGGGCACTAGTTATAGCTGTCTATGGGAAAGGTGGAATTGGGAAATCAACTACATCCTCAAACCTCTCAGCAGCCTTTTCAAAACTCGGTAAAAAAGTTCTCCAAATTGGATGCGACCCTAAACATGACAGCACCTTCACTCTTACTCACAAAATGGTGCCAACTGTCATTGATATCCTTGAAGAAGTTGACTTCCATAGCGAAGAGTTAAGACCTGAGGACTTCATGTTCAAAGGTTTCAATGGTGTTATGTGCGTAGAAAGTGGCGGGCCTCCCGCAGGAACTGGCTGTGGCGGCTATGTAACAGGGCAAACAGTCAAGCTCCTAAAAGAACATCATCTACTTGAAGATACTGATGTCGTCATTTTTGACGTTCTTGGTGATGTCGTTTGTGGTGGTTTTGCAGCACCCTTACAACATGCAAATTATTGCCTAATCGTTACAGCCAACGACTTCGACTCAATCTTTGCAATGAATCGAATAGTCGCAGCTATTCAAGCTAAAGCCAAAAATTATAAAGTGCGTCTAGGAGGAGTTGTTGCAAACCGTTCAGAAGATACAGATCAAATCGATAAGTTCAACCAACGTACTGGCTTAAAAACCATGGCTCATTTTCAAAACGTAGATGCTATTCGTAGATCACGTCTGAAAAAATGCACCATTTTTGAAATGGAGCCAACTGAAGACGTCCTAATTGTTCAAAATGAGTATCTATCATTAGCTAAAAAACTATCTACTTCTGTTGAGCCTTTAGATGCTGAACCATTAAAAGATCGAGAGATATTTGATCTTCTTGGGTTTGACTAAATCCACTAAATTATTTTAGTAAATCTTTTACTTTAACCCAACAATTTGCATAGTTAGTTCCCAAACACGACGAGAAGTGCTTGGATCAGTAACCCTTTCAGAAAGTTCCTGAGAGAATTGCTGTCTATTCTTTCTTTGACGATTTCCCCAACTCCAATGAACGCCTGAAATACCAAACTCAGGGTCTGAGACAACCATAGCAACCCTTTCACCAGCAAGTTTTTGGCTTACGAATCCCCCTGTGATCAATTTCTGGAACCAAGGAAAAAGCAGTTGAAATAACTTAGGGGTATTGCGAAATAACTTCGTATTTGCAACACAGCCTGGATACAAAGAACTAAATAAAATTGGCGAGTCTTTATAACGTCTATGTAACTCTTGTGTAGTAATCATATTGCAGAGTTTGCTGTCTTTATAAGCCTTACCAGGTTTGAACCGTTTTCCATTAGCCATACTTATTGGATCTCGAAATCCTTGTTCAAACCCAGAAAGGTCTCCTAAGTCAGCTGGAGCAGGAATAGGAATTTTTCCACCAAGCTCCTTATAATTTGCCGTCACAGTACCAAGCATGACCATCCTAGGTGCCTCCACCCCCCACGACCTGCCAAGCCAAACTGGACGATTTGATTTGCTCAAATTTTCTAAAAGAAGTTGAATTAATAAGAAATGACCAAAATGATTTGTAGCCATAGAAATTTCATACCCCTGAGCTGATCGTTGGGGTCTTGCAAGTCTTGGCAAATAAACAGCTGCATTGCAAACCAATGCATCTAAAGGTTCATCTAAGAACTCAAAAAGAGTTTTTACACCATCTCTAACGCTTTCTAAATCACCCAAGTCCATCATCAAATGCTTTAACTGACGAGGTTTTCCAGACGGCAATCCCAGCCTTACAGCCGCCGCTTCAGCCCGAAGAGGGTTTCTATTAGCAGTGATCACCCTCCAGCCTCTTGAGACAAGAGCCTTCGTTGAATACAAACCCACTCCGGAAGTAGTTCCAGTAATAAGTACGGTACCTGGAGCAGCTTGGGAAGAAGCCATCTGAAAGCATTAACCAGTAATTTTTTAAATCACCTAATTAAAAGAACCAACTTTGACGTCTTATTTAGAAATGTAATTCAACGCCAGATGATTCTGATGCGATTAGGTGCTATCCACTGATCATTTTCATCCATTAATCGCTGATCACCACCAATAGTAAAAAAACGATCAAAACGATCTTGAAGTCTAACTAAATTAGCTGACTCCACTTTAAGTACAGATGAAAGCTCTGTGTAACGTCCTACTCGCTGATGAGAAGCTATGCCTAGTTTTACAAGACTTGCAGTTCCTATTAACAAAAGGCCTAATTTCATTGCAAGCGCTATAAGGCTATATATCAATTCACGCTTTTGCTGCTTTAACTGCAAAGTTGAAGCCAAGCTTGCAGCAGAAACTCTCTGTGTGTTTTCACATACTGGCTGTTTTCTCTTTTTACGTGACCTTGATCGAGGTGGATATTTTGGCCTGGTCTCATCCAGGAGAGGTTGCAAAAGAATCTTTAACGGTTACCCGCTTGTATCGCAAAGAGCCTCAACTGCCAAGTCCTTATATCTCTCAGTCAAGCCTTTGCAAGGGTTATGCCAAGACGAAGGGCAAGCACTCCTGAATGAATAACAACCACTAAGCAGAGTCCTGCAAGATCGAGGGTCGGAGTGAGCTCCATAGGGTGAACTACAAGTACTTATGAATTCTCAATCAAATGGGGACATATGACCAGCATTTGCAAAAGGCTGTCACACCAAGAGAGAGAAAAAAGGAATGAGCCCTAAGGCTCAATAGCAAATGAATCAAAATAATCAAAGCTGTTGGCAACTTTATAAAGTTCCAAAATAGGTTTTCTAAAAACAATAGACAAGGAAAAAGTTACCGTTCAAGTCTAAAAGTTAAGTCTTTATCTGGATTCCTAAAATACAAACATAATTTTTTAAAGAATTATATTTAAATGCATCCTTAAATTTTAATACCTTAGCAAAGTCACTTTTTATTAACTACATACAATCAAGGAATCATTAGCATTAAAGTGCATTGGAATTAGCTAAAGAAACAGTCAGGGTAAGAACAATCCTTAAATCCATTACATGCTACAAACAAAATCTAACTCACATAAAATCATAAATAGAGGTCTTTCCTTCCCGACAATGAATATGTCAGGGCATAAACAAATGGCAACAGATTTGATTCTTCTAAAAAAAGTCATGGATTCTTCAGATATTTCGTTGGCAATACGTTTTTATCATTGGGAAGGGTTTTGTTTATCAATTGGGAAAAACCAAAAACATCTACCTAAAAATTGGCTTGAACTTGTAAGAAAAAGAACAATCAAAATAGTAAGAAGACCATCAGGAGGGAATGCTGTTCTACATGGAGGAGGACTTACTTATTCCCTTGTCTGGTTTTCACCACCACGTAAAAGGCATGAAGCTTATTATCAAGCCAATCAGTGGATAATAAAGGCTTTTACAGACTTAGGAGTCCCTTTACATTTTGGGAATCAATTAACTAATCCATTAGAAGCGAATTGTTTCGCGACTTCTACTAATGCTGACCTTATAGATCCAGAGGGGCATAAACGTATAGGCAGTGCACAACTTTGGAGTAAAGGACATCTACTTCAACATGGTGAGATCCTTCTAGATCCACCATCTCAACTTTGGACGGAGATTTTCAAAACAAAAGCTCCAAAATCTGCTTCTATTTGTATACCTCGAAAAGGACTAGAAAAAATACTGCATAAAGCTTGTCGTAAATATTGGTCAGAATTACATTGGGAGGATGATGTATTTACTAAAAAAGAATTAGACACAGTTAATTTAGAGGCAAATAAATACTCTCTAAATATTATTTAATCAGGTCTATTAATTAGTCCTGCCGAAAACATAGCTTCTACTGTTTGGGGAAGAGCTAGACCAAGAGGATAAATATTTTGTTTACGTGCAACTTCAAGAAAACTTTTAGGAATCTTCAACCCAAGATGTTTAAGTACAGCCTCTCCAATATCTACTCGGTCCAAAGTGCCAGAAGGTAGCCCAGCGAGGTTAAAGACTAGAAGTCTTCCCTCAGCTGATTTCTCCAATTCCATAACTGCTTGCCAAAGTGGAGATTTCTCCCCAATCGCAGGGAGCTCATTTAAAGGCCTGGTGTAATCAGCCAAGTGATATTTAGACCAATGCTGCACAGGCAACTCTTTCAATGCTTCATCATTTATATAACCAATCCATCGACCTGATCGACAAATTAAAACCCATTCAGACAATGGTTGTTCAGTAGTAGATGACAAACGCAATTGGCTAAGCTTACTTAAGGGATTGTTTTCTTCTAAAACACGAAAATTCCGACTTCTTGCTGTACCAACATTTAAGTCACTCAAAACCTTCTGCAAAGTCAGCATCTGATTTTGAGACCTAGATGCTGCAAAACCAAACCAACCAAGAATCACCAACCAAAGCCCCCCAAGACCCCCACCCTTAAAACAAAGCCAAGTACCTAAAACAATTGCAAAAATGGAAAGCGCATTACCTGTTGCAGTTGCAACCTGCAATCCTTTGCGATGACTGCCAGTTAAATGCCAAACAAGTGCCTTTAAAATCACACCTCCATCCAAAGGGAGGCCTGGTAATAAGTTAAAAAGTGCCAAAACAAGATTTAAGGAACCAAGTTGCCCAAAAAGATTTGCAAGTACTGGGCTCAACTCACCAATAGATTGAACAGATCTAAGAAACACTAATGCTAAGAAAAGGCTCACCAAGGGACCTGCTATTGCAACACGTAGAGAGGCCATGGGAGTAGAACATTCTCTTTCAACACGAGCTACTCCACCCAACAAGAAAAGAGTGATACTTCTTACTTTCACTCCTTCATGTAAAGCCATAAATGAATGCCCTAGCTCATGTAGTAGAACTGAAACAAACAAAAGCAATGACGTTATCAATCCAAGTCCCCAGCTAAGCCAAAATGGCAAAGGATAATCAAGAGCATTAGAGATCTGGCCCTGTGCAGTCCCAGCAAAAAGAATCAAAATAAGAAACCAACTGGGATGAACCTTCAATGGGATTCCTTTAATCCTTAGCAACTCCCAACCTTCCAAATTGCCACCTCCAAATGGCCTAGAAATGGCCAATATTTAACCAATCCTAGAAAAAACATTGACTAATGGCCTTCAAAATAGGGTCTCCAACATCCACCGCAATCAAAATCTGCGGAATCACAAAAGGTGACCAAGCAAAAGCAATTGCATCATTAGGTGTAGATGCAATAGGAGTCGTTGGAGTAGAAGACTCGCCTCGTTTTGTTCTTGAGAATCAAAGAAGGAAGCTATTTTCTCAACTTAGTAACTATTTCCCCAACGTCGAACGGGTCTGGGTAATCGCAAATATGAATGATGTACAAATTATGAATGGATTAAAAGGTCAAGGAATTCCTTCTGTTATCCAATTACATGGCAAAGAATCACCAAAGCGTTGTGAAGAGCTTCGCAAAAGATATTCCCAATTCAAATGGTGGAAAGCAATCCGTGTGGAAACACCGCTAGATATAGCCAAGGCGCAGAACTTTGAAGCTCATACAGATGCTCTCCTTCTAGATGCATGGAGTCCAATTGAACTTGGAGGCACAGGAGAAAAGATTCCGCTGGAATGGCTTCAAAAAGCGAATTTTAAAATCCCTTGGTGGCTTGCTGGTGGTATTTCTGCAAAATGGATTCCAGAGATATTTAGCCGCCAAATTTCACCTTTTGGGATAGATGCTTCAAGTCGTTTAGAGATTTCTCCTGGCATTAAAGATTTAAAGCTTGTAAAAGCACTTATAAAATCAATTGAAGACCCTGTCAGACAAATACCTAACTAGATTTATGAAAGTACTGAAACCAAGCAAGTAAATAATTTTAAATTTAAAGACTCTATCAAGTAGGAATTAATATGCTGATTTTTATTCGACATATAATTCATTTAAGAGACTGAATTATTTAAAGGTAGTTATTTCTTATTTCTTGTTGGCTAACAAGCTCAAAGAACTCTTGTTTAAGACTCGAATCATGTCGAAAATCCCCTCTCACGACTGAATTAACCATGGTGCAATGGGACTCCTTAACCCCTCTTAACTTCATGCAGAAGTGATCCGCTTTAATAATAATTCCAAGTCCTTGGGGTTCACAAAGACGTTCTATTTCATCAGCAAGAATCATTACCGCTTCTTCCTGGATATGAGGTCTTGAAAACACCCAATCTGCAACTCTAGAGAATTTAGATAAACCAATTACTCGGCCGCCTGGCTTTATACCTATCCAGCAATGTCCCATAATAGGCACAAAATGGTGAGAGCATGCTGACCTAACAGATATAGGGCCAACTGTATAGATCTCATCTAGTTTTTTTACATTTGGAAAACTAGTAACTCTTGGCTGTTGATGATATCTACCTTTAAAAACTTCGTGTATATACATTCGGGCCACTCTATTTGCTGTATCTTCTGTATTGTGATCATTTTCAATATCAATCACAAGACTCTTAAGCAAATCATTGAACCGGCATGCTACTTCTTTTTCTAATTCCTTAAGTTCATCAGGCTGAATATGATCAGCAACATTATCGTTGGCAAAGTAAGAAACTCCTCTCTCAATTAATCGAGAACGGATTCTCTCAGAGACCAATTGTTTAGTGAGACTGTTATCACTTTCTTGGATAACATTATTCCCTTTGGTTTCATCATCGGCTGATGAAGAGCTTATAAAAGTCATAAATGCTGGTTAAAAAGCACCTGTGGCGGGCATAAGTGTTAGGTCTTCAATTACCTGTGTAGATGGTTGCTCAGCTAAATGAAGCAAAGCAGACGCTGCTTGTTCAACTGAGAGCATGGAATGACGGTCAAAATCACTTTGGACAGTATCCGCATCCCAAAGAGTTGAATTCACTGAACCAATAGTCAGCGTACACGCACGTATTCCATTAACACCCTCCTCCTGCGCAAGACATCTTGTAAAGCTAGCTAATGATGCCTTACTAGTGCAGTAAGCCCCCCATTGAGGGAAAGAATTTCTAGCCGCATGGCTACTTACATTAATAATTAAGCCACCATTGTTTCTCATCAATGGCACAACAGCTGCACAAACCTGGAAAACGCTAGTGAGATTCATTTGAAACAACCATTGCCAACTCTCCAAAGGCATTGATAACAGGTCACCAGTCCATGCAACGCCAGCATTATTAATCAACACTGATGGAGGAACACCCTGATTTAGCAAATCAGCAATCCCAGAGGGGATTGCAACAGGATCGGAAAGGTCCAATGATTTGTAAGAAATAGTTCTACCTGTTCTAGAAAGCTCTTGAGACAAGGATTGGAGAGCTTTTTCGCTACGAGCTGTCAAAAGGAGGTCCCAGCCTGAAGTGGCAAACAACTTGGCTGCTGCTTTCCCAATACCTCTTGAGGCTCCTGTGATTAGGGCTGTCGGCAATGCATAACTTTCTGAATACAAAGACTTTAAGTACTCAAACCCTTCTCTGTGGTCCTTGCTTCTAAAACTCTTCCCATCGATCTAAATTTTCTATAGCGTGTTTCTCTAAGTTGATCGATTGAAAGCTTTGTAAGCACATCAAGATGTTTATCCAAAGCCTTTTTGAGAATTTCTCCTGCCTGAAGAGGCGCCCAATTATTTCCTCCCGCTGGTTCCTTTAAAACTTCATCAACAACTCCTAAGCTCAACAAATCAGGCCCAGTAATCTTTAGTGCACTTGCAGCCTCCGGAGCTTTTCCAGCATCTCTCCAAAGAATAGAAGCACATGCTTCTGGGCTGGCAACTGTATATACACTATGTTCAAACATTAACAATTTATCTGCAACACCAATACCTAAAGCTCCTCCAGATCCACCTTCACCTATCACTGTAGCGATGATAGGTACACGTAAGCGAAACATCTCCCGTAGGTTTACTGCAATAGCCTCTCCTTGGCCTTGCTCTTCAGCAAGAACCCCTGCATATGCTCCTGGAGTATCAATAAAGGAAATGATCGGCAATTTAAATCTATCTGCATGCTCCATTAAGCGAAGAGCCTTGCGATAGCCACCAGGAGTAGCCATGCCAAAATTCCTTGCCACATTTTCCTTAGTATCTCTCCCCTTCTGTTGTCCTAATAAAAGAACAGATCTTTCTCCTATTCGACCAATCCCTCCAACCAGAGCTTTATCATCACTTCCATTTCTATCCCCATGCAATTCAACCCAGTCGTCACAAAACATTTGAATAAAATCTAATGTACTAGGTCGTTGAGGATGACGCGCTACTTGGATTTTTTGGGCTGGGGTAAGTGCCAGAAAGATTTCCTCTCGCCTCCTAGCAGCCAATGTCTCTAACTGCAGTAATTGTTGACTTACATCAACTTCAGAATCTCTTGCAAGTTCGCGAATTTGTTCTATTTGCTTCTCAAGTTCAACTAGTGGCTTTTCGAATTCAAGGAGATAACGACGAGCCATAGCAACAAAAGCAAAAACCTAAATGCAAAGTTCAGGCAGCGGCTGCCTGAAGCAAGTTCTTAAGATTAAGTGTAGAAAAACCATGCCTTACAGAAGCCTCTCCAATAAATTCCATTTTTTCCAGAGTGATGTTATTGCGCCCCCAACTGAAATTAGTATGACAACCTTCAAATTCAAGGATCATGGCCTCTGCGAAGCAAGCAAACATTTGTCTTTGAGGTTTTTCCATTTCCGCAATCTCCATCATGCTCCAGCCAATATCTCTAAAAAACTCAACAATGCCGCCTTTTAAAACATGTACCCCTTTTCCTGAAACCTTTCCATCAAGATTTTTGGGATAACCACCATCAATCATTAGGCAAGGATTGCGAAGTTTAGAAGAATCAATTTGAAGAGTTCTAGGCATACTTGCCACCCAGACAACTGCATCAGCTTCAACAAGAGCATCTTCAAGATTAAGGATTCGCCCACCTCCTAATTCATTCTGCAGGTCAAGTAGAGGCTTCTCTTGCCTAGCGACCAACAAGAGCTCAGCAACACCTGTTCGACTAGATAGCCAACGACACACTGCACTACCTATATCGCCAGTAGCTCCTACTACTGCCACCTTAGCTTTCTTAAGATCTATTCCTAGGACTGGGGCATTAATTTCAAGCTGGCGACTAATTACCCAAGCAGTATGAGTATTACCTGTGGTAAAACGCTCCCATTGAAGGGTTGTATTTCTAACATGTTGGTGCTGAAGAAGATTGAAATTCTCAAAAATAATTGAAGTAAAGCCTCCCAAAGCAGTGATATTTATACCTTTTTTCTGAGCCAACTCCATTGCATTTAAAACTTTCCTACGTGCAGTTTTAAAACGGCCAAGCATTTCAGGCACAAAACATGAGTCGATATATGCTCCCTCTATACTTTTTCCAGAAGGGCTTACCACCTCAACATGCTCCACTAATTGTGGAGGAGCACTACACCAAACATCAAGATCTCCTTCAGCAATATGATCATATCCAAGCTCCATAGCCTTTAATCTGGCATCTTTAAAGCTTGTCGAATGTCCGATCAATCCAAACATTGATTAACTAAAAAAATAATCGGATCTAATTAATATTGCCCCTAAAGGGGAAACCGGGAGACTAACCCATCATGATGTGAGAAAGTAACTTTCGACAAACAACGCTTGTAGAAAAGAAATTACATGGTCACATTTTAAAAACTCATTTTTAGGCTCAAACAACTGCGGCAAGAGCCATTCGAGCAATCTCACGGTTTTCCAAACCTATTTCAGTAAGAGAATCTTGATAAGCAATCATGAATTCCTCCATTAATTCCTCTTTATCCATATGAAGAACAGAAGCGTCTTCTGCTACCTGGTCAAGCATGGAACGTATAAGGGGAAGGTTGATTTTATTTGCTTTCATCAACTCTTCCTTACATTTTGCCAAATTAGCTTTTAACCATTGCTGTCCATAATTCAAATGTAGATATTCATCCTTAACCACACCTTCCGTAATTTTTTTCGCAAATGGATCTGCCACTCGAATGTATACATGATAAGCAGAGATAGCAAAAGCCTCAATCAGGATTGCTTGGATAAGAAGGCATGTAGTCAAATTTCCATTGGTCAAAGCTTTTTGAAAGTTATTATGCAAAGGAGCAAAAAATTTCTTTGCAAAAGGCATATCTGCTTTTACTCCAAGGTTTTTCCCACATGCAGTAAACCCTTTCATATGCTTAAGCTCCATTTTGCCTAGCTTTTCAAGTTGCTCGGCCTCTTCTGGAATTAAAGTCCCAATGGCCATGTAATTGTCATAGGCCTCCTTTTCACCTTCTATTACAATTGCATTAATTCGGCTATAAGCATCTTTATAAGAATCAGCTGCAAAGTCGGGTAGTGCCCCAAAGGATCCATCCGGATAATCAATCATTGCAACGTCAGGCGCTTCAAGAGTCGGCATAGATCTCTAAATATTTGAACAATTGACAAAGACTTTACCCACTCATTTCAAAAAACGACCTTTTTTTTCTTACTACTTAGTGTGTTCAAATATTTTTATTGATCTACAGGAGGCCATTTGCTCTGCATCAAGTCCAACAAAAGAGTAGTCCAATGATCTATTAGAGCTAATTCAATGGACCGCCCTAAAGCTGGATTTGAGCCTCTGCTATCGCCAATAACTCCAGATTTACTTAAGTCCTTTGTTAGCCATGCACAAGGAGCTGCTCCCTCCAAGCTCCAGCCTGCAGGAGGAGTTGCCGGAGAATCTTCAGAAAAATGTTGACCATCAAAAGGTCTCGTTCTTCCAACAAGATCAGGTTCTATTGAAAGCATCAAACTAGTCTCAGCAAGACCTGCATGAAGTCCCACTTCTATCTCTTGATTAGGTATCAAATCCTTTAAAGATGAAACTCCGTTCCACAAAAAACATGGCAATACAGCCATAGATGGGCATCGAACTCTTAACTGTCTAGCCGCAGTCTGTAACAAGCCAATTTGGCCACCATGCGCATTGAAGAGTATTAACCTACGAAATCCAAAATAAGAAATCTGCTGACCAATCTCCATAACTAAATCCAATAAAAGATTTGCAGAAAGTGAAAGGGTTCCAGGGAAAGAGGCATGTTCTGGAGAGAAACCCAATAATTGAGAAGGCAGCATCCAGATAGGAAGATCCTCAGGCATGCACTTAAGAACTTTCGTTAAAATCCTTTCTGCAAACAAATTGTCTGTTGACAAAGGCAAATGTGGCCCATGTTGCTCACATGCACCAAGAGGCCAAACCAAGGTTGAGCCATCCTTTTTTGCAGCTTCCTCAGCTTTTGGCCAGCTGAGGTAATCAAAGCGCCGAGGTTGAGAAGTCATGGACATCGTCACCGCGAATATAAACAAATTAACTTCGCCTGTAAGAATGACCCATCGGTGACCCCAGGCTCCCATGGCCGGACCAGTTATTCAGCAACCTAATAAACCCAATAAACCTCGAAGAGAGAAAGCGGAGGCTCCTCGCAAACCTCTTCAGGTAATGCACATTAGTCGTAAAGATGACCAAAAGGAGCTAAAAGAACAAGTCCAGAAAGAACAACTTGAAGCTTCTCAAACTAATTCTGAGAGCCCCCCCCAATCCCTCTTAAAAGAACAAGCTGGCATTCCAAGCTCAAGAGATGGAATTCCAATAAAAAGGGATTTAGATCTTAATGATCTTGAGGGAGTGAGTATGGCTGACCTTCTAGGCCCTCCAGATCAATCAAAAAATTTCGGCACTTCAAAGAGCTCTAAAAACTCACAATTCAACAATTCATTCGAAGGCACAAAGCCAAGAAGTGTTGATGATTTTGACTTTGATGAAGATGCTTTTTTAGCAGCTTTGGATGAAAACGAACCCATTGGAAATACAGGAGAAATAGCCAAAGGTGCTGTAATAGCAGTCGAGAGTGATGGTGTATACGTTGATATTGGTGGGAAAGCACCTGGCTTCATGCCCAAGAAAGAATGTGGCCTTGGCGTTATAACTAGCCTCAAAGAGAGGTTCCCAAAAGGTTTAGAAGTAGAAGTTCTTGTTACTCGTGAACAAAATGCTGACGGAATGGTTACGATTAGCTGTAGAGCTCTAGCACTTAGAAAAAGTTGGGACAAATTACGCCAACTGGAATCTGAAGGTAAAACAGTGAAAGTAATAATAAGTGGCTTTAATAGAGGTGGAGTTACATGCGATTTAGAAGGTTTGCGTGGATTTATTCCTCGTTCTCAATTAGAAGATGGCGAAAATCACGAAAAGCTTGTCGGGAAAACCATTGGGGTGGCGTTCTTAGAAGTAAACCCAGAAACCAGAAAACTTGTTCTTTCTGAGAAAAGAGCTGCAATGGCAGAACTTTTCTCAAAACTTGAAATTGGACAACTAGTAGAAGGGCATGTTGCAGCAATTAAGCCTTATGGTTTTTTTATCGACTTAGGTGGCTTCAGCGGCCTCTTACACCATTCAATGGTGACAAATGGAACTTTCAGATCATTAAGAGAGGTTTTCAACCAAGGTGACCTTGTTAAATCTATGATCACAGAACTTGATCCCAGTAGAGGCAGAATCAGTCTCAATACTGCACTTCTAGAAGGACCACCTGGCGAAATACTTTTAGAAAAAGAAAAAGTAATGGAAGAAGCAACTGAACGTGCCGAAAAGGCCCGTAAGGTTCTAAAAGAAAACGAAGAAATGAACAAACAAGAACAAGAACAAGAGCAAGACCAGGAACCAAAACAAGAGCCAATTCTTTAAGGATGTCAACAGCTTCCCAAGGAAAATCCCATACACTCCGAAAATCTGATTGGGAGCTGGATTTTTACTCTCGACCCATAATTGAAGCTGACGGCAAAAAGCGTTGGGAACTACTAATCAGCAGCTCAGACAGCCCGCAAGGCGAGGCCCCATTTAGATGGGAAAAAAGATGTCCTGCAGGAGAAGTTAATTCAATATGGCTTGCTTTAGCACTTCAAGAAGCTCTAAGGGATGCAGAAGAACAAGGGTGGGAGCCTCCACTAAGGCTGCGCTGTTGGCGCACTTCTATGAAAACCATGATTTCAAAAGCTGCTGTCAAGGTAGGCATAGAAGTTATTTCAAGTAGACGTACTTTTTCACTCTTAGATTGGCTCTCCCAAAGAGAAAAAGATGTATACCCCAACCAGAATGGTTATATAAGCGGGCCTTTAGCACCTCCTCCAGAACAACTACTCAATCAACCCGAGCCCCTTCCTGAAGCAGTTAGAGGGGATGCATGGACCTTTGCTTGGCTTCCTCTTGGCACACTTCGTGAAGCAAACGAATGGCCTATTGAATTCAGTGGGTTAATACCTATCAAAGACAATTACGATCAGTCAATTTCTATCCCTGGCCTACGACTATTTAGCAAAACCCGTGCACTTGCATTGGCTGGATGGTTAGGCGGACTAGAACCCGTCAAATTAGTAATCGAAGGCAATCAACTACTCCTAGAAGCAGGTCAAGATGATCGCTGGCTAGTAACTGACATGACAAGTGAGGCATCTAAACAAGCACAGAAAACTCTTGTTACCTCACGAGAACAAGCAGGAGGAATCCAATTCTTATCAGTCCAAACAACACCTGAAGAAAAAATGTTTACAGGATTCTGGATGCTTAGGGACATTCCAGGTTACTAAAGCAAAGTTCTTAGAAGAACCCTAAATTCTCTGTATTTTGATCAAAGGGAAAGCAATGAGGAAATCAAATGAGGAATGGAACTGGCTGGATTCAAACAAACAATTATTCTTACAATCTGTGCTTTTAAAGAAGCAAGGTTTTGAACATGGTTTTTTTACAAAAGCATCACAAAATAAATCCCCTAAAGAATTAGTAAGTTCATTCAATGAAAACTTTAGTGTCCACTCAGTCAAACAAATACATCACTCCAATCTAATAAAAGCATCTAAGACACTTAAAGTTCAATTGCCTGAAGCTGATGGCTTAATAAGCGACCAAAAAGGGCAAAGTCTTTGGGTATATAGTGCTGACTGTATACCTGCACTATTTGGAGATCCAGAAAGTGGTATTGTTGCTGCAACCCATGCAGGGTGGAGGGGTCTTGTAAAAGGAATCCTTTATAAAACTATCGACAAACTTGAATCTTTTGGAGCAAGAAGGAATAAATTAGCAATTGCTCTTGGCCCTGCCATAAGCAGGGCTAATTATCAAGTTGAAGCTAGTATTATAGAAGAAATTTATGGAAGTATTTATAGGAGAGTTAACCTTAATGATTTAAATCATGATCAGAAGATTGATCATTTAATAAACCTTGGAATAATTAAGTCTGATAAGAGCCCAAATAAAGTGCTCTTAGATATTCGAATAGCAGCTGCTCATCAGCTTTATGAGTCTGGCATCAACAGTAAACAAATATCTGTATGTCCATATTGCACATTTTCCAGTAAATCACTTTTCAACTCATGGCGCAGGGATCAAGTCAAAGCCATCCAATGGAGTTCTATAGCATCGTCATTCTAAAAAGCAATAATTAGATTTATATGTTAGGTTTTATTTTGATTTAAAATAATCAAAATAAAACCTAACATGTTGAAGTGGAGAGCCCTTTTTCTGACAAGATTTGAGCAAGGTCTGAATCACTTTCAATAGGAATTACTCTTGCCAATAAAATACCGTCATTTGAACTTTGAGGCCTTATATTAACTCTTTTTCTCTTCCTAAAGATATTCTTCAACAAATTTATAGCAGCATCTTCTTTAGAGGATTCAACATCAACACAAGCCAACTTTACTGAATAACTTCGATTACGATCTCCTATCTGCAATAAAGAAGAACTACGAACTTGTAAGACTTCTGCTGCAACAGCATTCAATGGGGCAATTAACAAAGCAAGAATTACAAGAAAAGTCAAAGCAAGTTTCTTCACCTTTAAAGAGAAGATCCACATTCAGGACAATATTTGTATCCTTGAACTGTAATTGCTCCACATGAACCACACTTAAAGGTGCTCTCCGTAGCAGGTTCTGAATGAACAGGAAGGCCAACCATCTCTGCATTGCTTTTGCCAGGGGGAACCATTGGATAACAGTTTTCTCCCCTCCTTACATGAATATCAATAATCATTGGTCCGGACTCGCTGAAAGCTTTTCTAAGTTGAGTTTTTAAATCTTTGCGTTCTTGTATTAAAGCTCCTCCGACTCCAAAAGACTTAGCCAACGCCAAGAAATCAGGCATACCTGGAAGCATATCTGTCGCTGAATAACGTTCTTCATAGAAGCTTTCTTGCCATTGGCGAACCATTCCTTGCCATTGATTATTCACAATGACCACCTTTATTGGAAGATTGTATTGAGCAATAGTTCCCAACTCCTGAATATTCATCAGAATACTTGCATCTCCAGCAATACAAATAACCTGTTCATTAGGCAATGCTGTCTGAACTCCTAAAGCCGCAGGCATTCCATAACCCATAGTTCCAAGCCCTGCACTGCTAGCCCACTGTCGAGGAGCATTCCGCAGATACTGAGCCGCCCACATTTGATGTTGCCCTACATCAGTAGTTATGTAGGCGTTCGGAGCCAAGTCTCGAATAGCCAACAAAACTTCTTGAGGATAAATAGCACCCTCATTTGGTGGATGCATTAAAGGGTAACGCTTCTTCCATCTATCAATTTGCCCCAACCAAGCAGAAGTTTTTGGCTTAACATCTTTTTGTTTACTCAGCTCAAGCAATTGAGAAAGACTTAATCCAACATCACCTAACACCACAACATCTGGCCTTCGATTCTTTCCCACTTCAGCGGGATCAATCTCAAAATGAATTACCTTTGCACGTGATGCAAAGGTATCCAACTTCCCTGTCACCCTGTCATCAAAACGAGCACCAACAGCTATCAACAAATCACAATCAGTTACAGCAAAGTTGGCATATGCAGTTCCATGCATCCCTAACATTCCTACAGAAAGTGGATCACGTTCATCAAATGCACCCTTTCCCATCAGAGTTGTAGTTATAGGTATCTGATGGCGTTTTGCTAACGCAGCCAAACTTTCATGGGCTCCAGCAGAAATAACCCCTCCCCCAACATATAAAAGAGGCCTTTGTGCCTTTTTAATTAGATCTAAAGCCCTAGAAACAACTAACGGATCTGGGGACTCAGGCAATTGAAACCCTGGAGGAATAGCTGTTCCTGGCTCGACGGGAACGTAGTCAAAAATCTCCTGACCAACATCTTTAGGAATATCTATGAGCACAGGTCCAGGACGACCAGATGCGGCTATAAAAAAAGCTTGGGCTACAACCGATGCCAAATCAGCAGGATCTCTTACTAACCATGAATGCTTAACTATTGGCAAAGTGACTCCAAAAATATCAATTTCTTGGAATGCATCAGTCCCTATTGCATGGCGAGGTACTTGACCTGTAACCACAACCATTGGAACTGAATCCATCTGGGCTGTAGCAATTCCGGTAACAAGATTTGTTGCGCCTGGACCAGATGTACCAAAACAAACTCCAACTTTTCCTGTGGCTCTTGCATAACCATCAGCCGCATGAGCTCCACCTTGCTCATGTCGTACAAGTATATGTTTCAGCCACCCCTTGGCTTCTGCTTTGTGGAGGGCATCGTAAATAGGAAGTATCGCTCCACCTGGATATCCAAAAATCGTATCTACATCATGCCTACGCAGAGCATCCATTAGGGCATCAGCCCCTGAGATTCGTTGATGTTCCTGATTTTTTATATCACCTACGAACTTAGGTGATTTAGTCAGGGTCACGGTAGCAGCTATGCAGATATAATCATCAAGATTAAGTGTATAAGGCTCTGTTTGCTCAATAACTCATAAAGATGACATGAGGAATTAACTACTTATCAGAAACAAAAGTCAGGAGATAAAATCAATCAAGAAATCAACAGACAAGCTACTAAAGAATTTTTTAGTTATTTGGTTGCAGATCAAGATCACAATCACAAAGAAACAAGCAATTTCAACTTCAAACAAATTCTTACGAGGCAAATCAAAGAGGATAAGAGATTATCACTTGTTCACAGCAATTTGAACAAGTGATAATCTTCGATCTAATTAAAAGGCCTAATAAGAATGATTCAACTAAAAGAGACTAAGAAAGTTAACACTATTGGTTATATTCAGGTCTAGATTTAGAGATATATAAATTATCAATTAAAGCAGTCCTATCATATGAAGTGGCCCATTCCCACCAACAATTTCCAACATAAATTCAATAAAAAGAATCATTGCTACGCGCCCATTCCAGACTTCGGAACTATTATTCCAACCCCATTGCCACTTTTCTTGAGGGTATAGCTTAAGACCCGAAGGTAATTTCGCCGCTTCATCCAAACTTATCTCATTTCCTTCTAATGAAGCCTCTACTAAGTCTGCAAGACCTTCAATAAATAAAGGATAGGTATCTAATGCTGGTACTCTTCTGAAATTAACAATCCCATGTTTTTTTGCTAAGGATCGATACTCAATATCTATCTCTTGAAGTGTTTCTATATGTTCACTTACAAAGCTAATAGGGACAACTACTAACTCACGAGTACCTTCCTTGCCAAGTTTTTCTAATATGTCTTCTGTATATGGTTGCAACCATTCCTCAGGGCCAACACGACTCTGATAAGAAAGGCTAGAAGGATTGCGATTACCTACAATCCTTGCCAATTCATCCATAATCAAACCTGCGCACGCTTCTATCTCTCTTTGATATGGATCACCAGCCTCTTCCACATATATCTTTGGAACACCATGAGCACTAAAAAACACATGTGCCTGACGAGGTAATTCACATAAAGCAATCTGTTCTGCAATTAATTCAGCCATCGCTCGCACATACCCAGGATGGTCATACCAACTACGAATACAACGAAGAGATAATTTCTGAAATTCATAATCATTTTTACGGAGTCGGCTCAATTCACGAAAACTGGAGCCGCTAGTACTAATCGAGAAATGAGGATATAGAGGTAGAACTACTACTTGATTAATCCCATCAGCTTTGATATCTGAAACAGCCGATTCAGTAAAAGGATGCCAATAACGCATGGCAACATAACTAGTGGCATCGATTCCACGTTGACGCAATGCACTTTGCAATTCTCTAGCTTGCTGTTCTGTAATCCTTCTCAAAGGTGATCCTCCACCTATTGAGCGATAAGCTTTCTCTGATTTTCGGCTCCGAAGAGCACTTATCCACCAAGCTAAAGGTTTTTGAAGAAAAGCAACTGGCAATCTAATTATCTCTGGATCGGAAAAAAGGTTATACAAAAAGGGACCTACATCCTGAATTCGCTCAGGGCCTCCAAGATTCATTAAGAGGATTCCTACCCGAGCCATTTAGAAGAGAAATCTTTAAAAGGGGTTGAGATTAACCCTTACAAACGTAAAGGTAGCTAAAAAGCTTGATTGAAATGGATCTCAGTACTGAGCTTGCCAAATTCAACAAAGAGCTTGCATCCAAAAATATCAAGCTAAGAATCGAACAAAGAAGAAATCTTCTTAACCTGCGTGGACCACTACCATGCCCTACCAGGCAAGGGATGTCTAGAGTTCAGAGAATAAGTTTGCATTTACCGGCCGAACGAGATGGTCTTGAAGAAGCCCAAAAGATGCTTCAAATAGTCCTCTTCCAACTGAAACAAAAACAATTTAATTGGGAGCATTGGTCAAGTAAAAGACTTCAAAAAGCACCAACAAAAGTAATCCAAAATGCATTTGAAGCAGTAGAAAGCTTCAAGTTGGCTTTCTTCACAGATCCAAGCCGGTGCAAATCTAAGTCCGGAGCATATACAACCTGGTCTTCTTCTTATTTGCCATATCTAAGAAGATTAATTGAACTGCAACTCAAAATGCAATGCAATTTAAATTTTGACCTGCTAAATCAAACTCTTGAAAGCTATTCAGAAAGTACACGTAGTCGTCAACAATGCACAACAGTTCTTGCGGCATTCGCTAAACACTTAGATATAAATCTCCCTCCGGATTGGAGAGCAAAAGGTTACGGTTATGGGATCCATAAAGCACACTTCCGCAAGTTACCAAGCGACAATTTAATAGCAGAAGCTTGGACTCAAATCCCAAATCCTCGATGGAGGTTAGTGTTTGGACTAATGGCTACTTACGGTCTGAGGAATCACGAAGTATTTTTTTCTGATCTTTCAGGTCTCTCTAAAAATGGGGACAATGTATTAAGGGTTTTGCCACATACTAAAACTGGTGAGCATCAAGTTTGGCCATTCCATCCTTCATGGTGTGAATTATTCGAGCTAGCAAAACTTGGAGAAAAACCTAAACTTCTCCCAGCTATAAATACTGATCTGAAAGAAACTACACTTCAAAAGGTAGGTAGACGAGTTAGTGAACAATTTAAACGCTATAATTTACCCCTTACGCCATACGATCTTAGGCACGCTTGGGCAGTCAGAACAATTCATATCGGACTACCCGATTCTGTAGCGGCAAAAATGATGGGGCACTCAGTGACTATTCACAACCGCACCTATCACCATTGGATAACACATAGAGACCAACAAAAAGCTGTAGATAATGCACTCGCAAGAGAAAATACCTAAACATGTTCATAACTCAAACTTTTTAAAGTTCTGAAAAGAAAAAATATGTTGACCTTTAAAAATACATTGCTAGCTTAAGTTAAATCAATTAATTTTATATATTTTCCCTATTAAGCTAAGAAAAATTCCGAACCTGTCTATTTCATGGATAACGACACAAGGAAAAAAGATCCACTAGACATTAAAAATCTTGACCGTGATGCCATCGAAATTGGAATTGGAGGTCATCTAGCACCAGAGACAGATGAAAATCTTTACCAGCAACGAATGAGGAAACGAAAAGATGTACAAACTAAAAGATTAAAAGAAAGAAACCTGGAAAAAGGCTTATTAATAGTCTTTTACGGAAATGGGAAGGGTAAAACCACTGCTGCTCTAGGGATGGCTTTACGGACACTCGGACATGGTGAACGTGTCGCAATAGTCCAATTCATAAAAGGAGGGTGGTTGCCTGGAGAAGCAAAAGCCCTAAAGAAATTTGGAAAGGATTTGTGCTGGCATGCCCTCGGTGAAGGTTTTACTTGGGAGACTCAAGATAGAGTTCGAGACCAAAAACTGGTTTCAAATGCATGGAAGCAGTCTCTGACTTACCTACAAGGCAAAGATCACAAACTAGTAATTCTTGATGAAATTAATGTTGCGATCAAACTTGGCTATCTCTCATTAGATGATGTAATTCAAGGACTACTAAAAAAAACTCCAATGATGCACGTTGTTCTAACTGGCAGAGGAGCACCACAAGCTCTAATCGATCAAGCTGATCTTGTGACTGAAATGAAATTAATTCATCATCCTTTCAAAGAGAAAGGAATCAAAGCACAAGCTGGAATTGAGTTTTAAAGGTTTAATTGAACACCTGTAAGCTTGAATTAAATAATTACGCCAAGCCAAATAATCCAAACAAAGCATAAATAATGTAACCCCTTGTAAAACAAAATTTTTATTTTGCAAGGAAAGAATCATTTACTCACTTCACCTAAATCGAATGCAATAAATTGAAATTTCGACTTAGTCAGAGTTTCGAACATGCTCTACCTTCTATCTAAAATACTTTGATTTTCAATGCAAATTTATAAGCAATTACCAGTAAAACGAAACCAATACATAACTCTGCTAAGAAGACTTGCTACTCTCAATCAGATATTAAATATATATGCCCTACTCGAGAGCTCTCCTTAAACTCAGCGGTGAAGCGCTGATGGGGAAAAAACCTTACGGAATTGACCCGGCCATTGTTCAATCTATTGCTGAAGATGTTTCAAAGGTAATAGCAAATGGAACTCAACTAGCCATTGTCGTTGGAGGGGGGAATATTTTTCGTGGTCTCAAAGGTTCAGCTGCAGGAATGGATAGAGCTACCGCAGATTATGTGGGCATGTTGGCCACCATAATGAATGCAATTACTTTGCAAGATGGTTTAGAAAGGTCAGGAATTGAAACGAGAGTTCAAACAGCTATAGAAATGAAAGAAGTTGCCGAGCCCTATATCCGTAGAAGAGCAATTCGCCACCTTGAGAAAGGAAGGGTGGTTGTATTTGGAGGTGGCTGTGGGACCCCCTTCTTCACAACAGATACAACCGCCGCCCTAAGAGCTGCAGAGATAAATGCAGATGTAGTATTCAAAGCCACCAAGGTTGATGGGGTTTACGACTGCGATCCCGAACGTTTTCCCAACGCAATACGTCACGAAAATCTTACCTACCAAGAAGTTATCAGTCGTGAAATCGCTGTTATGGACAGTACAGCAATTGCTCTTTGCAAAGATAACAACATACCAATAGTTGTTTTTAATTTATTTGAACCAGGCAACATCTGCAAAGCAGTTGCTGGGGAATCTGTCGGTTCCCGTATCGGCAATTCCAGCTAAAGAAATTATCAACTGAATTCATTTCATCGTTTTTGCACTTCCCTACATCATGTCGAACAAGGAAATCGAAACCAGTATGCGCAAGTCTGTTGAAGCAGCACAGCGCAACTTCAACACTATCCGTACTGGCCGAGCTAACACATCCTTATTAGATCGAATAACGGTTGAGTACTACGGTGCTGATACCCCACTCAAGTCACTTGCCACATTATCTACACCTGATTCTCAAACCATTGCAATTCAACCCTTTGATTTAAGTTCCCTAGCCCTCATAGAAAAAGCTATTGCAACAAGTGACCTAGGGTTTACTCCTAACAACGACGGTAAAATTATTAGAATCAATGTGCCTCCATTAACAGAAGAGCGACGAAAAGAGTTTTGTAAAATCGCCTCGAAATATGCAGAAGAAGGAAAAGTATCGCTACGAAATATTAGACGTGACGCAATTGAAAAAATCAAGAAGTCAGAGAAGGATGCTGAAATCTCTGAAGATCAAAGTCGAGATGAACAAGAAAACGTGCAAAAACTTACAAACAAGTTTATTAATGAGATAGAAAAACATCTTAATGATAAAGAAGCAGACATTCTCAAAGTGTGAGCATTAAGGACGTTCTCATTATTGGAGCTGGTGCTGCTGGCTCTACTGCAGCATTCCATCTGGCCAAGGCCGGCAATAAGGTCACTCTCCTCGAAAAGAGTGCTATTGACATCATAAAACCCTGTGCTGGTGGCATGTCAGCTGCCGTACAGGAATGGTTTCCATTTGATCTAATGCCAGTTATTGATGAAGTAATCAAACGAGTTGACTTCAGTTGGTGTCTTACTGATCAAGTCATAGCAGAGCTACCTGGATCCTCACCTTTTTGGATAGTACGCAGAGAAAAACTTGATTCCTTTCTTACAAGTCAAGCTATTAATGCAGGAGCTGAACTCTTAAGGCCTTTTAAGGTAATAAAATTGCAAAAAGCAGGTAAAAGCTGGCAAATAACTAGTGAAGATGGCAGGCAACTAGAAGCAAAAGCTGTTGTAATAGCAGATGGATCAAGTTCGCCATGGGCTAAATCTTTTGGGCTAGGCCCCAAAAGACAACACCATGCTTTTACCACCTCAGTACGTCTTGAAGGGAGAGGAACTCTTGAGGAAGGAACTACTAAATTTGAATTCGGGTTGGTACATCATGGTTTTGCATGGGCATTTCCTCTCGTAGGTGGAGTAAATGTCGGGATTGGTAGTTTCATTGGCCAATCTGCTTTTAACAGTACAGATATACTTAATAAGCTTTTACCAGAACTTGGTTTTGACCCTAAAGAAGGTATTCGACAGGAAGCCTATCTAAGAGTTTGGAATGGACATAGTTCCCTCAACGGTGATGGCATAGTTGTCGTAGGAGATGCTGCATCCTTATGCGACCCATTTCTTGCCGAAGGGTTAAGGCCTGCCCTAATGAGTGGCTATGAAGCAGCAAATTCGCTTAATCATTGGTTAAAGGGAGACAATACAAATCTAAATGACTACACAAGCATTATTAGAAAGAAATGGGGAGAATCAATGGCATGGGGAAGAAGGATTTCTCAAGTGTTCTATCGCTTTCCAAAAGTAGGCTATCAACTCGGAATCAAAAGGCCAACAGCTCCCCAACGAATTGCCGAGATACTTACTGGGAAGATGGGATATGGTGACATCGCTACGCGAGTTATAAAACGACTTCTTTTAAAACAATCATAATTTCTAGGGCTAACCTTGCCTTTAATTAAAGAAGCAATGGAACAAAAAAAAGCTTGGGTTTGGTTTAAAGGAGGGTTGAATGGAGGGAGCTGGGTTTCCGGTTTTATGGCTAGTAGTGATAAAGAGATGGGGATACTGATAGAAAGAACAGATTTTATAAAATGTAGAGTCCCAGAATGGCGCGTCCGATTTGACGAACCAGAGCAAGAAAGCAAAGGACCTAAAATTCCCAAAAATCCAATTTGGAAATATATCTAGGATAATCAATTTCCAGAAAAATTATATTTCCACTATTCAATATAGACTTTCAATAGTTAGCAACTCGTCCCCCCATTAATCAAATCAGAAGTAAAACCAATAAGAATATTTAGAAAAATAAAATTAACTTCCTATGCATTACTTAAAGCTAATGCCGCACCCAAGCCGGAAAATAAATCATCTTGACGCAAGCAACCATCATGATCATGATCCAAAGCGTCAAAGACCGCATCACTTCCTAACCATTCTTCTCTAGTTATACATCCATCACCATCAAGATCATTAAGCATAAAAATCTCATGTACAACATGTGTGAAAGCAGATCCACCTTCAAGTACAGCCAAGCGATGAGCGAGCTGTGCCTCTAAAGTCTCAATAGCTTTACTAAAGCCTCGTATACCCTCTCCTAATTTCTCTTGTGCCATGACATCTTCTGACATTAATGAATCAAAGATAGCCTTATCTATTTCAAGTTTTGATGTCTTTGAGGATGGATTTAATGAGTCAAGCTTTTGACTTAAAGGCATATCTGTTTTCTTGAGTTGATCCAAAAGTTTTGGGGAAATAGTAAGCAAATCACATCCTGCAAGCTCAATAATTTCATCAATATTACGAAAACTTGCTCCCATTACTTCTGTCCGATAACCATGAGCCTTGAAGTAATTAAATATTTTAGTAACAGAAATAACGCCTGGGTCTTCGTGTCCTAAATATGAATCTTTCCCCTTATTAGCCTTATGCCAATCTAATATTCTTCCTACAAATGGAGAAATAAGAGTTACTCCGGCCTCAGCACAAGCAGCAGCCTGAGCAAACCCAAAAAGCAAAGTAAGGTTACAATGTATACCTTCTTTTTCAAGGACTTCTGCGGCTTTAATTCCCTCCCATGTAGAAGCAATCTTAATCAAGACTCGATCATTAGTGATCCCTGCTTCGTTATAAAGGGCTATGATTTTTCTGGCTTTTGATATTGTTGCCTCTAAGTCATAACTTAATCGAGCATCAACTTCCGTTGAAACACGACCTGGAATAATCTTGAGGATCTCCTTTCCGAAAATTACACAAATTTCATCCAAAGCCTCCTCAACTACTTCTTCGACTGCAGCACCAAGCCCAATCCTTTGCCTCGAAAAACTAAGCGCCTCATCAATCAAGTTCTGATAAGCAGGGATCTGAGCGGCAGCCAAAATCAACGAGGGGTTTGTAGTTGCATCCCTTGGCTTAAAAGTACGAATAGCCTCTAGATCCCCTGTATCTGCAACAACCACTGTCATAGAAGAAAGCTGTTCAAGAAGTGTGCTCATGAAGATGAAGATCTGACATGCGCACGTAAGTTAGCCTCCTTTTGAAGGATTACATCACTTGCTAGCAACTCAATATGAAACCTCTTTGAAGTCTTAGCTTTATTCAGTTAAGAAAATGTGTATTCAGTAACTTGGAGGAATTTTTTCCAACACTAACAATCCTTCAACAATCTTTTTCGCTACAGGAGCCGCGACCGTTGAACCATAAGCCCCACTACCTTTTGGCTCATCGACAACCACTAGCACGACATAACGTGGATTATCTGCTGGCAAATTTGCGACAAAGCTACAAACCTTGAGGCCTCCACCAAATACACCATCCACTAACTTATCTGCAGTACCCGTCTTGCCTCCAATTCTATATCCATCTATTTTCTTAAATCCAACTACAGAATTCGTTTCAACAACCGACTCCATCCAGCTCCGAACAGTCTTAGTCACTTCTGGACGTAATAACTGAGAACTTTTTTGGGAGACTGATGGGAAGGATAATTCAGAGTCTTTTAATCCTTTTGTGATATGAGGACTCACCAAAAAACCACCATTAGCAATAAGAGCATGCAACTGTGCCAACTTCAAAGGAGTCAAAGAAAAACCATGTCCATAAGAAGCAACTGCAGGTTCAATAGGTCTCGAAACGAACTCTTTCTTGGGTTTCAGAGAACCAGAAACTGCACCAGGTAAATCAGTTTCAGGCTTTGAATTAAGTCCTAAACGATGAAGCCATTCCCAATAACGAGAAGGATCCAAATTACGCATTATTTTAACCATCCCTATATTGCTAGAGGCCTGAAGAACCTCTGCAAAGCTCATTACACCATTAGATCCAAAATCATAGTTACGAAGAGACCATCCTCCAACTTTTATTATTCCTGTATCATTAACTGTGCCATCAGGCTGAATAACACCTTCTTCAAGGGCTAAAGCAAGATTAATGGGCTTAAAGGTGGAGCCAGGCTCATACAGGTCCTGAACAGACCATTCTTTAAATAGAGCTGAAGAATATTTCCAAAAACTGTTTGGATCGTAGGTAGGTGTCGATGCTAAAGCCAATAGCTCACCATTTTGGACATTCATCACAATCGCCACTCCTCGAGTGGCATTCCATTCAGTTATAGCTTCCTCTAAAGCTTTCCCAGATAATTCCTGAAGGCGTGAATCTAGCGTAAGCTGCAAGTGTGCATCATCCCTATAGAAAACTCCAGGAGCTAAATCATCTGGCAAAGGGGTTCCATCTCTTGCAATCCTCAGACTCCGAACTGGTTCTTTTTTCCCCGAGAGTATTTTATTTAGGCTTTGTTCAAGTCCTGCTTGTGGAAGCCTATCATCATTTAAAAAGCCTACTACATTTGCAAAAAGTTTATCCTGTGGATAAACACGTTGCAGATAAGACTCAAGCTCTAATCCACTAATACCTAGTTTCCTAATCTCAGTAGCCACCTCAAGTTCCAACCCTTCAGCCAACCTGACACCTGACGAATGATTTCCAATCAACTCAAGCAACTCGTTGACAGACTTAGGGATTAAGCTGGACACTTGACGTGCAACGTCTATTGGTTTGCGAAGCGATTCAGGATCATCACCTGGGAAACGGAAGTTATTAGGATGTCCCCACAAACGATAGCGCTGCTCATCTAAGGCAACCAATCTACCAATTCTATCAACAATTGAACGTCTAGCTCCAGGAGGTTGAACCCTCTGTACTTGGAAAGCACGTGCTCTCGACTGAAGCGCTGAAGCTTGAAGTACTTGTAACCAAGCCATCCTAGATATCAGTCCTAAAAGTCCTAAAAAGAGAATAAAAAACACCAATTTCAATCTATACCCTGAAATAGGCTCAAGAGAAGTGACATCTAAACGTTTACGTCTAGATCTATGAGTAAGAGGCTTTCTCGTTACCCGCATTAGTAGCCGTAATTAACTGGAAATGATCTAATTTTTTTTAAAAGATTATGTTTTTCTGAACCAAATTCCTTTGAATTTTCTAAAAAATCTAAATGCTCTAAGTAATGGAGTTTTTTTGCATTAGTTCTAACCATAGACATAGGCAAACTAGTACGCTTGAGGAGATGTTGCTCAAGCATAGCCGTAGAGAATTTAAGTTTTTGAGTTAGTTCACGAGTAGTTTCAAGGTGTACATAGGCGACAGTCCATAAATGTCGCCAATGCAATGAAAAAGCTGACATCATCAAAACTGCTATTAATACACCCCAAAGAGCTCCATCAGTAAGTCTATGTGTCCCTGCCAGAAAAGGATATTGCCGAGCAATTCTCCTTGAAGAAAAAGACCCATGAATCAAATGAAGCGGTCCTGACGAACGAGCGATCGGCACAACAGGCTCAGAATTTGCAGGACGCAGTTTTACAACAGCGACCACCTAAAACAACCACTTAATTAATCAAGTCAAACACCCTAAACATTCTCACGCAAGGTTCAAGTACAAACAAAACTTAAAAAGATTCAAATATCACCCAAGAAGGAGAAGGTTTGCAAAAGTAATTCCATTCCACAAAGAGTGCATCAAGATACATGGGAAAAGCCGTCCTGAGCTAAGTCTTAGGAAAGCCAATCCAAGGCCTAAAACGACCAAAGGAGGGAACTCACTAACACTTAAATGAGCTAAAGCAAAAACTAAAGCACTAATTAATACCCCCCAACTTCGACCAAGTCCTTGAACTAATACTGGTAATAAAGCCCCACGAAAAATCAATTCTTCGAAAAGAGGTGCAAATATAACAGTCGTCGTCAGAAGAAGAAAAATAGATAAAGGTTCTTGACTACGTAAAACTAATTCAAGCAATGGATTACTACCTCCCTGGTCACCGACTAAAGAATTCATAAACCAACTAGTCAACAACACCAATGGCATCACCATTAACCACGCTATTGAAGCCTTTGCAAAAGCCTGAGTGAAAGGCCTTAAACGCCACTGCAGCCAACCACCTTCTGGCAAATCAAAGCTCTGCAACCCATGAAGTTGTTGGCGAAGGATAAGCAATGGGGGTACCGTCATTGCGCTATATCCAATAAATACCCTCAATGATTCCCTAAGGGGACTTCCTATTCGGCTTGTCAATGTCTCACTAATTGGAGAGACAAGAGTAGGCAAAAGAACCTCCCCTAAAACAACAAATCCACCAGCTATAAGCAAAACCATGTCAAAAAGAGAAAGAGGTATGGAGACAAGTTGAGGCCATGGTGTATTTGCATTCCTAAACAAAAGCCAAAGTTGGCGAATCAACAATCCACTACCTAAAAGGACAGCCATGGCTGGAACTCCCTGACTAAATATCAAGCGCAAAGCCATTCGTTTCGAGACAAGGGAGTCAACACAATCCTTTCGATCTCCACTTAATGCCAAACAAGACACACGAAAAAGAAATGGATCGTCTTTAATTGTTTCAAGGGCACTAGGAAGAGATGGGTTTACCCTGCTTCCAATATGTTTTTGAAGTAAAGCCTTTTGAATCGAAGCGTAGGTCTCATTTTCAAAAGGAAGTTCCAATATTGAACGCCGATTCTCTTCAATAGGTTCAAGTGCCGCAAGAACCAACCTTTCGCGATCTTGCATTTGATCTAAAGAGGTCTCACTTAAAACTTGTTTAAGCTTGTTCTCAGGTGCCTCTCCAACTAAAAATGATTTTAAAGAATTAGGGATAGCAGGATTTGCTAACAATGACATCTCTTGCTGGCGCATAGATAGTTTGGGGACAACAGAAGGGCGACCAAAACTTTCTTGAAGTCCTTTCCCCCAAATCAATACCGATAACAAGAGTGATATAACAGCCAGCACCACTTTCCCAGTCGAGGTGGCTTGTCTCATAGGAGGTCTCACTCAAGGAAGAGGATTAGAAGATACAAATTCTCCTAAGCAAAGAAAGCCTAGGTCGACCAATTCCCAAATACGATGATTAATATCAAAACTCTTTTTCAGTGACTTTGCGCCTTTTACTCGTTCGTCATGGTCTGAGCAGCTTCAACCTCGAACGCCGAATTCAAGGTCGCAACGATTCTTCAACTCTTACAGAGAAAGGTAAGAAACAAGCATCCAAAACAGGTAAATTCTTATCAGAAATACCCATAAATGCTGTCTATAGCTCTCCTTTACAACGGGCAGCATCTACTACGGTAAACCTAATTGCACACCACAAGAATGAACTGAAACCCATTTTTGATGAAGGTCTACTTGAAGTGGAGCTTGGTCCATGGAGTGGAATGACAATTGATGAAGTAAAGAGAAATCATCCTGAAATATATAAAACCTGGAAAACCAATCCTGAAGAAGTCATCCTTACAAGCAATGCTGGTAAAAAGTTCGAGCCAATTAAAGATCTATTTAATCAGGCAGACAACTTCTTAAAAAGGCTCCTGAAATCCCATCCCCCAGAAAACAATGAAACAGTTTTAATAGTTGCACACAACGCAATTCTTCGCTGTATTGTCCTTAAATTATTAGGTCAACCTAAACAAGGGTTTCGAAGAATCCAATTAGACAATGCATCACTATCCATTATTAATTTAAAAGCAAGTAATTTGAAATCTTATCAAGTGCAATTGGAGTGCCTAAATAGTACAACTCATCTAAATTCAGAAATCCCTAAAAAGAGCAACTTTGCTCGAGTTATTCTTGTTCGACATGGAGAAACAGACTGGAATCTCGAAGGCCGTTTCCAGGGACAAATAGACATTCCCCTTAATAACAATGGACAAATACAAGCAGAAGCAGCCAGATCATTTCTCAGAATGTTCAAACTAGACATGGCTTTTAGTAGTTCCATGACTAGACCAAAACAAACAGCAGAAGCAATACTCAAAGATCATCCTGACGTAGGAATTACACTTCAGAAAGAACTTGTTGAAATCAATCATGGCCTCTGGGAAGGGAAACTCGAATCAGAAATCAAAGCGGAATGGCCAGAGCTATTAGAGACTTGGCAACATCAACCAGAAAAAGCTCAAATGCCACAAGGAGAAACCATCCAAGAAGTTTGGGCTCGCTCAGTAAATTGCTGGACAAGAATCTGCTCAAAATTAGCTTCCAAAGAAACTGCTCTAGTCGTAGCCCATGACGCAGTTAACAAAACCATCCTTTGCTACCTCCTCGGCCTTAAACCTTCAGACATATGGATGATCAAACAAGGAAATGGAGGCATAACCATAGTCGACATATCCGAAGAATCAGGCCAACCTGATGTGGTTACATGTCTCAACATCACATCTCATCTTGGAGGGGTAATTGATTGCACCGCAGCAGGAGCACTCTAAATCCATGTCGGAATCATTTCTCTTAGATCCAGTTCAAGTTCTCTATGGATCCCATCAACCTTTAATTCAAGATGCTGTTTTAATAGAAAATGGTGAAATAAAAGCCTTTGGTAAGAAGGCACGTGAGCAAGGGAAAGCAATGAGAGTCAAGTTGAAATCAACTCCATACCAACTGCTCGCACCTTGCCTAGTTGATCCTCATTCAATTTTAGAAGAGCCATACAACAATCCAAGTGAGACCTTAGTAAGTCTTCGCGACAAAGCGGCAAATGCTGGATACGGGCATTTAGCTCTAATGCCTCGAAGCCCAATATGGAGAGATAGAGGACAGCACCTGAAAGGATTCGAAAATCCCAATAGCGATGTATTTGTTCACCTTTGGGGTGGTTTCACTCAAGGAGGTAAAGGGAATGAACTTTCGCCTCATGCAGAATTACTACAACATGGAGCCATTGGGTTAGCTGAAGACGATGCAATGCTTCCTATTGGAGTCCTTAAACGTGCCCTAAGCCTTGGCGAAATGGCGAAGTTCCCTATCCTGCTAGCGCCAAGAGACATTGCAGTTCAAGAGGATGGATTAGTGAGAGAAGGAGTAGAAACATTACGAGCTGGCTGGCCTCCCAACCCTTTAGCTAGCGAAACACTGCCTTTAGGTCAATTACTTGAGCTTCATAGACAATACCCAGCAATCGCAATTCGAATAATGAACATATCGACTGCTGAAGGTGTCACAATGCTTTCAAACAGCACAACCAGACCCATGGCTAGTGTTTGTTGGTGGCACTTAATAAAAGACAGTGCCTCGCTTTCGAACAATGAACTCGGATGGAATGTAATACCCTCAATTGGAGGCCCAAACGACCGAAATGCACTTATCCAAGGACTGCAAGAAAGAATAATTACTGCTGTCGCAGTTAACGCCATACCACTAAATGAAGAAGAAACTAAACTATTTCCCGAACAAAGACTTCCTGGGTTAAGTGGATACCAATTCGTTCTCCCTTCACTTTGGCAAGAGCTGGTTGTCAAGTCAAAGTTTAAAATCGAACAGCTTTGGGAGGCCTTAAGTTTTGGTCCTTCAAGAATGCTCAATATAAAAGAAGAACGTCTGCAAATTGGTAGCCGACGCTGGTTATTATTCGATCCAAATAAAGTATGGAAAGAAGACCTAGATCATAAAAAAGAAATCTATTGTGCTAATCAGCCATTGCAAGGTGAAAATATCATAGGGAAAGTCATAAATTGTGGCCTTAAAAATGAAGCAATCCAAAACGATTGAGAGGCCAAAATCTCCAGATAGCCCTCCCTAAAATTTCCTTCTCTGGCAAAAAAGGGCCACCTGGCCAATAGCGAGCATCCCAACTATTACTACGATTATCTCCCAAAACCAAAACATGATCAGTTGGAACCCTAGCTTTTAATTCCTTGCATTTGTTAAAGGCATTTTCACTTTGGCTACAATATTCAGTTACATAAGGTTCTTTACTACTAACTCCATCGATACGAAGCTCACCTTTAGAATTTATAGAGACTTCATCCCCACTTACAGCAACAACCCTTTTTATATAAGCATCACAGGCAGGATCAGAAATCCCTGTCAAAGATGCAAAAAGCGGAAAGTTTGTCAAAGCACATTTAATCGTTGAAGGACCTTTTTTGCTACGCAAAAGAGGATCAAAAGAATAGGGCGAGTTGAATACAACTATTTCTCCTCGCTTTGGTGGTCGACTACTTAAAGAAAGCTTTTCAACCAATAAGCGATCATTAATCTGAAGCCCAGGAAGCATTGAGCCAGAAGGTATATATCTAGCTTCGACTATGAAGTGACGAATACCTGTATACAAGGAGACCGTCAGAAGGATTGGTCCCCAAAAGTCCCAGAAGGGATGAACTTTTGATTCTGAAGCTTTCATTGCATAAACGTCATTCAACGTCCCAAGTTCTTGCTATTGGTTGTGTAAACAAAATTAATCACATCAAAAAATATGCCCAAAATTAGGCACTTAACTTCTATGACCTTAGCTTGAAGGAAGAAGTTTACCCTAATGACTCGTCCACGTTGGCAAGAAGTAAAAACGAATAACAACATTACGCTTTGGCGATGTTGGGATCAAGCCATTGCAGTTCTCACTGCAATCAACCTATCTTGGATCATTTTTGATATTAGTTATATTCCACTTAGGGCTTTTTGGATAAATCGAAATTTCCACCCTTTACCCTCTACATCAATTGTAATTCCATTAAAATGGCTACCGGATATTACCTCCTACTATGATTCATTCAAAGGGATTAAAGCTGATACCAAAAGCCAAACATACCTAAGAAACTTCAAACAACTTGATCAAATAATTGCCCTGGAACAAATTGATACGGCCAAAGGAGAAGAAAATCGAAGTAGCAACTTAAAACTTATCCAGGAGATAATCAATAATGATGTATCCATTGAAATAAAAGATATGATCAAAGTAAGAAAAATCAGGAGTTTGCTTAGGGATAAAGCTGGAAAAGATTCTGCCAATGAAGCAGCATCTTATTTACTCAGTAAAAACTATCTAAAAGAGTTAGATTGGAATATAGAAAGGCAATTTTGGAACAAAGAAATAGCTCCTCTTATCGAAACCAATTACTTAAAGATACAGAACCAAAATAATCAATACTTAAACTCACCCTGGAAGTTAGATTTAGCCTTCCAGGCCTTATTCCTTTTTGATATTATTGTACGTTTGATTCGTCTAAAGTTTTATTCGCCAAAAACTAATTGGCAAAAAGCTCTTTTAATGACATCTATTGATATCCCACTCTTACTGCCTTTTTGGAAACCACTTAGAATATTCCCAACAATAAAGCGACTTTCTAGTGCAAAGCTTATTCACTTAGAGCCATTAAGAGAAATCATAAGTGAAGCAATTGTAGCTTTTTTCGCTATTGAAGTTTTCGAGGCTATTACTGAACGTATATTATTTTCATTTAAAAAATTAATTTACTCTCCTAAGCTTCCCAATAATATTCGGAATCTCTGTAGTTACAACTCAATTGAGAGGAAGAAGAAAAATCAAATAATAGAATTAGCAAGACTTTGGTTGCCACTATTCTCCAATCAAATTGGTCCCAAAATACGTCCCCAATTTGTTGAACTTTTCCGACATGCTCTTCAAAAAAGTCTACAAAGTTCAACACTACCAAGTTCTCTGAAGAAACTAGACCTAGTTGAAAAAGCTGAATCAGCTCTGAGCTACCAACTTGCAACAGGAATGACAGATGCAATGATCGATCTCTCACGTAATGCAGGGGATAAAATTCTTCAAAAAGATATTCTTTTTGATGAATTAGGAGTTGACTTCCTTGACAGTTTCTTAGAGGAGCTTGCCTCAATCCTTGAGAATGAGAAAGTTTCTCAACGCAGTCAAGAACTATTAATATCATTTCTTAATGAATTCAAGGATTCAAGCATTAAACAATTAAAGGCAAATAACAAGCTTAATGATTTAACTAATAATCAAAACTAAAGAAGCAAATACTGTTATAACAAAATCTCAGACCAAAGCTCTGGCTTAAAACCTACCAAAATCTTACCCTGATCAGTTATTAAAAAGGGTCGCTTAATTAACTTTCCATCTGAAGCAAGAGCATCAAATGCTTCAGAATCACTCATTGACTTAACCACCTTGGAGCCAAGGCTCCTATAACTTAGTCCACTTGTATTAAATAGTTTTTGACGATTTCCTAGTTGACTACAACCCTCTATAAGGATCTGCTTAGAAGGTGGTTCTTTGCTAATATCTATTATTTGAAAGTTTATTTGATGTTCACGAAGCCAATTCAGGGCCTTCTTACATGTTGTACATGTCGAATAAACATAAATACGAGCATCTGAAGCCATAATAGAAACTCCGTCCTGAAAATAATTTAAAACTATAATTGCGTTTATTTTAGAATTAAATGCTCTCAGCTTGTAATTGCTCCGCAACAATACAACTTTTCAATAAACTATCAACTGCATCAAAATCGCGCCAACCATCTATCACAATCACCCTTCCTTCCAAGCTTTTATAAGTTCGAAAAAATTCAGCTACATCTTCAAGTTGATTTGGTGCAATTTGTCTAATGCTACTAATAGATTTCTGACGCGGGTCTGCTAAAGGGACACACAAAAGCTTTCCATCATATGCTCCTGAGTCATGCATATCTAAAACACCAATAGGCCTAGCTTTAATTAAACAACCAGCAAAAGTTGGCTCTGCCATTATTACCATTGCATCAAGAGGAGCTCCATCTTCTGCAAGTGTATTTGGTATAAATCCATAATCAAATGGATACCTGACGGAAGAGTGAAGCACTCTATCTAGAGCCATAACTCCAGCTTCAGCAAAATATTCATACTTGTTTCGACTTCCCGCTGGTATCTCAACAATTAGATTTACCAAGCCTGGAGCGGGAGATGGGGGAAGAGGGCTTAAATCCATCACTATTCATGGCAGTGGGGACAGAACTTTCCCTTCCCTGAGGCCTTTCGGTAAGTACTACTACTAAGGGGATTCCAACTACTGCACAAGCCATAACCAAACCAAACAAAGCAAGAGTAGTGCCACTCAAGCTGAAAGGGTCTTCATCCTGGTCATTTCCTTTCGCATTTCCTTGTTGAGAAGTTCTTGTTGGAATCTCAAGTTGGGTAGATGCTCTTAAGCCTGCAGCTGGTTTTAGATCCATTCAAAAGTGGGATGGGAAAACCCAGCTAGAAAGAACCAAAGGCGTTTAAAAGCCGGGGTTGAATAGAAAAGAAAATTCTTTTCCTATTCAAGTTTCACTTATTCTGTCATCTAATTTAAGGCTATGCAGCAGGTCGACCTCCAAGATCTCGATGAGCTGCAAAATCGGCTGGAGACTCTTTCAAAACCTCAAGATGAGATCTAATAAAGCGAAGTTCTTCCAAAATGGAAGCTAATACTTGTTGTGTTGCTGTAGAAGGAGAATTTAAAACCTCTACAGTTACTTCTTTAATTCTCAAAATATCTTTTGCAAAACGAGCTACCTCATTCGGGTGAAACAAAAGTGGGTCTTTTTGATCACTTCTATATTCTGGATTTAACTTTCTTTGGTTAAAAGGGGGATTTAAATTGCGAGGTTCTGTATTTGTATAGCGATATACAGATGCTCTTGAACGATTTAAACATTTCTGAACATCATCAACTCCAACAAGTGAGTCAGATTGAGCCATTACGGTATTAATTTCTTTATTTACATCTGACACTGAAGATGAATTAACAGAATCAGAACTTACCGACCCACTGAACATAATTTCTACTCAGTACGGTTTATCTTGCAGAGAAGTTAGCAGAAGGGCCTCTGTTAGAGAAGGCCAGTTAGCAATGCTGTGACAGTTTTAGCTTTGACGAGGTATATGCCAGGTGTTAGCTTCCAATTCTCTTCGCAATAAGATCCATGCGCGTCTCCCGCCTAATGCTGGTGACGCTTAGAGACGTACCTGCCGAGGCCGAAATAATTTCTCATCAACTACTCCTTCGAGGAGGTTATATCCGTCGCATTACATCAGGGATTTATGCCTACATGCCTCTGATGTGGAGGGTACTAAACAAAATCAAAAAAATTGTTGAGCAGGAAATGGACGCGGCTGGGGCGCTCCAAACACTTTTACCTCAACTACAACCTGCTGATCTATGGAGAGACAGTGGGCGTTGGCAAACTTATACAGCTGGAGAAGGGATTATGTTTAATCTAAAAGACCGACAAGGCAGACAACTTGGTCTTGGGCCCACACATGAAGAAATAATCACATCAATTGCAGGTGAAATTATTCATTCATATAAACAACTACCTATAAACCTTTATCAAATACAAACCAAGTTTAGGGATGAGATCCGTCCAAGGTATGGCCTAATGCGTAGCAGAGAATTCATTATGAAAGATGCCTACTCTTTTCACTCAAATGAAAAAGACTTAAAAGATACATACAACAAAATGAACACAACCTATAAACAAATTTTCTCAAGATGTGGATTAAAGACTGTGGCAGTTGAAGCTGACAGTGGATCTATAGGTGGTGCCGCCTCACAAGAATTTATGGTTACAGCTGATGCAGGTGAAGACTTTATATTGATAAGTCCTGATGGAAACTACGCAGCAAATCAAGAAAAAGCTATTTCCAAGCCACCTAAAGCCTTATCACTAAATCCTAGCGAGCCAAAACTTATTGATACTCCTAATCAAAAAACAATTGAAGAACTTTGCTCAGAAAATGGGTTAGACCCATCACAGATAGTAAAGGTCCTTGCACTCTTGGCATCAATAGAAAATGGAGAAAAGCATCCAGTTTTAATAAGTATTAGAGGAGATCAAGAACTTAATGAAATAAAGCTAATCAACACACTAAAAACTGAAATAGGGAAAGAAGTTCTAGGTGTCACACCAATAACTCAAGAACAATTAAACCTTCAAGGCTTAAGTAATTGGCCATTCGGATCAATTGGGCCTGATTTAGAAGATTCGAATCTGAATGGCTCTAAGAACTGGAAGACCAAATTCCTTAGATTGATTGATAAAACTGCTGCAGAACTTAATTGCTTCGTCTGTGGTGCAAACAAAAAAAACAAACATCGAATTTATATGAATTGGTCACTACTTGGAGGAACTCCAATAGAGGTCGATTTGCGCAAAGCAAAAGCTGGAGACTTTTGTTGCCATAATGAAAATCAAAAGCTACAAGAAAAAAAAGGCATTGAAGTTGGACACATTTTTCAACTTGGACGCAAATACTCAGAGGTATTAGAAACAGGCTTTACAAATGAGGTAGGAACACAGGAGCGATTTTGGATGGGATGTTATGGAATAGGTATTTCACGTCTTGCTCAGGCAGCGATAGAACAACATCATGACGAAGTTGGTATTTGCTGGCCAATTTCAATTGCCCCGTTCGAAGTAATAGTTGTAATTGCAAACATAAAAGACTCTTCTCAAAAAGAATTAGGCGAAAACATTTATCTCGAACTACAAGCCAAAGGGATAGATGTTCTTCTAGACGACAGGGCCGAACGTGCTGGAGTGAAGTTTAAAGATGCAGACCTTATAGGGATTCCCTGGAAAATCGTGGTTGGAAGGGAGGCCGAAAAAGGACAGGTTGAACTCATCAAAAGATTAAATAGAGAGACTAAATTGTTAAGCACTGAAAAAGTAATCGAGAAAATGTTTAAAGAGACTTCTGGCTACAGAAAGTGATTTGACGTATTTAGCCATTTAAAGTCAAAGCAATTGCACTTAAGAAATGACTTTTGCCTTCCACGGCCTTATCAATAAGCTTATAAGCCTAGCTTTGACCTTAAGCATTTTTTTCTTTCTAATGCTGGCTCCACTTGGATTAAAGGCCCAAGCCAGTAAAGCACTAATGAGTGGTAACTATATTGATGACACTGTTTCAGTGGCACATAGCCTCAAAGAAACCATTGCAATTCCAAGAGATAAAGAAGGTAGAACTGAAGCAGAAGGTGAAGCCGTTCAATTAATTACTGCATATATCTCAAGATATAGAAATCGCCCTCAAGTTAATCAAAGCCTTTCTTACACAACAATGCAGACAGCACTTAATTCAATGGCTGGGCATTACAAAACTTTCTCCGATCGTCCATTACCTGATCAACTAAAAGAACGTCTAAATGAAGAGTTAACAAAAGCTGAGCAGCTTGCGACTAAAGAGAGTTAAAAATTCTCTTTGATTTCAGTCCTTTGACTCAGGGTAGGAAGATCTGCGAAGGTTGCTTGTCTTGCATTATGGCGGCTTCGAGCTGCAATTCCCTTGGCCAACGTTGTAGTAATAGGTGCTCAATGGGGTGATGAAGGGAAGGGCAAAATCACAGATTTACTTAGTCGTTCTGCTGATGTTGTCGTTCGCTATCAGGGGGGGGTAAATGCTGGCCATACGATTGTTGTGGATAGCAAAGTACTTAAACTTCACCTGATCCCATCTGGAATTCTTTACCCTGAAACCATTTGTCTAATTGGATCTGGCACAGTTATTGATCCAAAAGTCATGCTCCGTGAGATCGAAATGCTCAAGGAAAATGATATTGACATTTCAGGTCTTCAACTGGCTTCAACAGCCCATGTGACAATGCCATATCACCGCTTACTAGATCAAGCGATGGAACAACGGCGTGGGGCTCAAAAGATAGGTACAACTGGCCGTGGAATTGGCCCTACTTACGCAGACAAAGCCCAACGTAATGGAGTCAGGGTTTTCGATTTGCTCGACGAAAACAGACTCAGAGAAAGAGTACTTGAACCTCTAAGTGAGAAAAATGACCTTCTAAAAAAAATCTATGACATAACACCTTTAGATCCTGAAGAAATAATCAGGGAATATCTCAGTTATGGGAAAGAACTTATGCCCCACGTTGTGGAATGCACAAAGGCAATACATCAAGCCGCACGGAACAGGAAAAACATACTTTTTGAGGGTGCTCAAGGAACTCTTCTAGACCTCGACCATGGAACTTATCCATATGTCACATCCTCCAACCCAGTCTCTGGTGGTGCTTGTATTGGTGCAGGAGTAGGGCCAACTCTTATAGACAGAGTGATTGGAGTTGCAAAAGCTTATACAACCCGTGTTGGAGAAGGACCCTTCCCTACTGAATTAAAAGGTAGTCTGAACGACCAACTTTGTGATCGAGGTGGTGAGTTTGGGACCACGACAGGGCGTCGCAGACGGTGTGGGTGGTTTGATGGGGTTATTGGCAAATATGCCGTAGAAGTTAATGGACTTGATTGTCTCGCAGTGACAAAACTGGATGTACTTGATGAGCTTAACGAAATCAAAGTTTGTGTTGCCTATGAATTAAATGGGAAAACAATTGAACATTTCCCAAGTTGTGCTGAAAGCTTTGCAAAATGCAAACCTATCTTTAAGACACTCCCTGGATGGAATTGTTCGACAGCCGACTGCCGCCGCCTTGAGGACCTTCCCTCTACCGCAATGAATTACTTACGTTTTTTAGCTGAATTGATGGAAGTACCTATAGCAATTGTTTCATTAGGAGCAAGCAGAGAGCAAACAATTGTCGTTGAAGATCCGATACATGGTCCTAAGCGTGCGCTTTTAAACTATTAAGGAGTTTGATCAGTCAATGATCTCAAAGATTAATTTCAAGTAATCCATTAAAAGCCAATGTCATTCAGTTCAAAATTGAAAGTTAAAGACATCGATGTGGTTGGAATCGGAAACGCTATTGTTGATGTTCTAATTCAAACGAATGATGATTTTTTAGAAACTTTATCTCTAAAAAAAGGAAGTATGGTCTTATTAAATAAAGAACAAGCAGAAGATATTTGTGCTTCCATTAAACCTGATCTTGAAAGCTCAGGTGGATCAGCAGCAAATACACTTGCTGGGCTTGCACAACTAGGAAACAAAGCAGGATTTATAGGACGGGTAAGGAATGACAGGCTTGGAGAACTATTCACAAACGACATACGAGCCACAGGAGCACGATTCGAAACACAAGTAGCCACATCAGGCTCTCCTACTGCCAGGTGTTTGATCTTTGTTACTCCTGATGCCCAACGCACAATGTGTACTTATCTAGGGGCTTCTGTATTGCTTTCACCAGAAGACCTCGACCTTTCATTGATTGAAAGGAGCAAAATCCTTTACCTAGAGGGGTATTTATGGGATCAACCGGCTGCAAAACAAGCATTTATTGTTGCAGCCAAAACAGCTAAAGATAATGGGGTGAAAGTAGCTCTATCACTCTCTGACTCCTTCTGTGTCAATAGACATCGAAAAAGTTTCCTGGAGCTAGTAGATAATTATATAGATATTCTTTTTGCAAACGAAAGTGAAATCATCTCACTCTATGAAGCCCCTAGTTTCAAAATAGCATTAGAAAAAGTAAAAGACTGCAGCCAAATTACAGCACTTACTCGTGGAGAAAAAGGTTCAATAATCATATCAAAGGATGGTCAATGGGAGATCGATTCATATAATCTTGGAGCAGCGATTGATACCACTGGGGCAGGAGATCTTTTCGCGAGTGGATTCTTACATGGTTATACAACTGGCCAAGAACTTTTCAGATGTGGTCAGATTGGTTCTATTTGTGCAGGGAAAATAGTTACTCAACTTGGCTCTAGATCGCAAGACTCTCTTAAAGATGTTTTAGAAAAGAACCTATCCTAAGACTCATGAATAGACCGAGGAATAATAGAATCCTCAGCCCACTTTCTATATTCATCAGAGGCTGATGCATTCCAATACAACAACTCAGGGATTTGATAACTATGTAATTGATTAATATCCTCAAGAAGATTTTGCAATTGATCTTTTGTGGTCTTAATTAATAACTGGACTTCATTAACTTGTTCGAGTTTTCCTTCCCACCAGAAATGGCTCTTGACTTCACGAAGGCTTACACATATCGCCAATCTCCTGTTCAATAACTCTTTTGCTAAATTATCAGCAATAGAACTGTCAGCTTCAGTTGTTAAAACCAAGGCTAAATCATTATTAAAACTAAGATCAATCATTTTAAATTTAAAACCGTTTAAAGTTTGCAAAATCTTTTTTAGCCTATAGAAATATGATCCATTAAAGAATTAATAGTATGAAAAATTTCCACTCCACCAACAAGCTCAGGACGAGCTATAAGCCATAAATCAATATTTTCATCTTTGCAAATTTCTTGCCAAAGTTGCTGAGTGGCCCCACCAGACTGCCTAGAAACCACATCACTAATTGACCAGCGTCTACATAGAGCCTTCTCAAATTCACCGATCGAATTCCCCTGAAGAGGTCGCAATACAGCGATATCACATTCAGCTACTTGAGACTTTAAAGCCTGCTTCAGACTTTCTGGGTTTGGTAAAACCCTAGCAAATACCTTTGCTCCAGCTTGATGAACTACAAAAACAGCCTCTCTAAGATGACGTGCCCCAAGAGCCATCAACACATTTCTCCCTTGAAAAGAATGAGTAGAAAGTTCTTTCCAGTCCTCAATCAAATATGTTCCAGGAGGTTTTTCCAAAGGCCTTTCAAAACGAATTAGTGACTGACCAAATTCATAACAAGCTTCTTGCAAATTAGAGCTAATTTCTACTGCAAAAGGGTGAGTCGCATCTATTACCCAATCAAAGCCACTATGAAGATCCTTTGCCCTCCCAAGGACCTCCTTAATTCCTTGAACACCTTGAAGTGGACCAATAAGAAGAGATGTCAAAGACAACTCCAAATATGGCCAAGAGGCTGAAGCAGAAACAACACTTACGGTAACCTTCCAACCTTTTTCGATTAAATCAATAGCGAGAAGAGGACCCTCACCAGTCCCTGAGAGCAACCATATATGTTTCTGGCCATTCTTTCGAGATTGCATCAAGATAACCCTCACTACAAGAAAATGAAATGAACCATTGTGTGCTCGAGGTACGAGTCAAAAAAGCTCCAACGATTCGTTATACCCAAGACAACAAAACCCCAATCGCAGAGATGGAAGTTTCATTCGAAGGACTTCGACCTGACGACGCACCTAGCGAGCTCAAAGTTGTGGGATGGGGGAACATGGCACAAGAGCTTCAAAACCGTGCACAAGCTACTCAAAAACTTATTGTGGAAGGTCGCTTGCGGATGAATACAATCCCTCGTCAGGATGGGACAAAGGAAAAACGTGCTGAATTAACACTTTCTAAATTGCACAATCTTTCTGCCTCAATCCCTGAGGGGACTGAAAACACTAACGAATATACAAATCCGGATAAATCCACGAATACTTCTCAGTTGTCCAATAAAAATCCAAGCACAACAAAACCCATAGAATCAGAAGAATCAGTCAGCTGGAATAGCGCTCCTCTTGTCCCAGACACAGACGACATTCCATTCTGAGAACGCTTAAGTCAATTCTTCTCTTCAATTTGATCAGAGACCTTGACTAAGAGTTGACTTAGTTCTCTTTCTAAGGCTGCCAAGTCAAGGCGGAGTTCAGGCCAGTTACCCTGGTCAATCTGCTCCAACAGCCAAGACCTATCTTTATCTAACTGGTCTATTAATTCAGATAAATTATTGGATTCATTCTTAGCAATTGGCATCGCCTTAACTCCTTAAGAACCAATTTGGTACACCGAGCGCAAAAATGACACTCATGAAAGAATTACTCTCACCAGCCAACCTAATCACAGTAACGGGTGCTGTCTTAACTGTTGTGGGCATAACGGCTTACTTAACAGGAGCCGCTAATCTCAGCGTACCAACTTTGTTTTATGGATTCCCAATTTTCCTGGGAGGCCTAGCCCTAAAGACTACAGAATTAAAGCCCACCAAAAGAATAAGCCCCAAATCTGAACTGACCAAAGCAAAAGAGAAAGGTGCTCCAGAGCTTATAAAAGTTGTAAAGGACGTAACAAGGTGGAGATACGGACAAAATGTTCATCTTGAATCCTCCCTAATAGCACTAGAGCTCTGGGACCAAGAGAAACCACCTCAGTTAATAGAAATAGAAGAATTAGAAACTGTTGAAGGCTATGGGATACGTTTAAGATTTAAGATTGAAGGTGTAATCCTATCCAGGTGGCAAGAGAAACAAGACCGCCTCGGCAGATTCTTTGCAAAAGGAATGAGAGCTGAAATACTTTCGCCAAATAAAGATGAGCTTGATCTTTTAATTGTCCCAAAAGAAAACCAAGTTGAAGTGACAAGTCAGGATGGAGTTAACTGAAAAATGAAAGAGAAGTGATTAATCCACAATTGAATAAGTCTGAAACCAAAAAATCAGAAGATGAGTCATTGAGGGTTTCAGTGCTCAGTGAAGCACTCCCATATATACAACGCTTTATTGGTCGAAGAATTGTTGTTAAATATGGCGGTGCCGCAATGGCACATAAGGAGTTGCAAGAAGCTGTTTTTAGGGATATAGCTCTCTTATCTAGCGTTGGAGTCCAGCCAGTTGTCGTTCATGGTGGAGGTCCAGAAATTAATCAATGGCTTAAGCGTCTTGGAATTACTCCTGAATTCCGCGAAGGTCTAAGAGTCACAGATGAGAAAACAATGGACGTTGTTGAAATGGTTCTTGATGGAAGAGTTAACAAGCAAATTGTTAATGGCATAAATAAACTTGGAGCCCAAGCTATTGGGCTAAGTGGAATGGATGGCGGTTTAGTCAGAGCACGCCCATGGGCCAATGGCAGTCATGGGCTTGTAGGAGATGTTGCAAGTGTTAATCCAGATGTCTTGGAACCACTTCTGAGTAAAGGTTATGTTCCAGTGATATCTAGTGTGGCTGCGACAATTGATGGAACTTCTTACAACATAAATGCTGATACCGTTGCGGGAGAACTTGCAGCAGCACTGCAAGCAGAAAAACTAATTCTTTTAACTGACACACCAGGCATTCTTAGGAATAAAGAAGACTCTTCATCCCTTATTAGGAAACTGCCTTTATCAGAGGCCCGTCAACTAATCAAGGAAGGCATAGTTGATGGTGGAATGACCCCAAAAACAAACTGCTGCATAAGAGCTTTGGCACAAGGAGTCGCCGCAGCTCATATCATCGATGGACGCATCTCCCATTCCCTTCTCCTAGAAGTCTTCACTGACTCAGGGATCGGAACTATGGTTGTTGCAAGAGGTTGAAAGATGAATTAGTCCTAGCATTTGCCGAGGCGGCGTTAGCACGTGGAGATTACAGACAATGTTTAATAGCTCTAGAAGGATTAGCCCACAAATATCCACTTAATAGTCATAAAGACTCCAAGCTTAAAATGTTAATGATCACCGCATTAATTGGACAAGGTGATCAGGAAAAAGCCGTCTTAATATGTCGTCAACTAACACACTCTAAAGATAATGAGATACGTCAAGTATCTAAACAACTATTATCAGTGCTAGAATCACCAAGACTGGGAAGGCCTGACAACTGGTCAATTCAACTTCCAAGTTTAGATCTGGATCCTAGCACAGGAAGTAATTTCTATAAAACAAAAGAAGCCCGAGAAAAGCAACCAGAAGAGAAAGCACCCCTTACTGGTCCAACAAGGGATCTAAGCCTAGGTTTTTCAAGCTTAGTCTTAGTAATACTCATTAGTTTGACTATTTTTTTAAGCGGATGTGTCCAAATAATTACTGATATAGAGGTCCAAGGTCCTGATCAGATACAACTTAATTGGGAAATAAAAAGTATTTCTAAACAACTTTTACCTTGGCAAGTCGAGTTCGAAAGATCTATTCAAGAGTCACGTATCAAAGTAAAAGTTAATACCACATCAGAGGGTCAACAAAAGATTCAAACTAAGACCTTAAGATCAGATGAAGCAAGTATGGTCGTTCAAGAAATATTCTCCACTGCTGCAAAAACTGCAGGCGTTAAAATACCACCACCAACCCTTTCCTTAAAAGAGAAAAATTGGATCATTGGTGTTCAACAAGAATTGCATTTAACAGTGGACCTAGAAGAAATACCTCAGATACCTGACTTAAAACTTCTGGCACGAATTCATAAAGCTAAGAACAAAGATATGCTAGGCAAACCCCTTGCAACCTCACAAGTTGGCACCAATGTAAATTGGCAGATAAAACAAGGCGAACTAAACTCTATTGAATTTCACCAATGGCGTTGGAACAAACTTGGAATAGGAACGGTTTTAGTGATTATCCTATTTGTATTAAACCTAATTCTTCAAAGAATTAGATTAAAGATGGGGTTTGGATTTCCCGAACTGCCTCCATAGAAGACCCATTTACACCACTCAAAGTCATAATTGTATTGGATCAGGATCTACCGCCAAAGTAACTCCACGAGGGAGTCCAGACCATAATTCTGACCCTAAAGGAAGAGGTAAAGAGCTTCCCTCAGGGCCATGCAACAAAAGCTGCCAACGAGTCTTTCCTGCGACCTTAGCTATTAATGCGGGAGCTGGTCCTAGCAAGCACCACCCCTCCGAATCGCAAATGGGCCTTATCTGTTCAGCCACAGCAGCAGCAGTAGTCGCTGTAAGAGTTGCTGATTCTCCAGCAAATCTAAGCAAACATGCTCTACTAAAAGGAACCAAGCCAGCCTCCTTCCTTAGAAGTAATTCTTTTTTCAGAAACTCCTCATACCGGCCATCAACTAAATGAAGTATCACAGGATGATCTGGACAATAAGTCTGTATTAACACTTTCCCTGGCAATTCACCCCTCCCAGCTCTCCCAGCAAGTTGCATAAAAAGTTGAAGACTTTGCTCCCCAGCCAATAAATCAGGCCTATGTAACAAGCCATCTGCAGCCAATACTGCCGCAAGCGTGACACGAGGTAGATCTATCCCTTTAGCAATCATTTGAGTGCCTATAAGAACATCTGCTTCACCAGCAGCAAATCTTTCAAGCAATTGACGATGTCCGTTACGTCCTCCTGTTGTATCTCTATCAAAACGCAATAATTTCAATCCTTCTAATTCTCGAGTGAGGTGATCCATTACTCTCTGAGTCCCTGCACCAAAAGGTTTAAAGGCACTAGAACCACATTGATCACAACAAGACTCAATGCTTTCCCGATGTTCACACCAATGACAGCGCAACCACTGTTGTCCTTGTGTTCCTCTATGAACAGTTAAGGCAACATCGCAGTTAGGACATTGAACAACTTCTCCACAACTCCTACAACTCAAAAAGCTGCTATAACCACGTCGTGGTACAAGAATAATTGCCTGCTCATTGGTTTTTGACAACCTTGAAAGCTGCTCCATTAAAGAGCGACTAATTAGTCGACGATTACCTGCGGCCAATTCCTGGCGCATGTCAACAACATGAACTGAAGGTAGAGGTTTGTCTGAAATACGGCGACTTAATCGAACAACATTTATAGGCCCATCTGGAACAAGATTTTTCCAAGTAGAAATTGAAGGTGTTGCACTTCCTAAAACAACCCTTGCACCAGTCCTAACTGCTCTAGTTAAAGCCATATCTTTTGCGTGATAACAAGGCATAGGTGATTCCTGTTTATAAGAACTGTCATGTTCTTCATCAAGCACAATCAAACCCAAAGGTGACAGGGGCAGAAAGACAGCTGAACGAGTTCCTACTAACACAAGTGGTTGTGGAGATGTCAAAATCTTGCGCCAAGTTCTAACGCGCTCTTTTTCAGAACATCCACTGTGATATTCCAACACTTGAGGGCCAAAACGCCTTAGAAAGCGATCAACAAGTTGGGGGATTAATCCAATTTCAGGAGCAAGAATTAAACAACTTCTACCTGCATCTAATTCCTTCGCTGTAATTTGTAGATAGATCTCTGTTTTCCCTGAGCCAGTAATACCCCATAGCAATAAAGCATCTCCTGGCGACTGTGAATCAAAAACGTTAATTGCTGTTTTTTGTTCATCAGTCAAAACACGAGGTCCCTCTAATTCAACAAAACGAGTTAAAGAAGTTTTAGGACTAATTTCATCCTCAACAAAGATTTGCCGCTTCTCCCTACTTACTCGCCCTGTCGATATCAAACTTTTAATAGTTGCAACTGAAAAACCAGCAGAATTAAGATCCTTTTGCCAAAGACCACCTCCACATTCTCTGAGACAAATTTCTAACTCCTCTTGACGTTTTGTAAGGTCACCCCCATTAGGAAGGTCCGCTTCAAGATATACCCACCAAAAACTTCTGGGCTCTATATTGCGCAACTTTCTCTGCCCCAACCAACCTGGCGGCAAAGCAGCTTTTAGCATGCGAAATGAACTTATATGGCAGTTAACAGCCATAGCTTCTAACCAATCACACCATTCAGAATCAACAGCAGCCTGCTGAACAAGGGTCTCTACTTCGGCCCAAACAGTTTTCTTGGATTCTGTTTTGTCGGGAGAGGAGGAAGAAGTTCTTCTTGCAACTACTAGGCCATGCATTGGTCTACCCCTCAATCTCACACGAACCAAATCACCAAGATCTACTCCTAAGCGATTCTTATCTATATATGTGAAGCGACGGCCTTCCTGCCCGACATCTAGCCAAACATCGACTTCCGCATAGCGATCTTGATGGTCAATACTTGCGGAGGTCACAAGTTTTTTTTAACATTAGATTGTTGGACAGCCCAAAGGCTGTTGTCGGAACCAAGCAGAGTTCCGTCCAGTGGGAAGACAAGAAGCATGAACCACTTGGGTGACAACCCATGAAAAGGTATGCCGGTCTGAGAAAGCCCCTGACAGCCCTGCCACTATCCACATTTGGTCCTTTTTAGTTTCCACATCTAAAACCATCACAACTCTTATCTAATCGGATAAATACGATCATCGAACTCCATTGTGAATTGTTGATCGTATGCATTATCACGATTTAAAAGAATAATGTGTCCTGTTTCAGATGTAATGGAGAACTCGGAAGCATATTTTTGCAAAAACATGCAATCCGAATAGTCAATCCCCCCTTTTAGTTCGCGTGACCTGAAATGAGCCCAGCTGCTACCAAATCAACAACTCCAAAAACAAAATCCAATTCGGCGGGGAAAGCCCTAACACTTCCTACTGTCGAAGGGAAAGAAAAGAAGGTAATCTCAAAAGCTAAGAAAAAGCAAGCTAAAAAAACTTCTTCTGCAAAAAAAACCAATACAAAACCTAAAGCAATTGATACTCAAGGACAATCCCTAGATGCAGCAGCTGATCAATTACTAGCTGAAGCTTCTCATACAGAAGCCAAGGCTATTGATCTTCCCGATACAACTTCTGCTCTCTCCCTAAGCGAACAAGAAGCACGAGCTCGTGCCCTAGCAAGTATCAAAATCGGACCAAAAGGAGTTTATACCGAAGACTCAATAAGGGTCTACCTTCAAGAAATTGGCCGTATCCGATTACTTAGACCTGACGAAGAAATTGAATTGGCTAGAAAAATTGCAGATCTTCTTCAATTAGAAGAATTAGCTGCCCAATTTGAAAGTGAAAACGACCACTACCCTTCAACAAAAGAATGGGCCGTCCTTGTTGAGATGCCCTTAACCAAATTCCGCAGAAGGTTAATGCTTGGCCGTAGAGCAAAAGAAAAAATGGTTCAATCCAATCTGCGTTTAGTTGTTTCTATAGCAAAGAAATATATGAACAGAGGTCTTTCATTCCAAGATCTAATTCAAGAAGGAAGTTTAGGTCTTATAAGAGCAGCTGAAAAGTTTGATCACGAAAAAGGCTATAAATTCTCTACTTATGCCACCTGGTGGATCCGTCAAGCAATTACTAGAGCAATAGCAGATCAAAGTCGCACTATTAGGCTCCCTGTTCATCTTTATGAAACCATCTCACGAATCAAAAAAACAACAAAGGTTTTAAGTCAAGAGTTTGGAAGAAAGCCAACAGAAGAAGAAATAGCAGAGAGCATGGAGATGACAATTGAAAAACTAAGATTTATCGCGAAAAGTGCTCAACTACCAATCTCATTAGAGACACCGATTGGGAAAGAAGAAGACTCTCGGTTAGGAGACTTTATTGAAGCGGACATAGAAAATCCAGAACAAGATGTTGCCAAGAACTTATTGAGAGAAGATTTAGAGGGTGTACTTGCAACTTTAAGTCCAAGAGAAAGAGATGTTCTAAGACTTCGTTATGGCCTAGATGATGGTCGAATGAAAACCTTAGAAGAAATTGGACAAATTTTCGATGTAACTAGAGAGCGAATCAGACAAATAGAGGCCAAAGCCCTAAGGAAGCTGCGTCATCCCAATCGCAATGGAGTACTTAAGGAATATATAAAATGAATTAATTAAATAGCTTCTATATAAATTATAGATATAAGCAACAAGGACTAGACTTAATTTGTTTTGGTTGAAAGCCAGTTAATCATCAACAAAGTCGGAACAAGTTAAATAATTAATCCATAAATGATCAAAGAGAGAACATCATGTCAAATATTGATTTGAATTATTTTAACTTTTATGTTGATAGTGAACATAGATCTAATAACGGATTGTCAGTCTTGGTGATTTTTGGAAGGTCGCTTGTTTAATGTGAATAGGTGCTAGCAATCTTCATCAATGTCCCTCGACCAACTGCGCATCGCCTCCCGCCGAAGCCAGCTGGCCATGGTCCAGACAAACTGGGTCAAGCAAGAGCTAGAGCGAAAGCACCCAAGCCTGGTTGTCTCTATCGAGGCAATGGCAACTCAAGGGGACAAAATCCTCGATGTAGCACTAGCCAAAATTGGAGATAAAGGTCTCTTTACAAAAGAATTAGAAGCACAAATGCTTATTGGTCATGCAGAAATAGCTGTTCATTCACTTAAAGATCTACCAACTAACCTTCCTGACGGCCTAATACTTGGATGCATCACTGAGAGAGAAGATCCAGCAGACGCACTAGTAGTCAATAAGCAAAATGCTGATTACCAACTAGAGACCCTCCCAGCTGGATCAGTAGTTGGTACTAGTTCCCTAAGAAGACTCGCACAACTACGAAACAAATACCCAGATTTAATTTTTAAAGACGTCCGAGGGAATGTAATCACCCGTCTAGAGAAACTTGATTCAGGTGAATATGATTGCCTTATACTTGCAGCAGCTGGCCTAAGTAGACTTGGCTTTGAGAATCGGATCCATCAACTGATTCCAAGCGATATCTCTTTACATGCAGTAGGGCAAGGAGCACTTGGTATTGAATGTGTAGGACAAAGACCTGAGGTTCTAGAAATAATTAAAAGCCTGGAGCACAAACCCACTTCAATTAGATGTCTTGCTGAAAGAGCCTTCTTAAGAGAGTTAGAAGGCGGATGCCAAGTACCTATAGGTGTAAATAGCAAAATAGAATCTCATGAATTGATTCTCACAGGTATGGTTGCAAGCTTGGATGGCCAAAGGCTAATCCGAGACAATAAGAAAGGCTCTATAGACGATCCTGAATCAATTGGGATAGAGCTTGCAAAAATTCTAAGAAGTCAAGGGGCAGGAGAAATACTTCAGGAAATCTTTAATTCTGTGAGACCTGAAATCTAAATTTGTTAGTTAGGGTTTTTTAAAGATCAAATTAGCTTGATTATTTATCAGGCTTATAATTGTCAAGCTTACTTTATAGTTATTAATCTCTAATCTACCAATTTAGGCTCAACATCTAAAAGATAACGAGCTTCACACGATTTTATAATTTCGAGCGCCTTTTTAACACCAAAAAAGCCATTTACTTTACAGCTACCTGGCTTTTTAAGATCCTTGTAATGCTCCCAATAATATTTAGTTTCTTTCTCCCAATGCTCACCTAATTGCTCAAAACTAATTATATGATCCATTCGTTTATCATCTGCAAGCACAGCAATTACTTTGTCATCGACTTCGCCTCCATCATCAAAAGTCATAATGCCGATTATCCTCGCTTCAACAATAGAACCTGGTATCAATGGTTCTGTTACTCCAACAATCTCTATATCTAAAGGATCTCCATCCTCATCCCATGTCCTAGGAATACAACCATATGCAAATGGATAAGCGAGAGAAGAATATCCAACTCGATCCAACTTTAGATGACCTGTTTCAGTGATCAATTCATACTTATTGATGGTATTTGAATTGAGCTCAACAATCGTGTTAAGACGCAAATTGACTTCATCCGCAAATGCAGGCAAAACATGCAACAAGTTGGGCATGCTTCGGCTTGGAGATTGTTCAACGTTAGCCATGATTAAGGAAATCCCAGCGCAACATTCTACGAGGCACAATTAACGATATCTAGTTTTCTCTGTAGATAATTTAGGAAAGCAGAACTTGACAAGGGGGTCCCGGTCACCCGCTCAACCAAAGTCTCAGCATTCATTTTTCGACCATGGATATGCACTTCCTTCCTCAACCAAGAAAGTAACGTAGACTCATCACCATTACGAATACATTTCTCAATCGGGTCCTCGTCGTCAATACCTAATTTTTGGAGTGTGGCTGTCATAGCTTCGGCTAACTGAGCACTAATTAAATGCCCTAATAAATAAGAAGGAAAATATCCAAATTGGCCTTCACTCCAATGCACATCCTGTAAGCAGCCTTCCCTATCATTTTCAGGTTGGACCCCAAGCAGATCTTCATATCTTCTGTTCCATTCTTTTGGCAAAGACTCCACTTCCATATCTTCCTCTAATAGAGCTATCTCAATTTCTGTTCTAATAAGAATATGTAAGCCATAACTAAGTTCGTCAGCCTCTACACGATTACACCCAGGTATTAAGGGGTTCATAGCTTGCCACAGATCCAACCCACAATTCAGAGGTGCACCCTCTTTTGCAAAATACGGCCAGAACCTCTCTGAGAATGCACGACTGCGAGCAATTCTATTCTCCCAAAAGAGTGATTGACTTTCATGAACAGCCATAGAAGTTGCCTGTCCAAGAGGCCACGCAAACCACTGATGGCTTTGATTAGGCAATCCCTGTTCATAAAGAGAGTGCCCCCACTCATGAGCAGTGGCCAGAAAACATGACAAAGGTTGTCCATCAACTATACGAGTGGTTAATCGAAAATCTTTTGGCCCAAGAGTTATTGAAAATGGATGAGGAGACGTTGCTATGCAAGTAATCCTTGAATCTCTACCCCATTCCTTAAGCAACTGATTACATAGAGTTTTTTGAGAAGTTGCTGATAGATCCCATTGAGAACTAATAGGCCTTTCCCTACCTTTCACTTTCTCTATTAATTGTGGAAGAGACTTTCTAAGAGGTTCAAATAATTCAGTGAGACGTCCAATGGTCAAATCAGGTTCAAATGGTTGGGCTAAGGTTTCCCAACAACTTCTTTGCTCTGAAAGTTGTCTTGCTTGCTCTTTCCTTAGCGAAATCAGCTCACGCAATGCAGGAGCAAAGCACTCAAACTCTGACCTCGATCTAGCATGTTGCCAAAGGCTATAGCCTTTGGCCTTTGCAGCTGCAAGTGAGCTAACCAAATCAGGATCAAGGCGCTTCTGACGACCTAGATCTATTTCCAAAAGTTCTATATTTTTTTCGCGATCTTCAATCTCTTTTAAATTCAAATCCCCAGACTGACGCATCTGGTGGAATTCAGCTTTTGCTTCAGCAATGAGGTCTGCAAAATGATCACTGCTCTGTCTTGAATGTAATTGCCTTGCCAAAAGGGTTAATTGCTCAGCCCTCCAAGAAGCTGATTCAGTAGGCATAGTTGTGTTCTGATCCCAGTAAAGGGTCGCTTGGATAGACCCCAAGAGCTGAGTCTCATGCAAATACTCACCCAGTCGATGCCAAGCCAAGTGAGGCAAAACTTGATCTCTCACAGAAATAACCATATATAGACGTTAGCTATAGAAACCCAATCTTTTAATGAGATATTCTCCTTTGAAAATCAAACTAGAGAAATCATTGAGAAAGAAACCCTATAACAAGATATTTACCAAAGACAAATAAAGCAGGAAGTAGGTGTTTGTATCAGTAGCTTGCCTTCTTGAACAAATTCGTCCATAACTAAAAAGAAATTAACTTGTGGTCTATAAATGAAACAAATCCTTTCTGAGCTAAAAATAGAAACTCATGGTGAAGGTTTCATAGATATCACTTCTACAATTAATAAATGGATCGCTACAAACAAAATATCACAAGGGATCTTGGTGTTATCTACAAAACATACAAGTTGTAGTTTAACGATCAACGAAAATGCTGATCCAAAGGTATTAAAAGATCTTTCTTCATACATGAAAGCACTTGTACCTGAAGAAGGCATTCGACAAATAAACGGAAAAGGAGCGCACATTTCATATCTTCATTCAGATGAAGGTGTAGATGACATGCCAGCCCACATCAAGACATCGCTAACTTGTACTTCTTTAAGCTTCAGCATTGACAAAAGCAAACTTGTCTTAGGTACTTGGCAAGCGGTTTACCTTTGGGAGCACCGTTACTTGAATCATCTCAGAACGTTATGTTTGCACGCAATAGGAGAAGTCTTACCACTCAAAGCCGCCTAAGCATCATCGACTTACAAGGCCTGAGCAACTGACTGGATCCCTTCTCAGAAAACAAACCAGTGAATAAAACACAATCTTAATCCTGTAAACAAAACAAGAGGCAAAAAAGACATGGACTTATTTACCAATTGAATACATGATCAGGCAAACAACTCTTACCCCATTTCACAAGGAGAAAAAATGAAAGCAAAGCTTCTGGGGAGTCAGGAACTGATAGCTCTCAGTAAAGAGCTGCCAAAGTGGGAAATTCAAGATTCAAAGCTTTGCAGAAAATGGCAATTTTCAGACTTTGTAGAAGCCTTCGGATTTATCACAAAAGTTGCAATGCTTTCTGAGTCAATGAATCACCACCCAGAATGGAGAAACGTCTACGCAACAGTGACGATTGAACTAACAACTCATGATCTAAATGGTTTAACCAATAAGGACGTCGAATTAGCCAAATCAATCAATTTACTTAACTAAATTTGAATAAGACAAATGCTTAGATAACTGGCAACATTAAAAAGGCCTTAAATGTGGCCCAATGTCAACTCTTTTAAAATCACTCATATGAGCGAATCTACCGCCTCACCTTCTGTAAGTTCCTCAAGTGACAAGATTAATTTAGAGGATTGCAACGGCATACCAGTCACTATTCTCACTGGATTTCTTGGTGCAGGGAAAACAACACTACTAAACCATATTCTAAGTAATCAAGAAGGCCTAAAAACCGCAGTACTGGTAAATGAATTCGGAGAAATCGGTATTGATAATGACCTAATTGTTACTACTGGCAAGGAGATGATTGAACTTAGCAATGGATGTATCTGCTGTTCAATTAATGGTGAGCTACTTGAAGCAGTTAAGCGTATTCTAAAGAAACCCAACTCTATTGAATATTTGGTAGTTGAAACAACAGGTCTAGCAAACCCTCTCCCCGTTGCAATGACTTTTCTTACTAGCGAACTAAGAGATCTAACAAGACTGGATTCAATTATTAGCGTTGTTGACGCTGAAAATTTTAACAATGAGCTGCTTGATAGCGAAGTCGGTCGTGCACAAATTATTTACGGAGATATCCTCCTCCTCAACAAATGTGATCTAGTTTCAAAGCATCGTTTATCAGAAGTCAAGTCAAAGTTAAAAGAGATCAAAAATGATGCAAGAATTTTGCAATCTATTAAAGGGAAAGTTTCATTGGCTCTATTAATGAGTGTTGGCCTGTTTGAAACTGATCGAGTTAATATTAAGCACTCAACACAAAAAACTGATCACTCCGAATGTGACCATGAACATGGCCACTGCAATCATTCACATGGTTATGACAGCCATAAACAACAACATATTCACAACGGAGACATTCATGAAATAGAAGGCTTTACTTCTTTAGCTTTTGAAAGTACTAGTCCTTTTTCACTAAGAAAATTCCAGAATTTTCTTGACAATCAACTTCCTGAAGGTGTCTTCCGAGCGAAAGGTATTCTTTGGTTCAATGAAAGCAACCTAAGGCACATCTTTCATCTTGCAGGTAAGCGTTTCTCAATTGATGACAGCGAATGGCATAGCAAACAAAAGAATCAACTAGTTTTAATTGGTCGAAAGCTTGACCATTCGACACTGCGGAAACAATTAGAAGCTTGTGTAACAAAAGATACGGGCAAGGTTTCTCTAAATGATCAATGATGTAATCCCACAAAACCGAAACAGAAGGTATTTGGATTTTCCAAATTTGCATTCCAGGCGATCTTTGCTTAGTGCCCTTGCAGTCATTATTTGTGTTTTTGCCTTGTGGCCTCTACTTGGATTATTAGGAGAAGGAATAAATGGGCTAAGAAACGGATCAATAACTCTAGGCATAGATGGTCCTAGACAAATTTGGGGGACATTATCTTTAGTTTTATATACCGGACTCATTAGTGCTCTTGTAGGGACATCAAATGGTTGGCTACTCGCAAATTGCAGATTTCCAGGCAGAAAGATTCTGCGTGTTGCGCAATTACTTCCTTTAGCAACTCCTGCATATCTACTCGCTGCAACTCTCATAGACCTCGGCAGCATCAATTCCATCAGAATTCATGGAATGAGTTGGGGTGTAATCATTATGTCTCTTACAACTTATCCATATGTATTCCTACTTAGCACTGAAAGTTTCACTAAATGTGGTAGACGACAACTTGAAGCATGTCGAAGTCTGGGAGTAGGGCCATGGAACAGTTTCAGACGCATTGCTCTACCTATAGCACTTCCAGCTATAGGAGCAGGAGTTGCTCTTACTAGCATGGAGGTAATTAATGAACTAGGAGCTGTCCAGCTATTAAATATTCCAAGTATCTCAGCCGGCATAGTTGAAAACTGGGTGACAAATGGAAATCCATCAGGAGCTATCGCACTGGCAATTATCGGCCTAACAATAGTCATGGGCCTTGTTGCCTATGAACGTCAACTAAGAAATAAAAGCAGAAGATGGACAGAAGGTGTGGCTGGTGGAGAAGCACCTTCATGGCAGCTAAAAGGAATAAGAGCATTACTTGCGCAAAGTATTGCTTTTTTCCCCCCGACCTTCGCTCTTGGAACCCCTATTACATGGATAGTAATAAATTCCAATCAATTAGGAAAAGGGTTGGACTGGGAGCTTTTCGCCCTAACTGCCAGAAGTCTTGGACTTGGCCTTTGTGCAGCATGCCTTGCTGTAATCGCAGCTTTATTTCTATCACTTGCAAAAAGATGGAATAAAAGCAAATGGATGCAAAGCCTAACTTTTCTTGCTGGTATTGGATATGCAGTTCCAGGCGCTGTACTTGCCTTAGGCCTTTTTTCATTCGGTGGACCGCCATGGAGGTTCACTCCTTTATTTTTGCTGCTATGGGGTTACAGCGATAGATTTCTAGCTGTCGCAAAAGGAGGCCTAGACGCAGCCTTTGAACGTATTTCTACAAGTCTTGACGAAGCAGCAACAGGACTTGGGTACAAATGGGAAGAAGTTTTTAGGACAGTTCATTTACCTCTATTAAAAGGGCCAATAGGCGTTGGCGCATTATTAGTTTTTGTTGATACCTTAAAAGAATTACCTCTTAGTTTTACACTCAGGCCATTTGATTTTGATACACTTTCAGTTCGAATCTTTCAATATGCAGGTGACGAGCGAATATCTGAAGCAATCTTACCTGCTCTTATAATTCTTTTACTCGGTTTAATAGCTTCTCTAGCACTGATTTCAGGCTTAAGTGCCAATGATGAGCTATAAGATAAAGAAATTAAATTTAATTAATTATTTAAAATAATAATCAAAAGCACAAAGTTAATTTTTATAAATTAATTCTTTTTAGCATGAAGATTCTTCTTATTGAAACACCAAGAGCCGCAAGTAAATCTACCAAAATAGAAATAAGCCTATAGCAAAGTAAAGACGCTAAAAAATTAGCTTCTGGGACAACAGATCCCACACGAATCAACAAAGCAGCTTCAAAAACACCAATCCCTCCAGGGGCCGCTGGGACAAGTAAACCAATAGTCCAAGCCAAAGAGAAAGCAGACAGCCAAACCAAGAATGAAATACTTTCATCTAAAGGAAAAGCATTTAAACAACACCAAAACCCACCAAAACGCAAAAAAACAAAAAGCATTTCTTGTAGTAATACTTTGAAAGGATAATCATCCCTTCCTATAGCCATATTGTTTCTTTCATCAACAAACTGAGTTTCATAATAAATTTGCTCTAACTGATTGGCTTTTATCTGTTCTAATTTTCTTAATATGGGCTCTCTAATATGTTTAGTAAAGCATAAGGATGGTATAAAACAAAGTATTCCTATCCCTGATTGCCACCCCCCAAAGGCAACCAAAAGGAGAGCTGCTGCTGCCATAAGAAGGGGTTCAAGCAAAACTGATGCAAGTGCTTTACCTACACCAAGGTGATTTTTGAGCACCCTAAGCCTATCAACAAAATGCCAAATACCTCCAGGCAGATATTTAAGTAAATTACTACTTAAAAAGAGTGCTATTAAGTCAACTTTGCTTGAACGATAACCTAACCATTCAATCAAGGTTCTCCATGCAATTGCATTAATCAAAAGGCTTAAAAAGCTAATTCCGATAGCCACAAGTAACCAGCCAATAGTTAACCTGCTTAAATCTATCTTTACCAACTGCTCGCCATTCAAATGAACAGTATATCCAACAAAAAATAAACAGCCAAATGTGATCCATGAACGAAGACTACTTGGGATAAGTCTCTGAAGCTGCGATAACTTTAAACGGTAAAAAGACCGCTTCAATAAATTATTTACCACGACCACTCCTCATTAGGTACAAAGCTTTCATTAAAAGAAGTTACTTCCCTGCGAACTTGCTCTAAAGAAAGTCCATTATCATTACTAATACGCTCAAGCTCATCATGTTCAGGCTTAATAGTTAAACTTCCATCTGGTTTCCTAATCTGCTTACAAGAAACATTGCCAAAGGGTGTAGTACAAGTACCTTTCCGTCGAAGCAAAACCCATCGACCAACCAAGTCTTCACGAAGGCCAATAGTTGTACCTTTTAAAAACCATATTTGACGAACTGCATTAGCCTTATCTGATTTAACTATTGCCTTTACACAAACACCTTGACGCCCCTTCTTCATCTGAACTTGTTGACTAACAACTTCAATTGCACCAGCTCTTCGCAATTCATCAATCAAATGAGATATATCCTCAGGAGTAGCATCATCTATCCAAGTTTCTTGAGACACTAAGGTTTGCCAATATAGGATTTGATTATCATTATTCAAATCAGAAGTTTCGTTTTTATCTATCAAACAAATCCTAAGAAAATTAGAACGATCAAGGCTTCGCTTACCTAATCCAATGCCATAAGCCTCTAAGGCAATAGCAGTGGGCTGAGCAAATCTATCTGCCAAAACTGCCATCAGAGCGAGACCTGTTGGTGTAGTCAATTCACCATTTGGATAATTCTCTCCGCCAGCAAGTTGTATCTGAAACCTTTGGGCAAGTTCCAAAACAACAGGTACAGGAACTGGTAAAAGCCCATGAGAAGTATCGATAATTCCAGAACCTGCAGGAGGATTCGAACAAAAAATACTAATTGGATTCAAATATTCAACTGCCGCACACACACATACGATTTCAATCAAAGCATCTATTGATCCAAGCTCATGAAAATGTACTTTTTCCAAAGGTATTCCATGAACAGAAGACTCTGCTTCTCCAAGAGCCTTAAATACATCCAGAACCTTATTTCTTAAAGAAGCTTCCCATGAGAAGTCTTCAACCATTGCAGTTATTTCTTGTAAACGAGTAGGAGAAGAATCTTGTTCCAAACCCTCAATAAAGACTCTTAATCCTCTAATTCCAAAACTTTGCCCTTCGTCAATTCTCAAGGAAAAAGATTTTCCCAGACCAATTGAAATAAGTGGTTCCTCAATAACCTGTCGAGGTACACCTAAGTCCAAAAATGCCGCCAATAACATATCTCCAGCAATGCCAGTAGAGCAATCAATAAATAGTGTTTTCATTGTTGAAAATTTGTCTGGAAAAGATATAGAAAGTCAAAAATAACTATTCAAATAAATTTCTTAATAGGCAACCCCCTAACCTATTAGAGGTTAGGGGGTTGAAGGCTATATTCTAAATAAATAAGAAGTGTCACAGCATAGGAAAACAAAGTTTCATAAACCTTGACTCTGCTTATTACCTGATTTCCGTATGACTGATTTTTTTCCTCCACGTCTTTTATTGCTACCTCTATTAGGTAGAGGTCCTATAACTTTCTGTTCTTCCAAAAAGAGTTGATTTTCATGCCTGCGGACTTTCAAACTCACAAAATGACGCAAATATTCTATAGAGATGCGTCCTTTTAAATTAAGCTTAAATGGTAAAGGTCGACTACCATCAGTTCTGGATCTTTGACGAACCTTTAAAACTAAATCTTCTGTATCAGGCTTAGTATAAATCAATTCTCCTCTAATCGAAAAATAATCATCTCCTTCAGGTAATTCATCACAGGGAATCTCAAAGTCCCTTCCTGATTTATTCGGACTATCAATATCAAGTTTGTTTTTTTCAAGAGTGCTTGGCTCCCAAATGCCAGCTATTTGCAAATGAAGATGATCAGCTTCCCTACATCTTGGGTACACCACCCAGAGATGAGGTTTATTTAGATCCAGATGGCGTCTCATTAAAGTCAAGACCCGACCCAATACAACTGCTTCTATTTCCAGTCCATTTGTGTCTATGAGATGACCACGTGTAATTTGATCTTGCTCATATGGCTTATATATTCCTCGAACAATACCTATTGCCCGATATTGCAAAGGCTCCGTAACCGGGGGTATCGGGTGGTCTCGCATCGAATAAAAAGCAAATATCTGACCCGACTCTTAATCTAGCTAACCTTAGTCAATTGCTCAGATTTACTTCCACAAAAAATATGCGTTCATCAAAAATATGAAATAGTAGTTTTTCAGAAGATCCAAATTCATTATTCAAGCTATGTTGAAAAGCTATCGAGAAGTCATAAATTTTTTGGTTATTAATTGATTCGCTCAATTCTCTTTATCAAATCCCACACTTAATGTTGAGCTTTCAGAAGAATTGTTTAATCCCGCAGAAGACTCCTCTAAGTCTTCCTGTTCATCCAGAGCCCTTAGAGCTTGATCAATGGCATCTGAAGGACTAGTGGCATCATCCATAGCTGTGGCTTTGCGTAAACGATTTATCAATTCCATTGGATTAGTTGCATCAAGCAGAGAACCATTGTTCTGATCACTTGAAAAGGTGTTATGTATTTCTCTTTCTTTAGAAGGTTCATTTTTTGGGGCAGACTGCCCAAAGGATGAAAAGGGAATTCCAAAAACGCTTAATAACGCTATTGATAAGGTTGTTGCAAAGGTCTTTCTCACAAAGTGGAAAGGGTAGGGAAATTCATGATTCATTGATCCCATCCCTAATCAATTGATTTAATGCTAATGGTTTATTCCTACAGATTTTAACCAGTGCTAATTGCCACCTGGAATGTCAATTCAATCCGGACTCGTCTTACACAAGTAAAAGATTGGCTAGAAGAAGTAAAACCTGACCTCCTATGCCTACAGGAAACAAAAGTAGATGACCCTTTTTTCCCAAAAACAGCATTAGAAGAAAATGGCTATCAAGTTTGCTTTCATGGACAAAAGTCATACAACGGAGTTGCCTTAATAAGTCGCCATCCTCTAAAAGATATTCGCTTTGGACTTAGTGGAGAACTTCCAAATGATTCCCAAGCCTCTTTTTTCGGAGAGCAAAAGCGAGTTATAAGCGCCTTAGTGAAGGATATTCGCGTGGTAAATCTCTATGTGCCTAATGGTTCAGCATTGAACTCAGAAAAATATACTTACAAGATCGAATGGCTCCAATGCCTTAATCGCTATCTCAACGCCCAAGCCAAACGTAACGAACCTCTTTGCATTTTAGGAGACTTCAATATCGCACTTGAATCCAGAGATATCCACAATCCTGAACGACTAACAGGAGGAATAATGGCTAGCGAGCCTGAACGAAAGGTTCTAAACAGTCTCTTAGGAGAAAGACTTCAAGATGTTTTTAGGATATTTGAACCTGAAACAAATCATTGGAGCTGGTGGGACTACCGAAGTGGTGCCTGGGAACGTGATAAAGGCTGGAGAATTGATCACATCTATTTATGCGAAGAACTCCTCAGATATGCAAAAGGATGTGAAATTGAAAAAAAAATACGTGGCAATGCTCAGCCTAGTGATCATGCCCCAGTTGTACTGGACCTGAATTGGCCTCCTATGGATGAAGAGGAGGAACTTGACACCTTCATCCAATAATGAAACTTGTGTGAGGATTTGCATAAAAAACGTCAAGAGTCCGAAATTTCTACAAATCTCCCATTTACGACCAAATCCATCCCCCCTTATGAATTGAACCAATAGTAGAAATGTGTGACGTTTATCGGAATACCGTCACACTGTCAACAAAAGCTCCTTCAAGCAAAAGCAAAAAGATTCCTGTTCCAGATTTACCGAATTCCCTTTGTATAGCTAAAAGCTAGGGCAAAGCAACCAACCTATATTAGGGTCCAAAAACAAGTAATAAATAAATAGAGGTTTAGAACTTCCAAAGAAAATTGAGACGAAATTGACTCTTTTAGGCCAATATGTCCAACTGTGTTTATTAGCCCATTGGCATCAGTCTCCGTGACAAACGCCTTGAACACCAACCTTTCAGAAAACATTTTCAGCGAAGCACAGGGGCTAATGCCAGGTGGTGTTAGTTCTCCTGTCAGAGCATTCAAGTCTGTTGGTGGACAACCAATTGTTTTTGATCGAGTAAAGGGACCATATGCATGGGATGTAGATGGGAACCGCTACATCGACTATGTAGGAAGCTGGGGACCAGCAATTTGCGGACATGCCCACCCTGAAGTGATCACATCACTTCAAGAGACTTTAGAAAAAGGAACTAGTTTTGGTGCCCCATGCGAGTTGGAAAACAAACTTGCAAAAATGGTTATAGAAGCTGTTCCAAGCGTTGAAATGGTCCGATTTGTTAATAGTGGAACAGAAGCATGCATGGCAGTCCTTCGCCTGATGAGAGCTTTCACAGGGCGTGACAAGGTCATCAAATTCGAAGGTTGTTATCACGGACATGCAGATATGTTTTTAGTTAAAGCAGGTTCTGGAGTCGCTACTCTGGGCTTACCTGATTCACCAGGAGTACCTCGAAGTACAACTCAAAATACACTTACTGCTCCTTACAACGATTTAGAAGCTGTTAAAGAGCTTTTTGCGGAAAACCCCGATGCAATTTCTGGTGTCATTCTTGAACCAGTTGTTGGGAATGCTGGGTTCATCACCCCTGAACCAGGATTCCTGGAAGGGCTAAGAGAGCTCACCAAAGAACATGGTGCCCTTCTTGTTTTTGATGAAGTAATGACTGGTTTCAGGATCAGCTATGGAGGCGCACAGGCTCGATTTGGAGTCACACCAGATCTAACGACTCTAGGCAAAGTTATTGGAGGAGGTCTACCAGTAGGAGCATATGGAGGAAGAGCTGAAATAATGTCAATGGTTGCCCCAGCGGGGCCCATGTATCAAGCAGGGACACTCAGTGGTAATCCCCTAGCAATGACAGCAGGTATTAAAACTCTTGAATTACTTCAGCAAGAAGGCACTTACGAAAAACTTGAAGCAACCACTAAAAAATTAATTGAAGGGATCCTCCAATCAGCAAAGGAAGCAGGTTTTCCAATAACAGGAAGTAGCATTAGTGCAATGTTTGGTTTCTACCTATGTGAAGGCCCCGTAAGAAATTTCGAAGAAGCAAAAGCAACAAACACAGAACTTTTTGGAAAATTACATCGGTCAATGCTTGAAAGAGGAATTTACCTAGCTCCAAGTGCATTTGAAGCAGGGTTTACTTCAATGGCTCACTCAGAAGACGATATAGATACCACAATAAAAGCATTCCAAGAAAGTTTTGCTGATATTTCAAAGATTCTCTAAAAATTCAACCAAAAAGTTAAGGACAAAACAACATAAACAAGTTAACAACTTATTACCTACCAAACAAAATTAATTAATTTTGTTTGGTAGGTAATAAGTAACTAGATATTGTTTACAATCCTTTTCTTAAAAAGCTCAATAATCCTCTACTTTCTACCTCCAACAATTACTGGTGTACCTCCACCCTTACTACCAGGTAGTGCCGGTACTACTTGTGTTTTTCCATCCCACTTGTCTAGAAATAATTTAAATAGGACCTGGTCATCAAGACTTCTAGTAAGAGTTTCATACCTCTTTGCTTCCTGTTCTGCAATTTTTACTTCTGTTTGGGCCCTAAGTAATTGCTGTTCAGCGATTTGTTTTTGCTCAATAGCAGCCCTATATTCCTCGGCAATTTCTAACCCTGTAAGATCAAGAGCTTGAACTTGAACATAATCAAATTTATTAAGTTCATCAGCAACAGTCTTCTCAACTATTTCTGAGATATCACTCCAAGAGCTAGCAATAGTAACTAACTCATACTTAGAGAAAACAGATTTAAGTGCTTTAAGCAGAGAAGGTTTAATTATTCGATTGTAAATCTCCCTATCGTTATAAGAAATAGTTCTAAATACACGCCCAGCCTCATTTGGCTTCAAAGCATATTTAACCGTTGCTGTTGCCGCAATCACCTGCAAGTCTTTAGTTAAAGACTCAAACTTCTCAGGCTTGACCTGGGTTTGAACATTAAATGGATAAGTAGACTGTATAAAAGGGATTTTGAAATTAAGTCCAGGAAGACGAGCACCTCCACTAACTTTGCCTAATGTCGTTACCACGGCCACTTGACCAGCAGGAACAACAAAGAAAGAACTTGTAAGCAATATGAAGCCTGCAAAAGAAAGAACAAGCAGAGCAGCGGCATTTCCACCTGGCCCTGATGGTGTGATGTTGCGAAAAGGAGTGGTCATAGAAGTTGTTATATGTATAAATCTTATGGCTATTTAGCGATTAGTGTGATGATCTTCATTTGTATTCAGTAATCACTAACAATAGAGATACCCAAAAGCAAGTAAACACTCAAGAATAAAGAGCCGAGTTTTACCTTCTCTCAGCAGAGTCGAGTTGCTAGTCTTGTTTTTTTATATTCTTTTAATGAATGGCTCCGACAAATTGGCTGCCTCTACCCATAAAACGAGAATAATCCAATCATGCATATATTCTTTTTCTCATTATTATTATTTTTCAAAGGGTTTAAATAATCAATTAAGAAATATTTCTATTAACTAATCAATCGATTCAGATTATTAACTTGGCTTAAAAGCTCATATTCTCTATCTATTTAATTGGTTACGTTAATATTCTAGAGCTAACAGTTTGAAATACAAAAAGAATCCATAGATTATCTATAATTTTCAAATTGCAAAGGGAAATCCAAGTCATCTTCATATTCACGTAATAGTGCAATTGCAGATTGCAAATCATCTTTATTTTTGCCTGTAACCCTAAGCCTGTCTCCCTGTATAGCAACATTTATCTTCTTAAGGCTATTACGAAGCATCTTACTTAACTTCTTTGAGACTTCTTGTGTAAGACCTTTTTTTAAAAGTACCTTCTGCAAAACCCTTCCACCGCCAGTTGGCTCAGGAGCTTGAAAATCTAAAATCTTTAGCGACAGATTTCTCTTGGTAACCTTCTTTCTCAAAACGTCCTGAACAGATTGCAAAGTCATTTCACTGGCAGTAGTTATAATTAATTCAAGTTCTTCTAAAATAACAACTGTATTTGTATCTTTGAGATCATATCGCTGTAAGAGCTCTCTCTTTAACTGATCTACAGCATTAACTAGCTCCTGATGATCAAAATCAGAAACAACATCAAAAGAAAAAGTTTCAGCCATTAATCTCTTCGAAATACGAATCTACTATCCATTATATATATACAACAAAAAAAACTTGCGAATATTTTTTAGGTTTGCATTTAAATTATGCATTGTTAACGCTATAAAATGTAAAGATTATTATTCTTATAATATGTTGAATATTGAAATATAGATCTCAAACAAAAGATCAATCAAAGAACATTAAACTGACTACCTTACCCATTTCTTCTGCGCTATGACAACTAGTCAAAAGTGTCTCACTATCATGAAAAGCAAAACAAATTAGCTGATCACAACGGCTAATTATTTCTTGATTACAAAGGCTACTTGCAATTGGCAAAGGAAGATCATCATTATCCACCTTTTCTATGAGATGCAAAACTTGCCCCAATTGATCTCTTATTTCAGGGACTTGACGCTCGAGGCTCTGAGGTAAAAGTACCGTTAGCAAGGATGAATCAACCTCCAAGACTCCTCTTATCACTGCTGCATTTACACCCTGAGAACCTGAGGTAATAATTGAATGGCCCTCTTGAGCTAGTGAACGAGCAATCAATTCGACAAGATGTATCGCTACAACCGGAACATGACGGCTACCAAGAAAGGCTATACGCCTCTTACCTTTATCCTGTAATAAGGCCAATTCTTGGGCAAGGGTATCTACGCGATCTAATGAGGGAAGATCCAGGGAGCGACTCAAGGACATCCCCATAGCAATTCTTTAAAGCTAGCAGTCTTTAGTAATTATTGAGGAAATTCCAAGAATCAAAAACAAACGATCCAGGTCACAATGCTCTTCAACTAAGCGAAAAGCATAGTTTGCTTTAACTGCTTCATGTAAGCGGACATGACCAAACGCCTGCTCAATAACTTCAACAGTAGATAAAGTATCGTGATCTACCTTCAACAAAGGCACTTCTAATTCTTCAGCCCTATTAATCAACTGAAGCAAAGGTTCTCCAGCTCCCGTAAGGATCAAGCACTGAGTAGATGCTTCTAAAGCAGCCAGTTGAATATCGGTACGATCAGCTCCTGTCACAACAGCCATATTGCGACATTTCCGAAAAAACTCCATTGCAGAATTTACACTCATCGCTCCAATACTTAAAGTTTCAACCATTAACTCCAGCCTTTCAGGACAACAAATAATCCTTGCTTCTAAACGCCTAACCAACTCACTAACTGTGACGCTCCTAAGCAATGGAGAACGTGGCATGACTCCAAATACCACAAAACCAAGATCCTCTAAAGAAGGTACTACTGAAGTCTCCAAGTCAATTACGTCTTCAGGTTTCACCGCATTCAAGACAATGCCAATCAGGTGATCACCAAGCTGCTCCTTAGCAGCAATAAGTGCATCCACACTGCAACTATCCTTCCATAAATGCACAAGAATTACCTTTGCATTCAAGCCACGTGCCAATTGGCAAAGGCTTAAGCCATAAAGAAGACCTTCATGCAAGCTTCCCGCTGCTTCAAGAATATTCACTCCATCAAAAGGATCGTGCAGTTGTTTTTTTAAAGACTCAAACCCTTCACCAGCTTCCAAATCAGAATTTGCAAGACGTTTATCCGCTGAAGCAGGTCCCAAGAGATGAAGAGATGGAATCAGCTGTTTTTCTGATAATCCAAGTGTCTCGCCAATAAAGCGAACATCATCATCAATTAAAAGGTCTTTAGAAGCAGAACCTTCAACATGATTTTCAAATTCAAGGCTTGTAGCTAATGGTTTACCAAAACGAATTGTTTTATTAGCCGCAATTAACTGCCTAGCGAGACCTAAAACAAATGCAGATTTCCCGCTAAAAGGCTCGCAAGATCCGATCATTAAGGTCTTGCCCATGACCGAACTCCTTTCTTATCAAACTAAATAATCTTAGACTTTTCACAAGACTTCTCAAAACCAGTTTGCAAGAAAAACTCTTCAACTAGCAGCAAATCAACTAGCAAACTCATCCAAAAACAGTGCAATTTAAAATCACTAACAAATCTTATGGAAAACAAATCTCAAAAAAATTCAGAAGATTTCAGCAATTCAACAAATCCAATTGCTAATAATGCCAACTGGAAAAACTTTCGGATAGGCATTACAGGAGCGAATGGGAGCCTTGGCCTGGCTCTGATAAAAAGATTTCGTGCAAAAGGTGCATTTGTTGTAGGGATTACACACAGACCTATTCAAAATCCAGATACTTCAGAAATCGCTCCAAATGAATGGGTGCTCTGGCAATGTGGGGAAGAGAGTTTACTAATGAAGAAACTAGAAAAGCTTGATATTTTGGTCCTAAATCACGGTTTCAATCCAAAAGGCCTACAAAATTGCCAAGCACTAAATGACGCCATTGAAATCAATGCGTTAAGTACCTGGCGACTAGTGCAAAATTTCCAAACCTTTGCGAATAAAAATAGATCCCCTCAACGTCCCCGTGAAGTTTGGGTTAACACCTCAGAAGCAGAAATACAACCTGCGCTTAGTCCAGGATATGAAGTCAGTAAAAGATTAATAGGTCAACTAGTAAGTTATATGTGGAACAACTTGGACCAAAGTCAACGTAAAAAATTTAGGATTCGAAAACTTATACTTGGACCTTTTTTCTCAAAACTAAATCCATTCGGCATTATGAGTGCTGAATTTGTAGCCAATCAAGTTATTAGACAAGCTGAACTAGGCCTAAATTTAATAATAGTCACACCAAATCCAATCACATATTTATTTATACCTATAAATGAAATATTAAGATCTATTTATTGTTTTGTAACTAGACAGTTTCATTCAAATACCTAAAAAATTAAACCACAACTCTTTATTCATCTCCCCGGTCTGTAAGTATTTCGCAGCCATCAGAAGTTACTAGGATAGTATGCTCCCATTGCGCAGATAAATTTCTATCCTTAGTTACCACAGTCCAACCATCTCTAAGGGTTCTACAAAACTTACTACCAGCATTAATAATTGGCTCAACGGCCAAAGTCATCCCTGGCCGTAAGGTAAGATTAGGCAATTCATTTGTTCTAAAATTAAATACTGAAGGTTCTTCATGAAGGTTCCTCCCTACTCCATGACCTGTGTAATCTTCTACCACACTAAATCCATTCGCTTTAACTAAGTCTTCAATAGCACCTGCAATATCTAAAAGAGTATTTCTTGGTTTTATTTGAGATAGTCCTGCCATTAATGCTTCTTTAGCAACTCTGCTGAGCTCCATAGCAGACTCTGAAACATCCCCAACAGCAATCGTTATACAACTATCTCCGTGATAACCATCGAAATAAGCACCTGTATCTACCTTTAGTAAATCACCAGTTTTTATCAACCGCTTAGAGCTAGGAATCCCATGAACGACTTCATAATTAATGCTGGCACAGATACTTGCTGGGAAACCGTGATACCCCTTAAAGCTAGGAACAGCACCCATTTCTCTTATCCGACGCTCAGCATATGCATCAAGATCGCCAGTAGTCATCCCTGGCTCAACCATAAGATTTATCTCCCGCAGAACAGTAGCCACAATCTGACTGGCCTTGCGCATAATTTCTATTTCTCTTGCAGACTTGATCTCGACTCCACGCCTTTTTTGAATGCTAGGGCCATCTACTTTTTGCGGAAGGCCTGAACCAGAAGCCATGAGATCGGCGAAAAGATTCATGATGCCGAAATAGTTAAGAAAACGTTTTTTCCGAAAGTCAGCTTATTACTAAAAACTGACTTTCAGGCTCGATTAAATTCAGGCTATCAATAGCCATATAACGCCAATAATAATGAATTAGCTCAGGAAGCTAGGCGCTCATATATATCCAACACCTTAGATCATATTCCATTTGAAATTCCTATCAATTACAAAAACCATAGCCACAAAAAACAGTGAGCGAGCTTTGTTTACCAAGTGAAGTAACCAATGAATAATCATTAAGGCTAACGTTTCTGAGAAAGAAGAGTCTTCTCTCTAGTACCTCCAATAGAGCCAAGCTGTTTTGGATCCCTAAAAACAAAATTCACTTTATTGATAATGGTCCCTTTCGCCTGACGAAAAAAACAAAATTATTCAAAGGAGATTAACGACCGGTTAAGATAATTGTTTGCCGATATAACTCGGATCTGGAATGACAGCTGATTCCAAGGACCCCTCAATTACCGAGGATCAAAAAAAAGAGCCCACCGAAAAGGCTTCTGAAATAGAGGAGAAGTCAACCTCACTGAAGAATGCTGTTCCTAAAAACGACTCAAAGAACATCAAATTGAGTGCGGCCGAACTTATAAGTGAATTCGAAGCTGCACAACAAAAAACTAATCTTACTGAGATTTACGTAGGAGATACAGTTCGCGTGGGTGTTCGAATCAGTGAAGGCAATAAAGAACGTGTTCAACCTTATGAAGGAGTAGTAATAGCCAAAAGGCATGGTGGGCTTAATGAAACCATTACTGTCCGTAGAATTTTTCAAGGGATTGGGGTAGAAAGAGTCTTCATGCTTCATAGCCCTCAAGTTGCATCCGTAAAGGTTGAGCGCCGCGGTAAAGTTAGGAGGGCGAAGCTTTTCTATCTGCGTGAACGGGTTGGCAAGGCCACTCGCGTGAAGCAGCGCTTCGACCGCTGAGGTCTCGACCTCGTTCAAACCAAATCCCATCGTCCTCTTGGCGAATATCAAAGGGAATCTCTAATGCGCCGTTAGTTCAGTTGGTAGAACGCAGGTCTCCAAAACCTGATGTCGGGGGTTCAAGTCCTCCACGGCGCGTCCGATGCCACTTCCTGCAGTTTCCTAGTTCTGAGAATGGAGTTAGATCTTCAACCTGGTGATGTCGTGAAGGTTCTCGAGTCAGCCGCTCTAGGTTGGGTTCGAGCACGCGTAATCCGAGTCAAATCTGGTGGTCGAGTGGTCGTTCAAAGCGATCAAGGCCGGGAGTTCACTGCTCGAGGCAATCAAGTTCGCCTAATAGAGCCAGCAGGATTCCGTCCCTAAAGAGTACATATCTGTTCATACTGGTATAACTCTCTTTCCAAGGGCCCTCAGGTCTAACCCTGAAGGCTAGTAGGCAGGGTATTTTGATTAATCTTTTTAACTTCAGGATTTGCACATATAAGGTCCCAACAGATCAACAATGAAACCTCTCAATACCCACTTTTATGGATCTAACCATTACAAAATCAAGCTTAAAGGCAACTATGGTTTAGTTCAAATCAAAAAAACATTCCCCACAAAGTTGACGAGTGGTATGCAATAGGTTGATACTTCCTTCGTCGCAATTGCGACACAGGTCAGATCTTTCGGTTGAGATCCCAAACAATGGTCTCAACCAATACGACTTGGGACCGTAGTTCAATTGGTTAGAGCACCGCCCTGTCACGGCGGAAGTTGCGGGTTCGAATCCCGTCGGTCCCGTATCCAACACAAAAACCATGACTGTGAGAGTAAGGCTGGCCCCTAGTCCCACAGGGACACTCCATATAGGTACAGCCAGGACAGCTCTTTACAACTGGCTATTCGCAACAAGAGAAGGAGGACAGTTCCTTCTTCGTATAGAGGACACTGATAAAGAGAGGTCTAAACCTGAATACACAACCAACATTCTCGAAGGTCTCAAGTGGCTTGGCCTCAATTGGGATGAGGAGCCAATCATTCAAAGTAAACGTATTAATGAACATCGATCTGCGATTCAATCCTTATTAGATCTTGGGCTGGCCTATCGCTGTTATGTAACTGACAAAGAACTTGAAATAATGCGTGAAGGACAAAGGGAAAAAGGGAAGGCGCCTCGCTATGACAATCGCCATCGAAATCTAAGTTTTGAAGAAGAATCAAAGTTTCTTTCAGAGGGGAAAGAAGCTGTTATACGTTTTCGAATCGAAGATGAAACACTAATTCAATGGAATGACCTAGTTCGTGGACAAATGCGCTGGAATGCTTCAGATCTAGGAGGAGATATGGTCATTGCCCGTAGGGCTCCCGCGCAGAGGATTGGGGATCCTCTTTACAACCTCGTAGTTGTAGTTGATGACGCTTCAATGGGTATAACTCATGTAATAAGAGGAGAGGATCACATTGCAAATACGGCGAAACAACTTCTTTTATACAAAGCATTAGGGCTAGAAAGCCCACAATTTGCACACACTCCTTTAATCCTCAATCAAGAAGGGCGCAAACTTTCAAAACGAGATGGAGTTACTTCCATAAATGAATTCAGGTCAATGGGATATACAGCTGAAGCAATGGCGAATTACATGACATTACTAGGATGGTCAGTACCGGAAGGAATGACAGAAAGATTCTCTATCAATCAGGCATCGTTAGTGTTTGGCTTTGATCGCGTTAATAAAGCCGGGGCGAAATTCGATTGGGACAAATTGAACTGGTTAAATGCTCAAGTAATTCACAATTGGCCTTCAGAAGCACTGCTAAAATCCCTAAAACCCCTATGGATAAAAGAAGGTTGGGAGTTGCCTAATCATGAATGGTGCATTGACCTTACAAAGCTTATTGGCCCATCACTTACGTTAATTAACGATGGAGTAATTCAAAGTAGACCTTTCTTTGAAAATCCAATCCTAGAAACTGATGGTATAAAACAACTTGAAGTGGAAGGTGCAAAAGAAGCACTCAAATGTCTACTTGAAAATATTAATAAGAGTCCATGGGATGGAATCAATCAAAATAAAGCTAAAGAACTTCTTGAAAACTCTGCAAAATCTGCTGGAGTCAAAAAAGGCTTAATTATGAAAAGTCTTAGAGCAGCCCTACTTGGTCGAATGCAAGGACCAGATCTAATCTCTACATGGAGCCTACTAGCTAGGATTAGTAAAGACTCAGACCGTCTTAGACGCTGTCTTTAGACCTTCTTCGTTCGATTCATCAATAGCCAGCAAGCCCAAAGCATTAGCCAAGGGCTGAGCTGTAAGGCCCTGAAGACCAACAGTCATAAGAATTGTGAGAAAAACTAATCCCTGTAAACGGCCTGCACCTAAGACTCCTGCCTGTTCTAATCGAATAGAAAAAAGAGAAGCGACTGCAGCTGTAACTATGCCCCTAGGAGCCAACCATCCTAAAAACAATCTCTGTTTAACATCTAATGGCAATCCAATCGTTGCCAAGCTTACAGCTACTGGTCTTACTATTAGCATCAAAACAAGTACACAGGTGATTCCACCCCATCCCAGTGGACTCAATTCAGCCCAAGAGACATCAGCAGCAAGCAGTGGGAACAACATTGTTATTGCCAACTGCGCGAGTTCTCTAATCAATTGATCTAACTGGTTCACCTGAGTTGCAGGTCTACGTCCAACTACAACCCCTGCAGCCACAGAAGCTGGCAAACCCGACTCAGGCAATAACCATTCACAAACGCCATAAAGAAGAAATAAAAAGCCCAAAGTTAATTGCAACCTTATCCCTATCGAAGGGTTCGGCTTGAGTCGCCTCAAACACTCTGAAAGCAGCCATCCAAATGACAAGCCAATCCCAATACCTCCTCCAAGACGAGACAACAATCCCAGAGCCAATTCCTTCCAACCATGCAAATCACCAAGTAATAGTTCCAACAACAACAAAGCCAAAACTGCACCTACTGGTTCGAGAACCAATCCCTCTGCTTCAAGGACATCTCCCAAAGGAGAAGCCAAACGGATCTGTTGAACAAGTGGTGTGACAACAGTGGGGCCTGTAGCTAACACAATTGCGCTATATACGGCCGCTACGGACCAACCCAAGCCTGCAAGCCAATGAGCAGCAAGCAGTCCTGCTGTTAAAGAAAAGACAAGTCTTATAAGAGAAATCCTTAGGACTGTTGTCTTAAGCGTGTCTCCTGGTAGACGCAATTTTAATCCACCATCAAACAACACAAGACTTACCAAAAGGCCAACTATTGTCTCCAACCCTTGTCCTAAATCGAGAGGTTCAACCAAGCCCAAGCCAGATCTTCCTATTAACAACCCAGAGAGCAATAGAAGAACAACACCAGGGAAACCAGTGAGGACAGCCAATAGCCTGGCCCCAGCCCCTGCAAAAACAGTGACCCCCCAAAGCAGTCCTAGCCGCTCAGGATTCATAGGGAGTAAACAATCAAAGTTCTATCCATATCTTCAATGAAAAATTTTGGATTTAAAAGCCAAAACCCATTCGGGACCTCAATAAGCGACACTTTGAATGATCCCCAAATCAGGATTTGATTTCCTTATATAACTCCAGATATCCTCAACCGGTAGTCAAGTCATACATCTTCAGTAAGCAAAAAAAACAATCCCGTTAAAATCACAAGGAATTTCAATGTTTCTATAAAGCTTTGCAGGTGATTCTTTTGTCCACACTAAACAACTATTATAAAGCAATTAGGATTCTGCTAGCAATAGAGTCAAAACTAAAAAAAGCTTTTTGATTCAACTTCAGACATTAATCTGATAAGAAAACAAAAAACCATTTTAACTGTTTAAATAAGTCTAACTTCTCAGCCAAGAAAGATATTAATCAAGATCAAAAGACTCAAACCTACAAACAAACCAAACATCGCCATCCTTCCATTCCAAATCTCTGCTTGAGGAGTAAATCCACGACGCCATGAATTTAAGTGTCCATTACTTACAGTGTGATCCACTTTGACAACTTGGTGATCCTGGTGAGAGTCCATAAATTGCTTTCTAAGCTAAGAAGATAGCTACTATTTAAATTTCTTTAAAAAGGAGCTTCAGATTGATATAACAAATCTGCCTGCTCTAATGGCCAGCGAGGAGAAACCCCAAGCTGAAGCGAACTTGAGCACATACCAGATGATAAACGTATTAAAGCAGCTGTGCCAATCATTGCAGCATTATCTGTACAGAAAGCTTTCTTAGCCATGTAAATGGAAATACCATTCTTAAATGCCTCTTCTGACATCATTTCCCTTAGGCGCTTATTAGCTGCAACACCTCCAACCATAACTAAAGTATTTAATCCTTGTTCTAAGGTGCATCGAATACTTCGCTCAACTAAGACCTCTGCAACAACATTCTCAAAACTTGCAGCAAGATTCTCTAATGGAAACTCACCTGGTCCAGATTTAAGAGACTGAACTTTACGCAACATTGCTGTTTTAAGCCCACTAAATGAAAAGTCATAAGGATAAAAACCGCCTTCAGGTCTTGAAACCCTCCCTTTGGGTAAAACAAATGATTGGGGGTTTCCTGCTTTTGCCAAGTCCTCAATAGCAGGTCCACCCGGATAAGGAAGTCCCAACAGACGGGCAACTTTGTCAAAAGCTTCTCCAGCTGCATCGTCATGACTTCTTCCTAGACGCTGGAATTCACAATGTTTTTCTACTTTTATCAAATCTGTATGACCACCGCTAACCAACAAAACCATATAGGGCGGAACTGGGGGGATCTCATTTAGAAGAACAGATGCGAGATGTCCTTCTAAATGATGAATACCTAAAAAGGGAATGTCATGAAGAGCAGCAAGAGTTCTACCTGTCACCGATCCAACCAAAAGGGCACCCGTCAAACCAGGGGTAACAGTTGCTGCTACAGCATTTATTTCACTGATCGATTGATTTGAAGCACTCAAAGCTTCCTCTATAAGAACTGGAAGTATCTCTAAATGCTTTCTAGAGGCAATTTCCGGAACAACTCCTCCCCACTTGGCATGTTCCTCAATCTGTGAAGCCACCCGATTGGCAATTAAATGAAACCGACCTCCCTGGATTCTGACAATAGCCACTGCAGACTCGTCACAACTTGTTTCGAGGGCAAGGACTGTTTGAGCTTTGGGGGGGTATCTCATCTAATTTAAGTTAGTGACATCCTGCTCTTAAGTTGGCAGGTCTAAAAAGGAATCGAAACTAATGCGTCGTCTATTCGCCATTCTTATATCGGCTTTCCTTGTTGTCGGCTTTGCTCCATTAGCAAACGCTGCACCTGGGCCTGCATTAAATGCAGACAGAGCTGACACTACATTCACTGCTGCGCCTCTTAATCAATGCTCAGAAAATCCACGTTTTCAAGAACGTGCAAGTGCTGCCTCTACACCACAAGCAATCGCTCGATTTGAACGTTATGGAAAGGTCTCCTGTGGTGATGATGGCCTCCCTCATCTAATTATTGCTGCAACAATCGAGCCATTTGGAGCTCTTTTCATGAGAGGGAATGAAGGTAATGTCTTGATCCCAGCCCACATATTTGTTGGTGTTTGCGGAATCATCGGCTGGGCTGGAAGGGAATATCTGAAAATGGCCCGCGAATCTGGTGAGGCTGTAGACAAAGAAATTTTTATTGATTCAGCCCTTCTTCAAAAAGCCTTAATAAAAGGAGCTCAATGGCCTTTCGCCGCCAACTCCCAAGGACGTTCCGGTGAACTACGCGAAAGCAACAAAAACATCACAACTTCTCCAGAGTCTGATTACAGCAAAGTTCCTTTTTAATTAAATAAAAACCACCTACAAAACCACTTCCCTATTTACTCATGTCTTTCAAATCTAAGCACAAGATCTTTAGATCGGTTCCCGTAATTGGTGCTGGTTGGATAATCGTTACAGCTGGTTATCTAATTGAATTTAATCGCTTCCACCCAGATCTACTATTCCATCCAATGACTTGGTAAAGAGGACAACTCAAAAGAAATCCTCCCTAAATAAATACCGCAGAAGTAGTGTCTAAACTAAAGCTTCTGCTCTTGTGGTATTTATTTAGGGAGGATTTTTATAGCAATCAACTGCCAATATAATTTCAATAAAGGATCTAATTAATTATAAATATTTTGTTGCTAAAGCCTATGCAAGGCCAATTTTTCTTCTAATTCAAGAAGAGCTGTCTCAAAATCAGCATTAATCACTACAGCATCAAACTCGTCTTGGGCTTTCAATTCCTCTTTTGCCCTTAATAAGCGACGACTAATCGCATCTTCATCATCTGTTCCTCTTCCTCTAATGCGTCTCTCAAGCTCTTCAAAACTTGGAGGAGCAAGAAAAATTTGGATTGCTTCTGGGAAGTTTTTTCGCACCTGCCTAGCCCCTTTGAGCTCAATTTCCAACAAAACATCTTTTCCACTTGAAAGTTTCTCTTTTACTTCCTTCCTAGGAGTGCCATAACTATTGCCTGCGAATTCAGCCCATTCAAGAAATCCTTCATTCCGCACTAACTCTTTGAATCTATCCTTTTCTAAAAAGAAATAATGTTCACCATTAATTTCGCCTTCTCTTGGAGAGCGAGTTGTTGCAGAGACAGAAAGCCATATTTCAGGATGGCGAACTAGAAGTTGCTTAACCAAAGAGCCCTTCCCGACTCCACTAGGGCCAGTGATAACTATTAGCCTGCAGCGAAGGCTGGAGGAGTGCATAATTTGCATCGGATCAAATCGCAGAGTAGGGAAGGTCCTTTCCTGAGCTAAATATCCAAACCAAGCAAATGGCCTCTCAAACTCTCCAGATAATGGATTTAACCAGTCTGAGGGCTGTTATTGCAGATCTTCGTAGTTTGATTGTTCCCAGTCGCTTCGAGAGGGCTCAACAACCTGAGCCTGGAGCAATTCAAATTGGTCTAAGGACCTTGCAAGGGATGAGATGGCTGGAACTTAGCTGGTATGCAGATGCACCAAGATTAGTGCAAATTCCACCTCCTTCCAAAATAGGAAGTGAAAGCACTCTTGCGCAGCAAATTCAACATGGCCTAAGCCAAATGGCATTGATCGAAATCGAGCAAAAAGGTTTTGAACGAGTTGTAAAATTTGGCCTAGCCAAACGTCCTGGGGGACCTATTCAAAAGGTTTTAATTATTGAATTAATGGGACGTCATAGCAATCTTTTGCTCCTAGACAATCAAAACAAAGTCATCACACTTGGCCGACAAATACGTGAGCATCAATCCAGAGTAAGACCCATTGGGACAGGGGATTTTTATGTAGCGCCTCCAGCTGCAAAGGGTATAGAGCCCAACTCAAATGAATCTTTTCATAGTTGGAAAGAAAGAGTTTCCCTAGTCCCAATCAGCCTAAAAAAAGCTCTTCAGGAAAGCTATCAAGGTATTAGTCCGTCATTAGCTCTTCAATTAGCCCACGATGAGGATGCCGACTTAGCGAAAAAGCTTCTTGAATTACCTGTTTTGGAAGTATCAGAAAAACAATGGCACCATCTTTATAGTAGATGGTGTATTTGGTTGAAAAAACTTGAGAATGAAAGTTTAAAACTTTGCTTTAATGGGCCTACTCCCTTCAGAGTATGGAATATAGATAAGTCAAAATTAACAACCCAAACGAATACAAGTATAAGTCTTGATCTTGGTAAATACTATCGAAAAAATCTTGATTCCAAGAAGCTTAATCAGCTTATAAAAGAAGTACAACTAAAGCTTATGAAGCTAAAAAGAAATGAAGCAGCAAATCTTCTAGAGCAAAAGAAATTATTAACAAAAACAGAGGAAAGCAAAATCATACAAGATAAAGCCAATAAATTATTTTCTTTACCATCACCTAATAAAGAACTTATTGATAAGGCTCAAAAGCTATATCTAAAAGCAAAAAAGCTAAGACGTTCTTCACCAATAATTGAAAAGCGGGTTTTTCATCACAAACAAAGATTGGAAAATATTGACGAAAGCATATCTTTTCTTGAAGAGCTGAGTACAAATCAATGGGAAGAAGATAAAGATAAGATTGAAAGAGTAAGTGAACTAAAGCAAGAACTAAGTGAATATCAAATATCAACTTCTAATAAAAGTAGCAATCGTTCAGTTAAACAAGAAAAGAAAGTACCTCAACCTCTTACATTAACAACTCCGAGTGGGCTTGAGCTGCAAGTTGGCAGGAACCATCGTCAAAACGAATGGATAAGTCTTCGAAAGTCCCGTAAAGGAGATTTATGGTTTCATGTGCAGGAATGCCCCGGCAGTCATGTAGTTCTAAAGGCATCAAATGGAATAGCCACAGAAGCAGATATCCAAATGGCAGCAGACCTAGCAGCTTTTTTTAGTCGCGCGAAAGGCAATCAACAAGTTCCAATACTTATGGTCCTCACTGATCATTTGCAGAGAATATCAGGAGCAACGCCAGGTACCGTACGACATCGCAACAGTAAAATCTGTTGGGGAGACCCATCTAAAGGAATAAAACATATAAAGGCCTAGAGACTCTTAGCCTAAAAGAAGCGAAATGGTTATTCCTCTGACCAGTTCTGAGAAAAAACAAGCATCGGGGTTAACACCTCCTAAGCCAATTCACCTTAATGACAGGGATAACACCGATTTACCTTCTAGTGATCTTGAAATGCCATTAGTAGATCATTTAGAAGAATTACGTCAAAGAGTAATGAAAAGCTTGATCTCTATTGTTTTAGGGGCAACCGCAAGCCTCCTTTTAGTAAAACCTATTGTTCGTCTGTTAGAAGCACCCGCAGGATCAATTCGGTTTCTTCAATTGGCACCAGGCGAGTTTTTATATGTATCTATAAAGGTTGCGGGATATACAGGTCTAACAATTGCCTTCCCCTACATTCTTTATCAAGGACTAGCATTTGTATTACCAGGCCTTACAAAACGAGAACGAAGATTAGTAGCTCCAGCGGTAGGAGGATCGGCAGTTTTATTCCTGGCAGGTTTAGCCTTTGCTTGGTGGGCCTTAGTGCCAGCAGCATTGCATTTTCTAGTTAGTTATGGAGCTGATGTCGTTGAGCCACTTTGGTCTATCGAACGTTACTTAGACTTTGTACTACTTTTAATGTTTACCTCAGGGCTAGCTTTTCAATTGCCCCTATTGCAGCTTCTTTTAGGAGTTTTAGGCCTTGTCAAATGGAAACGAATGCTCTCAGCCTGGCGCTGGGTAGTAATGATAGCTGCATTAGCAGGAGCGATACTTACACCTTCTACAGATCCAGTCACAATGTTGTTATTAGGTAGCGCAATATCTGGATTGTTTTTTATAGGGGTTGGTTTAACTGCCCTTGTTGATCAGTTTCAATAACAATTTTATGCATAAGAGGCCTCCTTCTTTAGAATCAAATTATTAATTAAACCAAACCAAGAGATAACGTAATTAATCAACTGACCAGAAACTGCTTTCCATAATTACTGAAACAAAATTATTGATTAAATAATTACCTTTCTTAAATTTTAATCTAAATCAAAAAATTACATGCCAAAATATAGAAAATCATTCTTTCTAAAGATAACATTATTTTATTAAAAATTAATTTCGGCTCAGGGAATAAACTTCAGCAAAATCTCATTCAGGAGTATCTTGCAACACTCTTAAAGGGGAAGTTGAAATAGTTCGCGATTCAGAGCAAAGCTCATACTCAAAATGTGAGCACAAAAAAAAACAAAGCTTTTTATGCGCAGCCCAAAGGACCTTCACAGTCCATAATGGTATTCATTGTGAGATGGAAGTGCATCTGTTATGACACAAATGCCCGCCCAAGATGTGCCCTCTATGGGTCGCAGGCAGTTCATGAATCTGCTCACATTTGGAACGGTAACAGGCGTCGCGCTTGGTGCTTTATATCCAGTTAGTCAGTATTTCACCCCTGTTAGGGCAGGAGGAGCCAGTGGAGGTACTACTGCCAAAGATGAGCTTGGCAATCCAGTCACAGCAACTGGATGGCTTGCAAAGCATCCAGTTGGTGATCGCAGCCTTGTTCAAGGACTAAAAGGGGACCCTACATATTTAGTCATTGAAGAAGCAGATTCAATCAACAGCTTCGGGATAAATGCTATTTGCACACACCTAGGGTGTGTAGTGCCATGGAATTCGGGAGCAAACAAATTCATTTGTCCTTGTCATGGCAGTCAATATGACTCAAATGGAAAAGTTGTACGAGGTCCTGCTCCACTATCTCTTGCTATTGCCCATGTTTCTGTTGAAGATGACAACGTCTTGATCAGTCAGTGGACCGAAACGGACTTCCGCACAGGTGATAAACCCTGGTGGATCTAATTAGCTTGTCCACTCTCACCGTCCGTGCTTCTCAATCAACTAATCACCCATGCGTCGTCTAATAACCCTTCTTCTCAGTTCAATGTTTATAGGCATATCAATGCTTATAAGTCCATCTGCAAGTTGGGCTTACCCCTTCTGGGCACAACAAAACTATGAAAATCCACGAGAAGCTACTGGGAAAATCGTTTGTGCTAACTGCCACTTGGCAAACATGACGACACAAGCTGAAGTACCCCAGTCAGTAGGGGCTAACAGCGTCTTTACAGCGGCAGTCAAAATCCCCTACAAGTCTGGAACACAGGAAATAGGAGCGGACGGCAGTGAAGTGCCTTTACAAGTTGGCGCTGTAGTTATGCTTCCTGATGGCTTCAAATTAGCCCCACAAGATCGATGGACTGAAAAGATCAAGGAAGAGACCCAAGGTGTCTATTTTACTCAATACAGCGAAGATCAGGAAAATATTATTCTTGTTGGTCCCTTGCCGGGAGACAGAAATAAAGAAATAGTGTTCCCAATATTATCTCCAGACCCCTCTACTAATAGCAACATTCACTTTGGCAAATATTCAATTCATGTTGGAGGGAATAGAGGACGAGGACAAGTCTACCCAACGGGAGAGAAGAGCAACAATACAAGTTTTATATCTTCTCAAGCAGGAATCATAAGTTCTATTGAAGCTGGCGAAAACAATGCAAGAGTTGTCAAAATTCAAACAGAAGGTGGTGAAACAATTAGCGAAATTATTCCTGCAGGGCCAAAGTTACTTGTTAACACTAATGATCAGGTTAAGGCTGGGCAATCTTTAACAAATGATCCTAATGTCGGTGGCTTTGGCCAAGTTGACACTGAAGTAGTACTGCAAAGTCCTGCAAGAGTTATTGGCCTACTTATCTTTTTCATGGGTGTTACTCTGGCACAAATAATGCTTGTTCTGAAGAAGAAACAAGTTGAAAAAGTTCAATCTGTAAAAGGGTTCTGATAGGAAATTATTTCAACTTCCACAACCATATGGGTGCATTAATAGCAACCTTTCAGTCACCAGGGGCTGAGTTCCTAGATTTTGGACCTTTTATAATACGTTGGTATGGCTTACTAATTGCGATAGCAGTATTAATAGGACTAAACCTTTCAAGCAAACTTGCATCTTTAAGAGGCCTGAAAAATGGACTAATAAGTGACTTACTTCCTTTGCTTGTATTGTCTTCTATAGTTGGCGCAAGAATATATTATGTAGCTTTTGAATGGAGAAATTATAGTGGAGTAAATTTCTGGGACAAAGTAAATTTATTTGGCCTCACTATTCCTATCCCAAGTGCTTTAGAAATTTGGGGAGGAGGAATAGCCATACATGGAGCATTAATTTCTGGAACAATTTCATTAGCTTTATTCTGTCGCTTAAGAAATCAATTTTTTTGGGATGTACTTGATGTGTTATTACCTTCAGTAGTCCTAGGACAAGCGATAGGGCGGTGGGGTAATTTCTTTAACAATGAAGCTTTTGGAACCCCAACTAATCTTCCATGGAAATTATTTATTCCTTATGGTTATAGGCCTGAAATTTTTCTGGATCAAGAATATTTTCATCCTACATTTCTCTATGAATCTCTTTGGAATATTATTGTTTTTGTACTTTTAATTAGTTGCTTCCAGTTTGGCCGCAAAGGAATAATCAATCTCCCCTCTGGGGCTTTAAGCTGCTTTTATTTAGTAAGTTATAGCTTGGGACGATTTTGGATAGAACAATTACGTATTGATCCTCTTTGTTTGAAAGGCCTGCCACCATTTTGCGAAGGAGGAATTCGCATAGCTCAATTAATCAGTATTCTTCTTTTTTGTGTAGGAAGCTTTGGTCTTTGGCGGCTATATAAATCAAAAAGACAATTACCTTGGAAGCAGTTAGTCCATAAAGAGAGATTCAAATGATTCCAATATCTATTGTTGGCGCAGGCCCAGGGGCTCTAGATCTAATGACAATAAGAGCATTAGAGCGTTTAAAACATGCTGAGGTTCTAGTCTGGGCAGATTCTTTAATCCCCTCTCAGATTGCAGCCTTAGCTCCTGAGAAATGCAAACGAATAAGCTCAAGCTCTTTAACCCTTGAAGAAATCATCTCCCTACTAATAGAAGAACATCGAAAAGGGAAGAAGGTCGTCCGCCTACATGATGGTGATCCTTGTCTATATGGTGCATTATCAGAACAAATTTGCAGACTCGCTGAAGCTGGCATCGATGTAGAAGTAGTGCCAGGTCTAAGCGCCTATCAAGCAACAGCAGCGACTTTAAATGCAGAGCTAACCATTCCTGGACTAGTCCAAACAATCGTACTTAGCAGAGCAGGGGGAAGGACAGGGATCCCTGAAAAAGAGCGTCTAGAAAATATTGCCTCACTTGGCGCTTCTCTTTGCTTATATCTGAGTGCTCGTCATATAGAGAAAGTAGAAGAAACTTTATTAAAGTTTTACCAGGCCGATACACCAGTGATTATTGGCCACCGCGTGAGTTGGGAGGATCAATGGTTAAAAGTAGTTCCACTTAAGCAAATGGCCTCAACTTCTAAAAAACAAGGGCTTATTAGAACAACTCTTTATGTCATAAGCCCTGCGCTCAAGCAAAATAGAAATCGATCAAAACTTTATGAGCCAAAACATAGCCATCTCTTTCGTTCATCAAGCAAAGAATCCTAGTAGTTAAATAGTTTTTTTTAAATACCTGCATATTTAGTATTTCCTCCAAAGTCTCTCCCAGATCATCAAAAGCAATAGAATGACAGAGTCTAAATCTCCACTTATTACGAATCTAAAAACCAAAATCTCTTGAATTAATTTGAAGGCAATTAGGGCAAAAGAGGCTGAAATCAAACTACCCCAACAGCTCCCAAGGAAGCCCTTTACAAGGCTATTAAAATAAATATGAACCTCTTTAATGTATCTTGACGTGGAAAACATGCAAGATCAAAACAGTAAGCAATGTGAAGCTTCTCATGCTTTGAAACCACTGCAGAAGATTGGAGAATTGATAAGAAGATCTAGGGAAGAGAAGGACTTGTCAATCGAAGATCTAGCTGGAAGTCTTCGCATCGGGCAAGAACAACTAATCGCCCTAGAGAATGGACAAGAAGAGCTGCTCCCAGAAAAAGTTTTTATAAAAGCCATGGTTAGAAGAGTCGCTGAACGCCTACATCTTGATATAGAAGTTGTTATTAATGAATTCAAAACAGAAGACATAACACTTCCCAATCTTCCCGAAACAAAAGCTCAAAGATCCACAGATCTACAATATTTCAACAAAGCCCCTACTTGGACTTTAATTATTGGAGCAATAGGAATTGCAACATCAGGATTGGCAATTACTTTCTTAAATAATAACCCAACTCAATCAATTCAAAAATTATCCAGGCCATCCAAAATACTAGCTCCAAAAACAAAAGCAATAAATTCTAGCTACCATATAGTTGCACCTGGCCAAACATTAACAACGATCTCAAAGTTTCATGAAATACCATTAAAAACTTTAATTAAAATAAATGATCTTAATAATCCAGATAAATTAAAAGTTGGGACTAAGCTTTCACTAAAATAAAACACTAATTTTAAAAAATTAACTTCTGATTAGAGCTTCTAGAGGACATTTCTGATATCAAAAAAGCATTCAGAGTATCAGATAATTATGAAATTACAACTTTCATAATTAAACCACATTTCTCACGAACATTATCCGAGCAATTCATCAGACTCCACTTCTCAAGACTGAGATCTTGATTTTTTTGCGAGTGAAGTTTAAAAGTGATTTCCTTTAGATTCGTTATGACTTCTATTGAAGCAACTACTGGTTCAGGTCGACGATCAATCGAAGTTGCTAAACGAAGAAGCATTGCCATTTCAGAAACTGTTCGACGATGATCTCGTTTCAACAAAGACTGCCACGCCTCATGCCTCTTCTTGGGAAGACTTCTGCGATGGTAACGAGCAATCGCAGCAACCATTAAATGCTCTATATCTGAATAACCAAGCAATTCACCATGACGTATTAAATACCAAGAATGCTTGTGATAGGCGCTCAGATTAATGTGTTGACCACAAGCATGAAGCATTGCTGCAGCCCAAAGCAATTCACGACCTTTTCCAGAGTCTTGATGTAAAACACCAAAAGTCTTGTCATAAAGACCTAATGAATGCTTAGCCACCTGCGCAGCTCGACGTTGATCAACTGCAAATCGCTGAGCCTGATGTATAACAGTTCGCTCTCGAATACTACTTTGGAAGCCAAAACGATCTTTCAAAAATCCTTTACGCAACATCCAGTCAAAAATCAATCCTTCACGAAGCGCTCTTTCACTAATGACCAGTTCATCTATCTCCATCATCTGCATTGTTGCTTGAAGAATTAAGGCTCCTGGAACGATGATCTCAGCACGTCTCTCACTTAATTCAGCCAGTTTTCTCCTCTGATCAGGCCTCAACTTCAAAAGCTTATCTATTAATTTATCTACCTTCTCTTTAGACAACTTGTATCCATGCAATTTCAATGGGGGATTAACTTCTTCACAAGCAATAAGTGATCCAATGGCGGTAGCTGTACCACTTGTTGCAACCATCAATGGTTTCTCTCCAGGCTTTAGTCGGCGCTTAATCTTGTTGACCGCTGGCTCAAGAGAACCCTGAATAAAAGTTTTTAAAAACTCAAGTCTTGAAAATGAAAGTGGCTCATCTTTAACAAAATCTCTTTGCAAACGAACAGCACCTAATCTTGTGCTCGTTAGGGCTTTCGCATCTCTAATATCCGCAAGGATCAACTCCGTAGAACCCCCACCAATATCAAGAAGGAGATGATCTCTTTCTCCAAATGACATCCCTGACAAAACACCTAAATAAATCAATCGTGCTTCTTCACTACCACTAATCAGATCCACTTCTAATCCAAGCTGATCTTTAATCTGATTTAAAAAATCACGCCCATTAGGGGCCTCTCTTACTGCACTAGTTGCGGTTATCACCAAGTTTTCAACCTTGTGACTGTCAACAAGCTCCTTAAAACGTTGCAAAGTCTCCCTCACCCTTAACATTGCCAACTCCGTAAGAGCACCAGAGTCAGGATCTGTTTCCCCAAGTCGTGTAGTTGATTTCTCCGCCAGATCAATATTGAATGTATGTAAAACAGGGTTTACTGAAGCAACCAAGAGATGAGTGGAATTAGTTCCTATATCAATTGCCGCAATATAACGAGAACCTTCTCCCTCATATGTACGAAGAAGATTCCCATAGGATGCTGTCATTAGTGGTCGATTTGGCTCGAGACTTGACATGTCCTAAAAGAGCCATGAGATATAAATACTCTGCCATCATTTGCTAAACCTGAAAAGAAATCTCTTAAGTTGCAGCGATAGAGGTACACGTGAAAGCCAACTCCATTTCCAAACGATTACAACAGTGGTTTTTATTACTTCGCTGGAACAAACCCAGTGGGCGACTTATCTTATTAATTCCTGCAGGCTGGTCACTCTGGATGACTCCCAGCGCCCCTCCTCCTGGGGAACTTGTTTTGTTAATCATCGCTGGTGGACTATTTGTTAGCGGTGCAGGTTGTATTGCCAATGATCTGTGGGATAGGAGAATTGATAAGAAAGTTACCCGGACTAAGGGTCGCCCCTTGGCTAAAGGAAGTATCAGGGTTTCAACTGCTTGGGGACTACTTTTTGTAATGCTACTTCTAAGTTTTCTAATTTTAATTTCACTACCTAATGAAAGTGCAACTCTCTGCCTATCAATAGCATTATTAGCCTTACCCACCATTCTGATTTATCCCTCTGCTAAAAGATGGTTTGCATACCCCCAAGCCATACTTGCAATTTGCTGGGGGTTCGCAGTACTTATTCCATGGGCAGCAAGTGAATCTTCTCTTGCAGGAGGCTTACCACTACTTTTGTGTTGGAGTGCCACATTACTATGGACATTTGGATTTGATACTGTTTATGCAATGGCTGATCAAAATGATGATAAGAACATTGGATTAAAAAGTAGTGTTCTAACTCTCAAAGGTAAAGCCAAAAAGGTAGTCGCCATTAGTTATTGTGCAGCAGATATTTTCCTTGCTATTGCTGCCTACTTTGCAGGAGTTAGTTGGATTTTTTGGCCTATATGGACAGTCGCTACCTTAGGTATGCAACGCGAAGTTTTCATCCTTAAAGAGCCATGCTATACAACATCAATATTTAGTAGACATTTCACCAATCAAGTTTGGCTAGGTTCGCTACTGCTTCTGGGATTAATTCTTAGTCGAATAAACTAAGGATGATTAATGATGATTAATATTTCCTCTCATGCCATTACAAAGCCGCTTCAAAAAGGTGATGAAGTCATTACTGTTGCAGCCAGTTCAGCTCTTAATGACGATGGCCCGTTATTAAAAGGTTTGAAAGTTCTTGAAACTTGGGGATTAGTATGCCGTCCTCAGTTTGTAACAGAGCGTCATTGGGGATACCTTGCCGGAAATGATTCCATTCGATACAGCGAATTACATCCAAAGGATCCAGCTCCTTTACTAGCATTTGCACGGGGCGGATGGGGAGCTGCTCGCTTACTAGAACGTCCTCAACCCTGGGCCCCAGGATGGTTACTTGGGTATTCCGACGTAACTTCTCTTCTCTTATCAAGACTCTCTGCAGGGTTCGATGGAGGGATACATGGCCCATTGCTAACTTCTTTAGCAAACGAACCACTCTGGAGCAAAGAAAGGCTACGAGCTCTTCTCTTTGGTAGTCCTGTCCCGGATCTAGTTGGAGAATCCTGGAGGGATGGAATAGCTACAGGCCCATTAATAATAGCCAATCTTACTGTTGCATCACACCTAATAGGCAGTAGTCATATGCCAGAACTAAAAGACTCCATCTTAATTTTAGAAGACGTCGACGAAGCTCCATACCGCATCGACAGAATGCTTACACAATGGCGTCTAGCAGGTCTACTCCAAGGTTTAGCAGGAATTGGATTTGGTAGCTTCACCGACTGTGAACCTGATAAAATCACACCATCAGAAAAGACATTTACTTTTCAAGACGTTTTAAGAGAGCGTACTCAAAACCTTGGAATTCCGATCATAGGGAATCTCCCTGTAGGCCACCTATGCGGGAATGCCGCATTGCCAGAAGGTCGTCTTGCAAGACTAAATGGGAAAGAAGGAACAATCACTCTCTTGCCCTTTTAGCAAGTACTGCTTCGGCAATAGTTAAGTCAAATGGAGTTGTGACTTTAATATTTGAGGGGTCAGATTGCAGTATCCGAACAGGCCATCCCAGAAGTTCATACAAAGAAGCATCATCAGTGACATTCCACCCTTTTTCAAGGGCCTTAAAATGACCTTGGGTTAGCTCCGCCACTGAAAAACCTTGAGGAGTCTGAGCGGCCCAAAGGTCTGTACGTTTAGGAGTATCAATAATCAATCCTTTATCATCAACGCGTTTAACCGTATCTGTTAAAGGCGTTGCAGCAATTACCGCATGACCTTTAACAACATTTTGTGCACAACGATTTATCAGTTCAGGTTCTACTAAACAACGAGCACCATCATGAATAAGCACATACCTAGCATCAGAAGGCAAAGCTGAAACACCAAACTGGACAGATTGTTGTCGTGTACTTCCACCATTTATCCACTTAATAGGTTTTAAGGCCCCTTCTACCAATCTCATAATTGAAGTCTGATCTCCAGGCTGTCCCACGATCCCAATCCATTTAATTGCATCCGCAGCCAAAACTGCATCTAAGGTCCAAGCCAAAACTGGGCGTCCAGCCAAGGGCAACAAAAGCTTGTTACAACTCGCCCCCATACGAGTTCCACTGCCTGCTGCTGCAATCAAAAGATGCACAATCAACTCCTTCTATTACAGGATTAAACATCCTCCATAAAATCTAAGCAATCTACAAAGTTTTTCAGGCTCCATAGGAGTTCTTGCTCTAAGTCGCGGAAACTCAAAAAACAACTTCAAAGATTGCCTACCCTTTCAAGATTAGCTTCTCACTTGAAAGCTTAATTAAATCGCTTTTAATTTCCTTCAAAAAGAAATTTGTTAAATCAAACAGCAAAATTATTCTATGTTGATGTTCATTTAATAATTCCCCTGTTTCTCAGCTGTTTCTAAATAAAGAGCTTTGAAAAAATTGCTTTAGGAGCTCAAAAAAAATTTAATAATGAAGGGTTTGACAAAGAAAAAATCAAATTTCACTATATATTCTTTTTGGAAATCAAGAGCTTCATAAACCCAGCTTCAAGTCAAAACTTTCAAAAGAGCAAAAACCATTAAAAGTAGCTCTGATGACAAAGAAATATATGAAAAAATTGAATTCAAGAGCCTCAAGTCCTTACGATTCATATAAGCAACTCACAAAAATGAATTCTTCTAATCTCTTATCTGGCCAAACAGCTGTAATTACTGGTGCAAGTCGTGGGATAGGGAGAGCCATAGCTCTAAAGCTTGCAAAAGTAGGTACAGAGATTGTTGTGAATTACTCCAATTCCCCTCAGAAGGCAGAAGAAGTAGTTGCATCTATTAAGGGAAATGGGGGCAAGGCTTATGCAATCCAAGCAAACGTTGCTGAAGAGGAGGAGGTGGAAAACCTAATCAAAACAGTTTTAGAACGAAGCGGGCAAATTGATATTTTAGTCAACAATGCAGGAATAACTCGTGATGGGCTCCTGATGCGAATGAAAACAGAGGACTGGAAAGCAGTGATAAATCTGAATCTAAACGGGGTATTTCTTTGCACTAGGGCAGTCTCCAGACCAATGCTCAAACAGAAAAAAGGGAGAATTATTAATGTCACCTCTGTTGTAGGCCTTATGGGTAATGCTGGTCAAGCTAATTACGCTGCAGCTAAAGCAGGAGTGATTGGCCTGACTAAAAGTACTGCAAAGGAATTTGCTAGCAGAGGCATAACAGTTAATGCAGTAGCTCCTGGATTTATTTCGACTGATATGACAAAGGATCTAAATGCGGAAGGAATTCTTAAAGCCATTCCCTTAGGTAGTTTTGGTACTCCAGATCAAGTGGCAGGCGCTGTTAGTTTTTTAGCATCAGATCCTTCAGCTGCTTACATAACAGGACAAGTAATACAAGTAGATGGTGGGATGGTAATGGGGTAATAAATGTCTTGTAAATTACGACTCCAGAGGTTGACCCAATTCGTCGCGTAATCTTCTAATTCGTTGCAACAGCTTTAGCCGCCTACTTCTTGCAGTAATAGTGAGAAATAAACGAAGAGGGAAATATACCAAGGTCATTGTTCCGGCCAATCCAGCCATCAAAACAAAAAATAAGGTACCTGAGTCATTCATGTTTGGACCATAAACTAGCTTCTACTAAACGGTGAAGCGATAAATATAAAAATCATTCGGCTTTCCCCACTCCTCCCCCCTCCCAAGGAGTCAACTCGCTGTGGGAAATTAAGAAACGGGTTTTAGAAAACATGGCAAAACTTCTTAGCTTTTCAGACAACTCACGCAGTGCTCTAGAAAATGGTGTAAACACCCTCGCCGATGCTGTAAGAGTCACAATTGGGCCTAAAGGCCGCAACGTAGTTCTCGAGAAAAAATTTGGGGCTCCAGACATAGTCAATGATGGAGTCACAATTGCAAAAGAAATTGAGCTTGAAGACCCTTTTGAAAATCTGGGAGCAAAGCTTATTGAACAGGTCGCATCAAAAACAAAAGACAAGGCAGGAGATGGAACAACTACAGCGACGGTCTTAGCTCAAGTCATGGTGCATGAAGGGCTTAAAAATGCTGCAGCAGGGGCAAGCCCAATAGAACTAAGACGTGGAATGGAAAAGGCCGCAACAACAATCGTAGAAGGTCTCCAAAAACGCAGCCAAGTTGTTAGTGATAACGCAATTCTTCAAGTAGCAACAGTTAGTGCTGGTGGAGATGAAGAGATTGGCCGCATGGTTTCTGAAGCAATGGACAAAGTAAGTTTTGACGGGGTTATTACAGTTGAAGAATCCAAATCCTTAGCGACAGAACTAGAAATAACTGAAGGCATGGCCTTTGACAGAGGCTATAGCTCTCCATATTTCGTCACTGACAGTGAACGTCAAATTTGTGAATTTGAGAACGCCTTACTTCTAATAACTGACAAGAAAATAAGTGCTATTTCAGATCTTGTAAACGTATTAGAAAGTGTCCAAAAGAGTGGTTCCCCTCTAGTCATTCTTGCCGAGGAAGTAGAAGGAGAAGCACTAGCAACACTGGTTGTAAATAAGAATCGTGGAGTCCTTCAGGTTGCTGCTGTCCGGGCACCTTCTTTCGGAGAAAGACGCAAGGCCGCACTAGCAGATATAGCTGTCCTCACAGGTGGAACTTTAATTAGTGAAGACAAGGCTATGAGCCTAGAAAAAGTAGAGCTTTCGGATCTAGGGAAAGCACGAAAGATCACTATTAGCAAAGAAAGCACCACCATTGTTTCCAACGAAGAGACTCAGGAAGCTGTTACTGCAAGGGTGGCTTCTATCAAACGTGAATTAGAAGAAACCGAATCAGATTATGATCGAGAAAAGCTCAATGAAAGAATTGCAAAGCTTGCTGGTGGTGTAGCTGTTATCAAGGTAGGTGCGCCTACTGAGACAGAACTCAAAAACCGCAAGTTGCGGATAGAAGACGCTCTGAATGCCACCCGGGCTGCTGTTGAAGAAGGGATAGTAGCTGGTGGTGGAACAACACTTTTAGAATTGAGTAAAGATCTCAACGAGCTTGCTAGTCAACAAAATGGTGATCAAAAAACAGGTGTAGAGATTGTGCAGAAAGCTCTATCTGCACCAGCAAGACAAATCGCAATTAATGCTGGAAGAAATGGCGATGTAGTTGTGTCCGAAATTGATCGTCTTGGGAAAGGTTTTAATGCGCTATCAGGTAAATACGAGGATCTCCTTTCAGCTGGGATTATTGATGCCTCCAAGGTCGTCAGATTGGCCATTCAAGATGCAATTTCCATCGCATCCCTTTTAATCACGACAGAAGTTGTTATAGCTGACAAGCCAGAACCGCCAAGTAATCCTTCGGGAGATGGAGGAGACCCTATGGGTGGTATGGGTGGTATGGGTGGTATGGGTGGTATGGGTGGTATGGGTGGTATGGGTATGCCTGGAATGATGTAATTTAAAATAATTACATTCAATAAGTCGAAAGAAAGATCTCAATAATTCCTTTCTTTAAATGAATAAATTAACGAAGCAAAAAGTGAACTTTCTCTTGAGATTATCAAACCCACAACTCAGCACTAAATTATAATTATAACTCATTTAGTTAATCAACTTTAACTAGAGTTTTAGAAATAATATTTAGCCAAAGAAGAAAATAAGGTTCATTTCATCTTCATACTAACAATGGAATATTATCAATATAAAAATACAAAACAACTAGCTATCAATCACAAAATTGGAATTTTAGATCGAGTCTTACATCTTTAAACAAAAGAGATCAAGGACATTATTTTTCCTTACATCAAGTTTAATCCTAACTTATTGCTCAAGAAGCTTTAGGCAATTCATCCTCAAGATTAGGCAGCCATCTGCGCAAGTGATTTACGAATGGACGCGGTGGCAGAGAAGCTTGTATAAATTTTTTAGCAGGTGATTTCTCTCCTTTATGATTACTTAATTCACTTAAATCATCTTCTAAATGATTATCCAGCTCTTCAGAAGTATCATAAGTTAAGCTCTTTAATTCTTCGATGCTAGTTCTTTGAAAATATGATTCGGAGCCATTCTCTTCTTTATTATTGTTAGAGATCAATTGTGAATTATCATCCAAGCTTTCCTGCTCTTGATCAAGCACATCTAAAAATGCAGGTTGAGTTTCTAACAAGCCTGAACCTAATAGGGTTTCGTGTTGAAAAGAACTTTCTTGTTGAGAAGTTTCAGGGAAAGATTGGAGCCCATAACGATGAGCCCATTGGATCTCCAATAGAGCAAACCTGCTCTGATCCTTTAGCCGAGATGCTTCAACAATTTGACGGTGAAGATCATTTCTCCTAAGAGAAAAGCTTGTGGCACAAGTAACTTCTTTCACGAGATCAAGCAAGTTTACGATTTAAAAGTGGGCTGATCAAAAAGAACAGTCCAATAGAAAGCGCTATCAAAATGCCCAGGCATCCATATCCAGTCAAATCCCCATAAGGGGCATGAAGGATTACTAGACCGAGGTCAAGTGGTCCGCCATATGCAGCACGGATAGGTTCTATTGCAAAGGTAAGAGGATTTACGGCTGCTAGCCAGCCCAACCAAACAGGCATAAAAGAAATAGGGGCTAAGGCAGTACTTGCAAATAAAAGTGGAAGGTTGATTACAAATATGACTGCAATAAGTTCAATATGCCCAGGCAATGCAAAAGCCAATCCAAGACTTAATGCGGTTACTGCAAAAACTAAAAGCAAAAGAGTGAGTAAGACCACAAAAAGGCCAGTAGTGCCAGGCCAACCATAACCAAGCAGAAACGCGGTACCCATAATTGCGAGACTCTGGATAAGGCTAATGGAAGTGATATAAATAACCGAAGCAAAAATAATTGAATTTCGACTACTTAAAGGCGCAACTAGTAATCGATTAAGGAAACCAAACTCACGATCAAACATTACAGGCAAACCTGCATTAAGAGCACCACTAAAAGCAGTGAAGACTATCACTCCAGCTCCTAGAAAGCGCCCATAACTCATACCTCCTGGCAGAAGGCCCTCTGGCGCATTAGAGAACAAGGCTCCAAATAAAATTAACCAAATTAAAGGCTGAACCACCCCTGCTATCAAAGTAGAAGGGCGTCTTACTAATTGGATAAATAGTCGTCTTGTTAAAGCAAGTGTTTCTTGTCGCAAGTCTGACCTCACGCTTCCCTTAGAAGAAGAGATAGATTCGATAGCTTTTGTACTGGTCATAAATTTCCTTTAAGCGTAAAACAAATCAAAGAGAAGCAGAATCTGATCTAAAGGAATAGGTAAATCACCTCATAGCCTGTTTATTTTCAAGTTTTACATCTCGCTGATTCGAAGCGGCGAGTTCAGCATCCATAAGAGTTCTACCAGTAGCTTGTAAATAAACATCATCCAAACTGGCACGACTATGTGAAAGTGCAAACAACTGAATCTTTGATCTATCCAACGCTTCTCTCAAACGAGGTAAGACACTTTCATCATCCACAACCAGATTCAAAGAAAACCCTTGAACACAATTAACAACAACTTGACGTACCCCTCGAACATTCACAAGTAAGTTCCTAACTTTTTCCGATTCATTCTCATTACTAAATTCACGAACTTTCAGTGTGACACGATCACCTCCAAGGCGTTCTTTAAGGTCCTCAGGTTTGCCTTCAGCAATGACGCGTCCCTTATCAAGAATCGCCATTTGATCAGCAAGCGCCTCAACTTCTTCGAGATAATGACTACTAATAAGTACTGTTGTACCTTGAGATTTTAAATCAAGTAACAACTGCCAAATCGCTGTACGACTCTCAATATCCAAGCCAACTGTAGGTTCATCTAACACCAATAATTGAGGTCGATGTAACAATCCTGAAGCGAGGTCAAGCCTTCTTCGCATTCCACCTGAGTAAGTACCACAACGCCGATTAATCCAAGACTGCATTTCAAGTTTTTCAATTAATTCTGCTATTCGAAGATTCCTATCTTTTGGCTCAAGGTGATATAAATCACCCTGCAATTGAAGCAATTCAAAGCCTGTGAGAATCTTATCTATCGCAACCTCTTGAGCTACATATCCAATCTCTCGTCTTACCGAACGAGGGTCCTTAACGACATCTAAACCTGCCACGCTTGCCTTCCCGGAATCAGGAGATAAAAGCGTACAAAGAATTCTAAGTGTAGTAGTTTTTCCAGAACCATTCGGGCCAAGAAGGCCAAAAAGGCTTCCAGTTGGGACCTTAAGACTTAATCCATTAAGAGCTTTAACCGTCCCATAGGACTTAACTAAATCTTGAAGTTCAATCAGATACATCAAAAAGAGAGGTTTTCCTCAGCGAATGGTTGAAAATCTAGACAGCAAAACTGTCTTAAACCCACAAGTTAATTTGCTTGCGACTTTTTTTCAAAAGACAGGCAAACTACTAATCATTTGAGTGAGTAAAGCTATCCCCTCAACATCAAACCGAACAGCCATTGGTTGACGACTAATAACCAGCAAAAGACAAACCCCAAACATATAAAGAATGGACCAACGAAAAAGTCCCTTAGCACCATCTAAATCTTCTGGTGCAGCACCCAACCTCCTTATCACTTGAAGAAGACGTGCATTAAAGGGGACTAATAGAATTCCATATAACAATCCTCCCTCTGGTAAAGCCCAAACACCAAAAACACTTGTAAAAACAGTTGCCAATCCATAGCGCTCAATAGCCTTAGCTGTAAAAGCAGATCCCTTTACAACCGGGAGCATTGGTATCCCAACTGACCTGTAGTCATCCTTTAGCATGATTGCCAAAGCCCAAAAGTGAGCGGGAGTCCAAACCATTACAAGAGCAAACAACCACCATCCACTAAGACCCACATGACCTGTCGCGGCGGCGGCACCTACTAAAGGTGGAATAGCACCAGCCACTCCACCAAAAACAATGTTTTTAGGTGTACGAGGCTTTAAAAATGCAGTGTAAAGGAGAACATAACTACAAAGGCCAAGCAAAGAAAGGCCCGCCGCCAAACAATTAACACCACTAACTAAAAGAGCAGCTGCTGCCAATGTGCAGGAAATTGCGCCAGCAAAAACCGAGACAGGAGATAAACGGCCGGAAGGTAAAGCTCTGCCACTTGTACGTTGCATACGTCCATCCAGGTCCTGTTCCCAAAGACAATTAAGAGCTCCTGCCGCTGCTGCAGCAAGGGCACCTCCACCAAGAGTGCAAGCCAAACGAGGAGAAGGTAAAGGCCAACCCTCGCTTAAAGCCATACCTCCAAGAGTTGTTGCCAAAAGAAGTGGAATTAATCGTGGTTTCGCAACTTCCAACCATGGAGGAAGTTTTACTCGTTTACGAGAAGGAACTAAATAATCACGTCGATTCTCACTTGTAATTGCCGCAGAGGTTGAACTAACCATGACAGGGTTCAAAAAGAGATTCTTCAGTAATTGAAGTAAAGCTTGCTGTTTTCTTCTGTGGCCTTCTGCAACTGAGCGCCGCCAAAAAAGCAACCAACAAAGCTGCCACCAGTTGATGAGCAACCGTTATAGCTGGTTGATTAAGACCAAACTGCACAGTAAATAATCCTAGACAGATCTGTGCAGAAACCAGTAAAGAAACCGGCAATAAAAAAGGCCACTGACTACGGGGCCAACCACCCACTAAAAGAGAAGTTACTACAAACATCAGCACAAAAACAGCCACGACAATTGCAAAACTCCGATGTAAAGACAACAATTGACAGTTTTGTCCTTGAATTAAACATCTTTGAGCTGTCCAAGTTGTAGCCAAATATCCCCCTAAGAGACACTGTCCAAAAACCGCAAAAAGTGTACCTCCACACATAAAACGCCACCACAATGGAGCGACTAAGCCATTAGGTGAAAGCAGCCGCTGAGTCAATCCACTCATCGCGGCTACAAGTATTAAGGCTAATGCTAAATGAGTAGTAACGACACCAGATGGTAAAAGATTGACCACTGTCAAAGCCCCAAGGACTCCTTGCAAAGCAATCAAAAAGACCAAAAATGAATAAGCCCATGGAAGCCATCTTGGCAATCGTGCCTGCCAAATAAAAGCAAGAACAAGTTGAGAGAAGAAAGCCATGCCAATTAAGAATGCATCCAAACGATGAAACCATTCCAAGAAAACCTGAAGATTCATATGATGACCAGGAAGGAATGAGCCAAAGCAAAGAGGCCAATCAGGGCAGGCCAATCCAGCCTCCATAACTCGAGTTGCACCTCCAACAACAATCAGCGCAACAAGAGCCACAACAATATGAGCTGCCAGTTGAGCTAACCGCCACTGAATCTGAGATTGAGACAAAGAGTTCAATTAATTATTAGACCTCCCACAAGAAATTATTATCAGTGCAAAGTAGCGATCAATTCAATCACGTCACCTTGTATGGACGACTACTACATCAAAAAAGGGCTTCTAGATCTCTCATCCCTGACAAAAGGTCTCTAAATGGACTCTTCAAAACCGATGAAAAGCCTTGCTATTAATAGACAACCCCTGAACTTCACTTCTGCTTAACAATTTCTAGCTGCACAGAAAGGGTCTTCTCAATAACCTAAAAAAGAAAAGGGAGACTGTTGTGCCGAAATCCTCGGCCATTTATATAGCTCTATTGATCATTGCCCTTTTGATTGGAGGGACATGGATTGGTCAGAATGTAAACCTCCTACCTATAGATGCGAGCACTAACGCAAGCATCTATGACGAACTATTCAAAGTTTTATTCAGTATTGGAACAATACTCTTTCTAGGAATGGTAGGGCTTGTTGTTTATAGTTTGATTCGCTTCCGAAGAAAACCTGGCCAAATAGATGATGGCATTGCAATAGAAGATAATTTACCTCTAGAAATTTTCTGGACAGCTGTACCAGCAATAGTCATCTTATTTGTAGGTCTATATAGCTATGACATCTACGACCGAATGGGCGGCATGCAAACACTTAATCATGACAGTGAACACCATCATCAAGCAATGCTTAATACACAAAAGATATGGGGAGGTATTGGCTCTGGATCAATTGAATCTTCGACGCAAAACTCAATGGCGGAATTACCCATTGAAGTAACTGCCTTGCAATTTGCATTTCTCTTTCATTATCCCCAAGGAGATATTATTTCAGGTGAACTTCACGTTCCTATTGATCAACCAGTCAGCATGCGATTAGAATCAAAAGATGTAATTCACGCTTTTTGGGTGCCTGAATTTCGTATAAAACAAGATATAATTCCAGGTCAACCAACAGTATTGAACTTCACACCTACTAAAGCTGGTCGCTATCCAATCATTTGTGCTGAGTTATGTGGACCTTACCATGGTAGTATGCGCTCTACAGTAATAGTTGAAGAGCCAAAAGAATACAACGAATGGTTTAACAAAAATGCAAAAGAGGTGATAACAGAATCATGACTATTTCAATTCCTCCAGACAAAAAAGAGTCCATAGAAGGTCTTCAGCCAAAAGGCTGGTTCCGTTATTTTAGCTTCAGTCTTGATCATAAAGTAATAGGTCTTCAATATTTAGTTTGTGGATTTATTTTTTATCTAATAGGAGGAGCATTAGCTAGTGCAATCAGAATTGAACTTACAAGTCCAATATCAGATTTTATGGCCAGAGACATATACAACCAAATTTTAACTCTTCACGGAACAATAATGATCTTCCTTTGGATAGTTCCTGTTGTAAATGGTGCTTTTGGAAATTATTTAATACCTTTCTATGTTGGCGCTAGAGATATGGCGTTTCCACGCCTAAATGCAATTGCCTTTTGGCTAATTCCCCCAGCTGGACTTCTCTTAATTAGCAGTTACTTCATAAACGGTGCTGCTCAATCAGGGTGGACTGCATACCCACCTCTCAGTATTACTTCACCTGCTGCTGGTCAACTAATTTGGATCCTCAGTGTCCTTCTCTTAGGAGGGAGTTCAATATTCGGAGGCATTAATTTTATTGCAACTATTTTGAAATTACGAAGACCAGGCCTAAAGCTAATGCAACTTCCAATGTACTGCTGGGCGATGCTTGGCACCAGCATTTTAGTTGTTCTCTCAACTCCTGTTCTGGCTGGAACTTTAATTCTATTGAGCTTTGATATTATTGCCCATACAGGTTTTTTCAATCCAGCACTAGGTGGTAATGCTGTTATATACCAACATTTGTTTTGGTTTTACTCTCACCCAGCTGTTTACATAATGGTTTTACCAGCTTTTGGATTAGTAAGTGAAATACTTCCAGTTCATAGCAGAAAGCCACTTTTTGGTTACACAACCATGGTTTACTCAATCATGGCAATCGTGCTACTTGGGTTTGTAGTTTGGGCACACCACATGTTTACAAGCGGTACACCGCCTTGGATGCGTCTCTTTTTCACAATTGCCACTTCATTCATTGCTGTACCAACTGGTATCAAATTCTTCAATTGGGTCGCAACCCTATGGGGAGGTCGAATATCACTTAATAGTGCAGTGCTTTTTTCTTGTGGGTTCATTGTCAACTTTGTTCTTGGGGGGATAACCGGCGTAGCTCTAGCACAAGTTCCATTCGATATTCATGTGCATGACACCTATTTTGTGGTCGCTCATTTTCACTATATTGTCTATGGCGGTTCGGTTTTTGTAATTTTTTCCTCTATTTACCATTGGTATCCAAAGTTTACAGGGAGAATGCTCAATGAGAGTCTAGGTAAATTTCATTTTGCTCTTACTTTTATAGGCTTCAATCTTTGCTTTGCTCCCCAGCATTGGCTAGGCCTAAATGGAATGCCTCGACGTGTTGCTGAATATGACCCACAATTTACGTTCATCAATCAAATTAGCAGTATTGGAGCTCTAATAATGGCTCTTAGCACCTTGCCATTCCTATGGAATGTCTTTCATAGTGCTTTTAAAGGAACTATTGCAGGTGATAATCCATGGCTAGCACTGACACCTGAATGGCTAACTAGTTCTCCTCCACCGGTAGAGAACTGGGAAGGGCCGGCACCATTAGTCACAAAACCCTACGGATATGGGAAAAGCACTGCAAGCATAAACAAAGCAACAACCAGCTCAAAAGAAGTAGAGGGGAGCTAATCATGACAACTCTCACCCAAACCGAGCAAAGCTCAACAACAGAAGATCTTCAACAAGAAGAGCATGCTGACCACCGTATGTTTGGCCTTGCCACCTTCCTTGTGGCTGATGGTATGACATTTGCAGGATTTTTCGCTGCATATCTAACTTATAAAGCAGTAAACCCACTGCTACCTGACGCTATTTATGAGCTTGAACTACCACTACCAACACTAAATACAATATTGCTCTTAGTTAGTAGCGCCACCTTTCACCGTGCAGGAAAAGCTCTAAACAATAATGAAGCAAAACTCTGCCAACGATGGCTTCTTATAACAGCAAGTCTTGGCATAGCTTTCCTAGCGAGCCAAATGGTTGAGTACTTCACTCTGCCCTTCGGGCTTACAGACAATGTATATGCAAGTACTTTTTATGCCCTTACTGGCTTTCATGGTCTACATGTGACCCTAGGAACAATAATGATTCTGATCGTATGGTGGCAGTCAAGATCACCTAATGGACGAGTCACAAGTAAGAATACTTTCCCTTTAGAGGCAGCAGAGCTCTATTGGCACTTCGTTGATGGGATTTGGGTGATTTTATTTATCATCCTCTATCTCCTTTAATCTAGTAAATCTTGTTACCAGCAAAAAAGTTTCGATCAATTCCTTGCCACAATTGAACTTACTCGTCAGAATTAACTTAACTAATACTGGCAAATGCTGGTCGGAAAAGAACTACTTGACAAAGCCAGATCTCTAAGCAATCGTCCTGAGGACGAAATTGCTAGAGGATGCGGGTATGTAGGGCCAAGTGGGAGGGTTCTACGAAAAAGCTTCTACAAAGCTTTGGTAGAAGCCAAAGGGTACAAGCTTCGCACCACAAATCGTCCTGGGCGAAGATCTTCTAGAGGCCGCCAGGCAGAATTCCGAACACGTGTTCACGGAAATGGAAATCTTTTAATAGGCCATGCCTATACAAAAAAGCTTGGTCTTGAACCTGGCCAAGAGTTCCGAATCGAAATCCGCAAAGACTCAAAAGCCATATGGCTACTTCCATTAGAAAGGAAGAATTGAAGAGAAAAACTTTTAATACGAATCAAAATTGCAAGGCAATTAATTGACTTGATAAGTTTTTTCAGGTTAATTGTTTATGCAAAAGATAAAAATTAAGACATATTCAATGGAATCAGAACTTATACATATGTCTTTTCTTCCCAAATTGCTTTTATTTTTAAGTCCAACCATGTTTAGCTAACCACTCCTTAGACACTTCAGAAGAAAGGTTATTCATTTCAGAGCCTGAGGGGATTACATTTAAACTCCTTAATAACGACTCAGCATATTTCGCCATTAAATCAGCTTCTAGATTTACTAATGATCCAACAGATAAGTATTTAAGGGAAGTACTTTGCCAAGTTTGAGGAATGATCGCTATCCAGAACCTACTTCCCTTTTCTGAACAACCACCGACTGTAAGACTTATTCCATCAATAGCGATACTTCCTTTTTCGCAAATATATCTACCGTAGTCAAAATCATTCCAAGTCACCTCTAAACGCCAAGAATTACTTAGCTCTTCAATAGAAACTACTTTCCCAAGACCATCTATATGGCCACTAACCAAATGGCCATCTAAACGATCAGAAAGACGAAGTGCGGGTTCAAGGTTAACAAAATCACCTCGTTGAGCCTTCATTCCAAGAGTTGTTCGACTTAAAGTTTCCTCACTCACATCAGCAAGAAATCCACTTCCTAAAAGGCCAGTCACTGTTAAACAAATCCCATCAACTGCAACACTTTCTCCAAGTTTCAAAGGTGCAAAAGGTTCACAACCTTCTACTGCTAAACCCTCTCCTCGACGATTAACTATTCCGATCGTATGAATTAAGCCAGTAAACATGACAAGTGGCAAATTTTTGAATACTTAAGCCATAATCGGACAAAGGGTGCTGGAGGAACAGTGGTCGAAATGACCATAGCGGGTTTAGGTCTCGACGCTGCCAACCGCTCCCCAATAATTTTGCTACGTGATCCTTCTGGAAGACGCCAAGTCCCAATATGGATCGACCATGCACAAGCACACAACATAGTTGCAGGATTCCAACAACCTCAAACCAATAGGCCACCACTTACTCACGACCTAATGGTCTCTCTTTTAAATTTAGGGAACCTTAAATTAGATCGGGTAATTATTCATACGATAGAGAAAAGCAATTTTCAGGCCGTTCTTAAACTTCATTTTAAAAAGTCAACTGTTGAAAATCCTGAAGAAGCTCCCACTGCAATAATTGAAGTAGAAGCTCGACCAAGCGATGCAATAGCCCTTGCAATACGCACAAATTGTTCTATATGGATGCTTGAGAAGGTAGTAGCGGAAGCGGCCATTCCAGTTGATGAAGAAGCAGATGCAGAAGATCAAGATGAATTTCGTCGTTTCTTGAACAATGTCAGCCCTGCAGATCTGATTCGTCATTTAAAAGACAACGATCAAATCAACGAGAACCCCTTTGATCAAAACGATTCCAACACTAAAAAGCAGAATTAAAGAAGTTCGTCACGGATTCGGCCGAGGACCAAGGGTGAGTCTTTTCACTCTGGGCACTATGAGAGCTATTGATTCCACAGATCAGATGTATGCAGTTGTAAAAGCAGCTCACATGGCTGGAATTAATCACCTAGAAACAGCTCCTGTATATGGCTCTGCAGAGAATTTCCTAGGAGAAGCTCTTAAGCGACTGCAAAGAAACAAGATCGCACCAATAAACAGATGGGTAATAACCAGCAAACTCTTACCAGGCCTAAGTCTAAAAGAAGGAAAGAATCATCTGAAATTAATTCTTGAGAGACTCAATTTAAAAAGAATTGACAATCTTGCCGTGCATGGACTCAACCTTCAAGAACACCTTGACTGGACCTTAAAAGGAGAAGGGGCTGCTTTATTGAAGTGGGCTGAAGAGGAGAATCTTATCGGCCAAGTTGGCTTCAGTTCCCATGGCTCTTTTTCACTTATACAAAAAGCGCTTGAAAGCAATCGATTTCAATTCTGTAGCTTGCATTTGCACCTGCTGGATCCAAGAAAAATCCCTCTTGCAAAAATCGCTTTAAAAAAAGGTATGGGGGTTATGGCAATCTCACCCGTTGACAAAGGTGGACAACTACAAAACCCAAGCAAAACACTCATTCAAGATTGTCGCCCTCTTCAACCTCTTGAACTGGCCTACAGATTTCTATTATCGGAAGGTATAAGTACATTAACCCTTGGAGCAGCTGAACCAAAAGACCTAGAGCATGCAAAAAAACTTAGAAATAGTGACGGCCCGCTAAACGATTTAGAAAAGAAAGCAATTCATCACCTTCAAGAAGGAATGAAACTTCGACTACAAAAAAGTCTATGCGGATCATGCGAGGCATGTCTGCCTTGTCCAAATAAAGTGCCAATCCCAGAGATTCTTCAGCTTCGCAACTTACTTATTGGCCATGACCTAAAAGCCTTTACAAAAGAGAGATACAACCTTATTGGGAAAGCAGGGCATTGGTGGGAAAGCATTAATGCAAGTGCTTGTGAAAGCTGCAAGGAATGCATACCTAGGTGTCCAAATAACTTAGATATTCCAAAGCTTCTTCAAGAGACTCACATACGATTAAAAGACAAACCGAAAAAAAGGCTATGGGGTTGACTGCGACCATCTTTTTTCAAGGCCTTTCATTTCAAATTTTGAAAGTGGAGAGAAAGACCAACTGTTCTCCCAAAATGGTTCAGGAGGAAGAATAATTGTTTTTTTAGCATCCGGAAGATAGTGAATTGCCTCAAGAAGTTCTGAAGTTGGAAGAGGAGGGATCCATCCTCTTGCTAATAGTTTTCCAAGTAAAGGCATAGACCAAGCTTCATCAAGCCAAGATTCAGGAAAAAACTGTTTAGAAACATTAGGTCGTACTAATACAGTCCAATGCAAAGGAGCTCCACTCAGAGGGAAAGCAATACTTAATCGAGGATCTCTGCTCAAGCTTCTGAAACATCGGTAAAGAGGCAAAATCACAACACGAGCCTTCCCAGAAAGGAGCCAATTCAAGCCATTACGATCATCAAAAGTTAATGCTTGTTGTCGCAATTTACGTAATCCATCAGTCTCTTCAATTCGATCAGCTAGAGACATAATCAGTCGAGGACTTGCTGGCAGAACCAAATGCCCAGTCAACTCAGGGTCCAACAAAACATTCCAACCTTCATTAGCTCTAGAGAGCCACTTCTCTCCATTCCTAAAAAGCATCACCCAAGGGCTAACTCCTATAGGTAAAATTTTTGCTGAAATTGTTAATCCAAAACCCTCAAGGAATTCTTTAGCTTGCCTATCTAGGCGAGACAATATTGCTTCAGATTGAATTGGATAAAGCTCTTCTTTTAAAAACTCAGGAATCCAGCCATCGCCAATTGCGAGGAGATCAGCTCCTGAATTTACAGCCGATTGAAATAAGTCTTGGCCAGATCCAACTTCTAAAGACTTAAACACCCAGGGCTCTGGCAAAGCCTTCAACAATTCTTTTGGGAGATTTTCCGAAGAAGCACTACTAAGAATTGGGTGAAATGAACTTTTCCCACAACCTACAATCCCAGCAAGGCCAGCCAATAAGCTTAGTTGAAAGAACTCTCTTCTTTTAAGCATGTCTGCTCTCATGCTTTAGACATTAATTGATCAAACAACTTCATCAAGTAGTTCTCTTTTGTAATTTAGTTAAAGACACTTCGCAATCATCAACCAAATCCTTACAATCAGCTCCCTTAAACTGAGCTAATAACGCGAACGCTCCAGCACCTACACCTTCTTTAATGTATCCCCTTTCATAATCCCTTAATGCCTCATGGCTACTAGCATTAAAACGCAAGCCGGTAGACATTCCCAAAAGACCAACTTTAAAATGATCACCAACAAGATCTAGTAATCTAACAAAAGAACTTTCTGCCTGGTCCTTGGAATTCACTTCTTCTAGAAGCCAGGCCGTTGTCCCCAAAACAATACCTTCAACAAAACTTGAACGTAAAGATACCGACAACTCTTCAAGCGCCAAAGCTAAAACTGCCAGCATTTGACATCCACCACCTAATAGAACTTGCTGTCCTGCTTTTCTAGCTCCTAACAAAAGCCCAGCAGCAACCACTTGGAAAGGGTCACCTACAGCTGCTAGCAATCTCTTAGGAGAAGGCTTCAAACCTAAATCTGCTTTTCTTAGACCCCTTTCGACTAAATCTGTTTTTATTGCAATCGGAGGGTTCATAACACTTCCACTAATGAGATCTGCAACTGATAAGCCAAGGCCAGTAAGCACAGCTTGAGCTGTTGTTGTTCCACCAGGGACACATTCAGCCAGTAAAAGTGGTTTGCGTAATTTCAGACCCATTGAGTATCCTTTGTCCCAAAGATATTGAACTCGAACAAATTGCATAGCATCCCCTGTACTCAAACAAGCAGCAGGTCCACATGAAGGCAGTTCAAGGCGAAGATGTGGGAATGAAGGCATGTGATGTAATCCCACTGCCAAAACCAGCGGGTTCATACCAACAAAGCGTGAAGCGACATAACTAATCAATGCGGGAGAAACACCAGCAGCAAGAGGAGGTAAAGGCCAATGGTTTGGACCAAGTGGCCCATTCAAAAGAAGTTCTGCATCTGCTATAGCTGTATAGCGACGAGCATCTGAAGTAGCACCAGCCGCTGAGATACCTTCCACTTCAGCAGTACGAGACCCTGCTAAGACCAATAATGCAGCACAATCTTGGAAATTTTTTACCCAACTTTCAAGCCAATTTTGACTACGCATTGAAGATGCTCCAACCCCAAAAGCCTTACACCCAGGAGGGAGTTCAAAAAAAGAGTCATTGCTTTTCCCAGGCTCAAAGAGATTCAAGAGCAAAAAGACCATTTAATAAAGTTGGTGGTTCAGGTATAGATGCCTGCAAACGAGGAAAAATCCAATAAGCCAATGCATGCAGAGTTAACACATAAATCATTTCCTGAACAACAACAAGAAAAAAAGCAGCAATCTGGACCTGAGAAAGTTCTGGGACGAGTTGGAGACTGAACAATTCAACCAAACGTTCAATCAAAACCGATCCTGCACGCGTAATCACTACCCAAAGATTTTCCCCTACCAAAAAAGAAAGAATTAAAACCCGAACGAAGAAACCAAAGGTTCCTAGAAATACTCCACAACCCCAACTAACCCACCAACTCAATCCACGATGCCAACTCCAACCAAGCCATAAGGCAAGCAAGCCATAAGGAAAGAGAACCAAAGGTCCGCGAACTGGTCCCATCAGCGCCGATAAAAGCAAAACCGCAAGGGAAACCCCCTCAAAACCTGTTCTAAAGCCACGTCGAACTTGTAAGAGTGCTAACGGCAATGGCAATGCAAGCCTAAAAAGAGCACCCCCAATTGGTAAATAATAAAGGGCAATCCATAGCAATGCCGAAGAAGCTGCCAAATAGGAAGCCTCCATCATCTTGAGAGCTTTCGAACGGCTAATTGGTCCAAAAGATCTCGACGATTTTCTTTTGTTTATCTTAAAAAATCTAATCATCGTTTTTTTCTCAAAGGCCTTGCTGCTTTAGGCAAAGAATCCTCAATACGTTCAATCATCTCCACCTCAAATATCACTCCAGCTGTTCTTAATGCCTTAGTTACTGTTTCTGCTGGAGCTGAAGGGTTTGTTGCTGAAAGTTTTATGGTTATGCGATATGGCTGAGGAGTAAAAATTGGATTTTTTTTCTGACGTCTAACTTGTTTCCTAACGAGCTTAAGTGAAGAATTAGATTTGCTAATTACTTCCTCATTGAAACTTGCGGATTCTGATGAAGCTCTATCATCTTTTTGTTTCAGAGGAGCTGAAGAATAAGGTTTAACTATCCTTGAATTTGAATCTTTTGCAGGTTCCTTCTCAACTGGAAAATCAAAACTTTCCGAAAGCTCCTGCCCTATTGGTTTATTTGAACAAGACTGAGTTAATAACAAAAGAAGTGGAAGAAAGAAGGATTTCGAAATTCTTACTAAGAAAGATGATTTCAAAGTAAACATCAAACATTCCCAATTTTGATTACCTTGACTGCACTAGCTCGCAACCTCCCTGACTTTGTTGTCGAACGAGTTTGACTGTTTACAGCCTTATTAGCGGCCTTTGAGGTGGATTTAGTCGAGGATTTTGATGCAGACTTAGAAGCTGCCTTTGAGGTGGATTTAGTCGAGGATTTTGATGCAGACTTAGAAGCTGTCTTAGCTTTGGTTTTCTTTCTACTAGATTTCTTGCTAGCAGCCTTTGCTACTAATAATTCCGCTGCTTCCTCAAGAGTAATGTCCTCTGCGCCTTTCCCTTCTGGAAGTGAAGCATTGATCTTCCCTTGCTTCACATAAAGCCCATAGGGGCCATCGAACACTTGAATCTTTTCATCACTTCCTTTGGGCATCCCAAGATCCTTCAGCGCTGTTCTCCCACCCCTTCCACGTTTAGGTATTGCCAATAATTCAAGTGCTCTAGCCAAATCAACAACAAGAACATCATCTTCTCCCTTAATGGAGCGATAGTCTTTCTCCCCCTTGCCTTTGTTCCAAACAACATAGGGTCCAAAACGACCTAAACCAGCCTGAATTCTTCCTCCATCGGGATGGTCACCCAATAAGCGAGGAAGCCTAAGAAGACCAATTGCCTCTTCAAGGGACAAGTCCTCGGGCTTAACTCCTTTAAGCAAAGAAGCACGTTTTGGCTTGGGGTTTTCCTCACTAACCTGACCCCTTTGAACATAAGGACCATACTGCCCAAAAAGCAGATATATTTCTTCTTCGGTTTCAGGGTCTATCCCAAGAGCCTCAGGCCCTTCTGTTTTCTGCTTTAGAAGAAGTTCAACTTTCTCTTCATCCAGTTCACCAGGCGTAAGTCCTTGAGGAAGTGTTGCTTTTATCAACTCTTCTTCACCATCCTCACCAACTCGCTTTGATTCAAGATATGCACCAAAACGGCCAATTCGAACTAAACAAGGAAGGCCTTCTAAATCAATAGTTCTTGATAAACCTGGATCAATATCGTCCTCTCTCTGAGTAACCTGTGTTTCCAACCCTTCATTACCCTTATAAAAATTCTCCAAGTATGGAATCCACTGAACTTTTCCAGTAGATATCTCATCTAAAGTCGACTCCATGCGTGCTGTAAAGCTTGTATCAACTAAATCTGGGAAATGCTCTTCCAAAAGAGCTGTTACAGCAAATGCAGTAAAGCTTGGAATTAATGAATTGCCCTCGAGTGTTGAATACCCACGATCAACAATCGTTCCAATTATGCTTGCATATGTCGAAGGTCTTCCTATACCTTCTTTCTCAAGCATTTTGACTAAAGAGGCTTCGCTATAACGAGCAGGCGGTTGTGTCTGGTGCCCTAAAGCTTCTAAATCCTTTGGCTTAGGAGAGTCTCCAACATCCAATACTGGAAGCAAAACCTCCTGACCTTCTAATGCTGCTTCAGGATCATCATTTCCTTCTACATATGCACGAAAAAATCCTGGGAAATCAATCCTTTTACCATTTGCTCGAAAAGAAGCCTCTTCAACTGTTAAATCAATAGAAAGCATTGTCAAACGTGCCTCTGCCATCTGACTAGCAACCGTGCGTTTCCAAATGAGCTCATATAAAGACAGATCACGTCCATCAAGACCTATTTCATTAGGAGCCCTAAAACTTTCTCCTGCTGGCCTAATAGCCTCATGAGCCTCCTGCGCATTACGAGATTTCGTTCTGAATTGTCTAACGTTCTCACTTAAGTATTCCTGTCCATAACGAGTCTCAACACATTTACGTGAAGCCTCTATTGCCTGAGAAGATAAATGAACCGAATCAGTCCGCATATAAGTAATAAACCCCCGCTCATATAAACCTTGTGCACAACGCATAGTCTCCCTAGCCGAAAGCCTCAACTTGCGATTTGCCTCCTGTTGAAGTGTGCTTGTCGTAAAAGGAGGAACAGGTTTTCTGACAGTAGGTTTTTCTTCAACAGCCTTAACCTTCCAATCTGCATTACGCAGATCATCGGCAAGATTTCTTGCCTCTTTTTCAGTTATCAGTCGGGCATTGGCACCTATCTTTAATTTCCCGGTTGATTCGTCAAAATCATTTCCATTGGCAATCTTTTGACCAGAAAGCTTGATAAGTCTTGCTTCAAAATGACTCCCTTTCTGCTCAAGATTGGCTTTTAAATCCCAATAGCTCCCACTCCTAAAAGCCCTCCGTGCTCGTTCTCTTTGTACTAGCAATCTAACTGCTACTGACTGAACCCGACCAGCAGACAAGCCCCAAGCCACCTTCTTCCACAAAAGTGGAGAGAGAGTATATCCA